>NZ_JBXAFX010000021.1:0-68766 GCF_058793515.1 Novosphingobium sp. GW835-FHT14H07
GGCCATGGAAGCCGCCGGCATCAAGGTCTCCGCCTCGCCCTCGCTGCTGGGCGAGACGCTGGCCGAGGTGCTGAAGGAAAGGGTGTAAACCCAACGCCTTGTGGCAAGAACATCAGAGCCCCTGCGAAAGCGGGGGCTCTTTTTCTTGTGCGTCAGGCCCGCCGCCGTGCCGCAGCCTCAGTGGCATCTGCGCGAAAAGGCAGTTCTTCGTAGGCCGGGGTAAAACCAAGCCGGCGATAGAGTTCGGGACGGAGGTAAGGAAAGGCGTCGCCGGCGTCTTCGTGGACGCGGGCGCATTCCCCCAGGAATGTGTCGATCGTGCGAAAAAGGCCGCGTTTCATGGTTTGCCAATTGTTAGCGGGAATGCGCCGTAGACTTTTGCGGCAGGCCTGCTGAGTCGCGCCAACGCATTCCAATCTCGTCAAGATTCCGCAACGTGGTCGCCATCCGGAGAGCTTTCCAACTCTTTCGGACTCTCGGGCAACTCTACCCCAACTCTCCGGGGCAGAGCCCCAACTCTCCCCGGAGATTGAAGGGCAAAGCCTATTCGCCGACCTTCACAGCAGGGACCTGTGCATCGGGCAGTTTCGCCCCCATGGCATTGGCCAAGGTCGGAGCGATCGCGCGCATATCGATCTCGCCCAGACTGCGCCCCCTGGCCACGCCCTTGCCCATCACGAGGAAGGTCGATCGCATCTCGGGCATTGCCGGAAAATAGCCGTGCATCCCCTTGTAGCGCGAGGGTTTCGAGAGCGGCGCGTCGACCGCAAAGTTCCCTGCCAGTGCGCCCGGCTTCAGATCGACGAAGAAGCTGGCCTGCGGATTGCCACCCAGTCTGGCAATCTCCGCCCTGTCGATGACCTTTGCGATCTTCGCCTGTGGATCGGCGGCAAGCTTTTCCAACAGTGCTCCGACCAGACCGCTGAGCGCGGCGTCATCGGGGCGGGCGAGGACGATGGCGATCGAGCCGCCCGACGGCCACGGCATGGCGTCCCACGATGCAACCTTGCCGTCGGCGCCAAGCTTGATGAGGCCAGCGTCGATGAAGGGGCGGAACAGGTTCACTTCGGTGTCGGTGGCGACGAAGCCGTGGTCGCTGACCAGCGCGATTGTCGCGTCGGGGCGCGCGGCGAGTTCGGCGGCGACGAGCTTGCCGACAGCGGCATCCAGACGTTCGAGCACGGCGTTCGCCTCTGCGCTCCCCGGGCCAAAAAGGTGTTCCTCATGGTCGAGCGCCGCGAGGTAGACCGTCAGGAACTCCGGCTTCTTCGTCTCGATCAGGCGCACGGCGAACTTCGTGCGGTTCTCGTCCGCCTCGACACCTTCGTCGATCCCGTCGGCATAGGCGCCGCAATCGTGTTCGAGCGCTTCGTAGAGGCCGTCCGTCGCCAGCGCGCGGATCAGCTTGCGGTCATCGCCGTGGCCCGAACGCCAGATCTGCGGCATGTTCCAGGTGAGCGACTTGACCCCGACGCTGACTGGCCAGTGGACGTTGCCGGTGGTGAGGCCCGCCGCCTTGGCGGCGTCCCACAGCGTGGGCGCGGTGATGTCCTGCGCGTACCAGTACCAGCCGCCGTAGTTGATCTGCCTGGGATCGAAGGTGGTGTTGCTGACGATGCCGTGCATCGCCGGGGCGACGCCGGTGAGCAGCGTAGTGTGACTGGGATAGGTGACAGTGGGAAGATTGCCCATCACACCAGTGGCATAGGCCCCTTCCTTGAGGAACCGGCGCAAGTTGGGAATCCTGAGGCCACGCTTGTCGGCTTCAAGCACGTCGCCGGGGCGCAGACCGTCGATCGAGATCAGCAGGACGGACTTGCGCGCTTCCTGGGCCTTAACGACGACGGGCGCCGTGCTACCAAGCAGCACGACGCCCGCAATCAGGGCCCTTGCAGATGAAAGGCCGCGCATCATCAGAAGCCCGCCTTGAGCGTGACGAAGACCTGGCGTGGCGCGCCCGCCAGCAGGGTCTGGTTGTCACCGCTGAAGCCGAAGCCGTTCGAGCCGATTGTGGCGACATAACGCTTGTCGAACAGGTTCACCGCGTTCACCTGCAGTTCGATCGGCTGGCGCTGGCCGATGTTCAGGCGATAGCCGATGGTGGCATCGACGAGCGCGCGACCGGGCACCGACTGGTCGTTGAGGTAGGTGAAGTAGCGCTTCGACATCCAGTTCACCCCGACCCGTCCGAACACGGTGTCGCTGTCATACGACAGTTCGCCGCGCAGCAGGTGCTTGGGGGTATCGACCACGGTCTTGCCCTTGGTGGGACGGATCGTGGTGACGCCTCCTGCAGTGATGACGACATCATCGCGGTACGTGGTATCGTTGTAGCTGTAGGACGCGAAAGCGCCGAAGCCACCCGGCAGCTTGACGTCCACTGCCGCTTCGATGCCGAGCGCGCGGACCGAACCGACGTTCTGCAGGGCGTTGGTGGCCCCGACGATGCCGAGCGAAGTCGGGATGACCAGCAAGCGATCGCGGAAATCGACATAATAGCCTGCAAGCGAGGCATTCACGATGCCGGTGTTGTACCGCAAGCCCGCTTCGTAGGTGTCCGAGCTTTCCGGCTTGATCGTGTCCTTGATCGCATCGAAGCCAGCCTGCGTTGACGAGAACGGGCCGCTGGTGGTGGAGGCCTGATAGGCGCGCGTCACCTGCGTAAAGCCCGCAAAGGCTTCGAGACCGTTGCCGAACTTGTAGTTCAGGCCGACATGCGGCTGGAACCAGTCCTCGACCTTGAGGTCGCCGGTGGCGCGGCTGTTGGTGTTGACCAGCGCAAAGGCGTTGGTGTCGACCGAGTAGCCCTTCCAGCCCAGATTTACCTTCAGATCGCCAAGGTCGATATCGTCCGAGACGTAGTATTGCAGCGTGTCGGTTTCGAACGCGATGGACCACTGTGTGAAGAATGGGTTGCGCTGGAAATCAAGGTGATCGCGGCCCGGATTGGTGCGGCTTTCGTATCCATAGAAGCGGCGCGACTGGATGAAGTCGTTCTTTTCGTACCAACCGCCGATCAGCAGCTGGTTGAAGCCGAATTCGCCCGTCCACGAGGCGAACACGCCCTTGCGCTTGATGTCGTATTCGGTCGTGCGGATCGACATCGGCACGCCCGATGGACTGGCCAGATACGGCGTGCCCCAGGTGCCCTGCCCGTCGTTCTCGTGGTAATAGCCCTTGACGGCGAGCTTGCCGGTATCGCCGGTCTGGATGGTCAGGCCCAGCGCGGCAAGCGTATCCTTGCGCAGACCGGAGGCGTCGTAATAGGCGTCATCGGCGATGATGAACGGCGACGGATAGGTGGTTCCTGCAGCGGGATTGGTCGGCGTGACGCCGCTGTAGCCCGTATTCGCGGCAATATCGGCAATGTTGATGGCTTCGGCATAGCGCGAGGGGCCGAAGTTGTCCCAGTCATAGCCGAGACGATCGATCATCTCGAGGCTGAGATCCTGGTAGTCCTGCTCGGCGCGGTCGGAATAGCTGATGTAGCCATCGAGATCGACGGTTTCGCCCAGCGGCAGCACGGCCTTGGCATTGGCCATGAACGTGCGCTGCTTGCCATCGCCCTTCCACTTCTTGCCATCCTGATACTGTACCGAGGCATAGCCGCGCGCGCCGTCAGCCGTGCCGAGCGCGACACGGACGAAACCACGGTATGTCTCCGCCGAACCATAGGAGGCTGAAACGTCGGCGCCGAGCACGTCCTTGGGATCGATCGAGAAGAACTCGAGCGTGCCGCCGAGGTTGTTGGTCGACTGTGCCGCAATCGAGCCCGATCCCTGGCTGACGCGCGTGACGCCAATGTTCTCGGGGCTGATCGCGCGGCTGATGTGGAGGCCGTTGGCATTGCCGTAGGACATGTCGCCCAGCGGAATGCCATCAAGATTGAAGCCAAGCTGGTTCTGGCTGAAACCGCGGATCGTGACGCGCGTGGACCATTCGTAATTGCCGAAGGCGTCGGCCGACTGGAAGTTGACCGAGGGCAGCTTTTCGATGGCCTTCAAGGGGCTGGTGCCCGAGGCGAGGATGGTCAGCTCCTGCGTGGAAAGTTCCTGCACCTGGCGGGTCTGGCCCGAACCCAGGACGACGATTTCGGCGTTGGCGGAATCCGCAGCGGCAGCCGCGTCAGCAGCTGGGGCGACGTCTTCTGCGGCAAAAGCCGGGGCAGCCACTGCAAAAGCAGCGATGGGCGAAGCGCTGGCGAGCAGCACGGCGACGATACGCATGGTGTTATCCCTCATAGACCACATCGGTGTGGCGAGGGCCTGCTAGGCGTGTGCTGTTGCAGGATGATGGAGATTCGGCGTCAGATCAGCGACATCGGCGTGACGATGAGTTGACAGCAATCATCCGGAACAGGACTGTCACGCGACTGTAACGCGAGATGCGCAATGGCCTTGAAGATGTCAGCGGGGGAAAGCAGCGTGCAGATTGAAGACTTGCCGCCGGTTCAGGAGCGGTTCTTCAATCGCGAGCTGAGCTGGCTGGCCTTCAACCGGCGTGTCCTGGCCGAGGCAGTCAACCCCGACTATCCCTTGCTGGAGCGGCTGCGCTTTCTTTCGATCAGCGGCAGCAATCTCGACGAATTCATGATGGTGCGCGTGGCAGGGATCGCTGCGCAGGTCCGCCGCCAGATCGACGAGCTTTCGATCGACGGAAAGACTCCGCAGCAGCAGCTGGGTGCGCTGCTGGACGCGGTGAAGGACCTGATCGATTCACAGCAGGACGTGCTGGCCGACCTGAAGGACGAACTGGCCGAGGCCAGCATCCGCATCATAGACAACGATGCCCTGAACAAGGGCGAGGCCGAGTGGCTGCGCGACTACTTCGAGGAGCACGTTGTCCCTGTCCTGACGCCGCAGGCGATCGACCCGGCGCACCCCTTCCCGTTCATCGCCAACCAGGGCACCGGCATCCTGTTTCAGCTGCAGCGCACCGCCGATGGTGCAGCAGTGACGGAAATGATCCTGATCCCCCCTGCCCTGCCGCGCTTCGTGCGTCTGCCGGGGCCCAAGGCCTCTTGGGTGGGGATCGAGGAACTGGTTCGGCGCCATGCGACACTGCTGTTTCCGGGGTTCAAGATCCTCGGTAACGGCACCTTCCGCGTGCTGCGTGACAGTGACATCGAGATCGAGGAGGATGCCGAGGATCTGGTGCGCTACTTCCGCACCGCCATCCAGCGGCGGCGGCGGGGCAAGGTGATCCTGCTGCACCTGCAGGAGAACTTCGACGCCGACGCCGAGAAGCTGCTGCGGCAGCAGCTCAGGCTCGATCACGCGCTGGTCATCAAGAGCCGGGGACTTCTGGCGATCAGCGGGCTTTCCGCGGTGATCGAAGAGGACCGCCAGGATCTGAAGTTCGATCCATACAACCCTCGCTATCCCGAACGCATTCTCGAGCATGACGGCGACTGCTTTTCCGCCATCCGCGAGAAGGATCTGGTGATCCACCACCCGTACGAAAGCTTCGAGGTGGTGATCGACTTCCTGCGGCAGGCCGCAGCCGACCCTGACGTGGTGGCGATCAAGCAGACGCTTTATCGCGCCGGCAAGCAGTCAGCCGTGATCGCAGCGCTGATCGCTGCGGCCGAGGCGGGCAAGTCGGTGACGGCGGTGGTCGAACTCAAGGCGCGCTTCGACGAAGAGCAGAACCTGATGTGGGCGGCACAGCTGGAACGCGCGGGCGTTCAGGTCATCTACGGCTTTGTCGACTGGAAGACCCACGCCAAGGTGAGCATGGTGGTGCGGCGTGAAGCCCAGAGCAATGGCGGTAGCGGATACCGGACCTACTGCCACTTCGGCACCGGCAACTATCACCCGATCACCGCGCGCATCTATACCGACCTGTCGTTCTTCACCGCCGATCCGCGCATGGGGCGCGATGCCGGGCAGCTGTTCAATTTCGTGACGGGCTATGTCGAGCCCAAGCACACCGAACTGCTGGCGATCAGCCCGATCAACCTGCGCGAGAAGCTTTACGAATGCATCGAGCGCGAGGTGACGCTGGCGAAGAAGGGCCGCCCGGCGATGATCTGGGCCAAGCTCAACCAGCTGACCGATCCCGACCTGATCGACCGGCTCTATCTTGCCAGCATGGCAGGCGTGGAAATCCGGCTGGTGGTGCGCGGGATATGCTGCCTGAAGCCCGGCGTGCCGGGGCTTTCGGAGACGATCGAGGTCAAGTCGATCATCGGACGCTTCCTCGAACACAGCCGCATCTGGGCCTTCGGCAATGGCGCCAACCTGCCGAACAAGCGGGCGCGGGTGTTCATCTCGTCGGCCGACGGGATGAGCCGCAATATGGGTCGGCGGGTGGAAGTGCTGGTGCCGGTGAAGAACCCGACCGTGCATGACCAGATCCTTGACCAGGTGATGCTGGCGAACCTGCTGGATACCGAGCAGAGCTGGGAATTGGGGCCGGATGGCGAGTACGAGCGGTTCGAGAAGCCAAAATCCGACAATGCCCCCTCGTTCAACCTCCACGGCTATTTCATGACCAACCCGTCGCTTTCAGGGCGCGGTGCGGCGCTTTCCAAGGGAAGAAAGGTACCAAAGCTTGCGTTGCGGCGCGGGGCGGCTAACCGTGGCTGAGTGAAGGCTCGACAGACCATCTACGATTGGACGCAATCGCGCGCGATCATCGACATCGGCTCCAACACCGTGCGGCTGGTGGTCTATGGCGGACCGCCGCGCGCGCCGGTGACGCTGCTGAACGAGAAAGTGACGGCCAAGCTCGGCAAGCACGTGGCCGAAACGGGCAGGCTTTCGGACAAGGCGGTGGAGAGCGTGCTGGCGGCACTGCGGCGCTACAAGGCTCTGCTTGACCTTGCACGGGTGCCGCGCGTTGACGTGGTGGCGACGGCTGCGGCGCGCGATGCGACAAACGGGCCAGAGTTCCTGGCGCGCATTCGCGAAATCGGCTTTGAGCCGCGACTACTTTCGGGCGATGAAGAGGCCGAGACGAGCGCGACGGGCGTGCTTGGTGCATTTCCGGGGGCTTCGGGGATCGTTGGCGACCTTGGCGGTGGCAGCCTCGAACTGGTTGACATTGCTGCTGGCGGGACGAGCCATGGGGTAAGCCTGCCGCTGGGCTCGCTGCGCCTGCCCGCGTTGCGGGCGCGGGGCGACAGGGTGTTCGTGCGAGAGATCAGCCGGATGCTGGCGGGGGCCGACTGGGTGGCCGAGCCCGAAGCGACGCTCTACCTCGTCGGCGGGTCAATGCGTGCGCTGGGCCGTGCGATGATGGTGCAGCTGGACTGGCCGCTGGATGACACCCACGGCTTCGCGCTCGATGCCGGCAAGGCGCTGGAGCTGGCAAAGCGGTTCGCGCGGCGGGGGCAGGCGCTGCAGCAGATCGATGGCGTTTCGGCGAGCCGGGCCGCAAGCATTCCCGACGCCGCGGCGTTGCTGGCGGTGCTGCTGCAGAAGCTGGAGCCGAAGGGCATCGTGTTCTCGTCATGGGGCCTGCGCGAGGGCGTGCTGTTCGGATCGCTGCCCGACGCGGTGCAGCGCGAGAATCCGTTGCTGGCCGGAGTCAGCGCCTTCGTAGAGCCGCTTGGCGTCGATGCAGTGCTGGTCGCGGCGACGGTGGCGGCGATGAGGGAGGTTGCGGCGCTGGCGGACTCGGCAGTCGGGCGTGCGGCGGTGATGCTGTGCCTTGCCGCCGGCAGGGTCGAGCCGAACCTGCGGCGCGAGCTGCCGATGGAATGGGGCCTGCAGAAGCGCTGGGTGGGCGTGGACAACGCCGGGCGCGCCGCGCTGGCCAGCGCCTTGCGGGCGAGCCTTGGCAAGGGCGGTGCCGGCCAGGTGCCGTGGAGCGCCCTCGCCCCGGACGACCTGCTGTTCGAGGCGCGGACCCTTGGACATGCGGCGCGGCTGTGTCGGCGGCTGAGCGCGGGATCGGCGCGGGTGCTGGAAGAGGTGCGACTGCGGGCCGAGGGCGACACAATCGTGATCGACAGCCCTGACCCGGACCTTGTCGGCGACAGCGCGTTGCGCGACCTGCGCGAGCTGGTGCAGCACTGCAACTTGCCTGCCGCCTGACATTTTGCGTGACAGCTTGTCGCGTGTGAACCGAACACGCGCCCTTCTTTCCGCAATTGTTACGGCTGTTTGAAACGCATTCTTCGTTCTGCCTTCGAACTGTCGCGTGACCGTCAAACGCAGTGCCTAGGGGCTCCCCAGCCAAGTCATTCAGGGGGCTTACCATGACATCTGTATTTTCCGCGGCGAGCAGCCGCACCCTTGTTCGTGCGATGCTGCTGGGTTCGGTTGCCGCACTCGCTTCCACGCCAGCCTTTGCCGAAGACCTCGCCGCCGAGGAAAGCGCCGAGACGCCGATCGTGGTGACCGGCGAGCGTCCGATTGCCGAATCCGAAGCCGCCGCGCTCGACGTGCAGAAGAAGTCGGATTCACTGGTGACGGTGTTGTCGTCCGACGGCGTCGGCCGCCTGCCCGACCAGAACATTGCCCAGGCCACCAGCCGCCTGCCGGGCGTTGCCATCGAGCGCGATCAAGGCCAGGCGCGTTACATCTCGCTGCGCGGTGCGCCGAACTACTGGACCACGTTGAGCTTCGACGGGATCAATGTCGTCAGCCCCGAGGGGCGCGATGCGCGGTTTGACTCGATCCCCTCGGCCATTGCCAAGCAGGTCATCGTGTCCAAGGCGGTAACGCCGGACATGCCGGGCGAGACGGTTTCGGGCAACGTCAACGTCATCACCCGGTCGGCCTTCGATTTCGACGGGCTGCACGTGCAGGGCAAGGCCGGGATCGGCTATGCCGAACTCGGCGACCGGCGCGAATACGAAGGATCGCTGGTGGTATCGGATCGCTTCAAGGCAGGCGACGGCGAAATCGGCGTGCTGCTCTCGGGCAGCTTCTTCGAACGCAACATGATCACCGACAATTTCGAGATCGACTGGGAGCGCGTCAGCCAGGATCAGCGCCCCGGCAACGGCACGCGCTTCTGGGCGCGCGAGACCGAGAACAAGCTCTATCGCCTGCGCCGCCGCAACTGGTCGGTGTCGGGGCGCATGGACTGGAAGCCCGACAGCCAGAACACGATTTCGCTGCGTTCGATCTACACGATCTTCACCGACGACGAGGCGCGCGACAACTACATCTTCGACATGGATGACAAGCAGAGCGACCTTCCGAACAGCTCGGCCGCCTGCCCGACCACGGTCAACACCATGCCGACGACGACTGGCTATGCCGACGTGTGCATCGGCAACACGCCGCTGAAGGGCACAGTCTACGGAATCGACATCAACCAGCGCTCGACGCTCCGCGCGTTCCGGCAGTCGATCTTCACCAATACCCTCGAAGGCACGCACGAGTTCTTCGAAGGCTGGAAGGTGAACTGGCTGGGCAACTACACCGAGTCCAAGGACGACCGTTCGGTGGTGGGCGAAGCGCGCTGGAACAGCCCTTCCACGCGTTCTGCCCGTCCGACGATAGCTTATGACTTCACCAATCCCGGCCGCAACACGCCGCTGCTGTTCACCACCGTGCAGCTTTCCAGCCCGACGCGCTACACGGCGGGCAATGCGGTTACGGCGATCGACACCTTCGCCAAGCCTCTTGCCGAGTTGCGTCTGCTTGACGCGGTGGACACGACCAAGGCCTATACTGGCCGGCTGATCGTGGCGAAGGACACAAGCTTCCTTGGCAGCGATGCCACATTCAAGCTGGGTTTCCAGTTCGACCAGCGCACCAAGATAGTGGACGAAAGCCAGATCTCGCTGACAGCGGCGGGCGACTTCGCCACGATCGGGATTCCCACCAACTACAACGACTTCTCGCTTGATCAGGCGTTCCTCGGCGCGATCCCGATGGGCTACAACTTCCGGTATTTCGATACCGACAAGATGCGCCAATATGCCGATGCGGCGCGGGCCAATTTCACCTTCACGCCCAACACCGCGAACATCTATGACGTGCGCGAGCAGGTCTTTGCCGGATTTGCCATGGGCACGCTGCGGTACGACTGGGGTTCAATCGTCGGCGGTGTCCGTGTCGAACACGTGAAGAACCGCGGGATTGCCGAGGCCGACATCGCCGGAACCAAGGGCATTGTCACCGCCGAGGCGAGCCAGACCCTCGTTTTCCCGAGCCTTCACCTCAATTATGACTTAGCCGAGGACAAGAAGTTCAGGCTTTCGTTCAACAGCGGCGCGGCGCGTGCGGACTATGACCAGATCCGCCCGAACGTGACCGTGAACGATGCGAACCTGACGATCTCGGGCGGCAATCCCGGCGTGAAGCCGGAACGCGCCTATGGCGTGGATGCCTATTTCGAATGGTACGTGCGTCCGCAGGGCTACCTGATGGCCGGCGTCTTCTACAAGAAGGTCGAGGACGTGCTCTATTCGCAGCGCCGCACCTTCAATTCGGACGTGCTCAACAGCGGTGGCGTGGATCGTTCGCAGTACACCTTCACCGGCATCACCAACGGCGGTGACGGGCGCATCTTCGGCTTCGAGGTGGCGGCGCAGCTGCAGCTGGAACCGTGGACCGAAAGCCTTGGCCTGCCAGACTTCATGGGCGGCTTCGGCGTCAGCGCCAACCTCACGTACAACGACAGCGAGGTGACCAAGCCTGCGGTGGGCGACGTCCCTGCCCGCAAGGTACGGCTGCCCGGCACGTCCGACTGGGTCTACAACCTTGGCGCCTATTACGAGAAGTACGGCCTGTCGCTGCGCCTGCAGTACCAGCGCCGCAGCACCTGGCTTGATGGCTATGCCGACGACCTGACCGATGCCGGCGATACCTATTGGGCCGCCGACGACGAACTCGATTTCTCGGCACGCTATGCGATCACGAAGAACTTCGAGGTCTATTTCGATGCCTCCAACCTGCTGAACAAGCCGGGCCGCCGCTATTCCGAGCCGGGTAACCTGCTGACCGCCACGGGAATCCCGACGCCGCACACCGACATCTACACCATCGAGTACGAACGCTTCGGCCGTCGCTATGCGGCGGGCGTGCGGGTGAACTTCTGATGGCCGCTTTCGCCAAGTTCGTCACGGCAGGATCGGGGGCTTTGCTCCCGGTCCTGTTCCTCTCTTCTTGCGCCAGCGTGGAGGAGTTCCCGCGACCATCCTATCCGGCGGTGGACGTGGCAGCGACGGCTGAGACCGCGCCGGTCGGATCCGCCAATGCCGATGCCGCCGATGACCCGGCGATCTGGCGCAATGCTGCTGATCCCGCGGCCAGCCTGATCGTCGGCACCGACAAGAAGGCGGGGCTGTATGTCTATGGCCTTGACGGCAAGGTGCGCGATTTCGTCGCGGCGGGTGCGCTCAACAATGTCGACTTGCGCGAGGTGCGGCCCGGCTTCGTGCTGGTGGCGGCAAGCGACCGCAGCGACTTGGCTGAGCCTAAGATCGCGCTGTTCCGGCTGGATGGCGCGACGGGCAAGCTGACCAGCCTTGGCGTGAGGAGCTTCCTTGGGGCCGGTCACGCTCCAGCCGAGGCCTATGGCTTCTGCATGGGCAAGGCGCTGGCTGCAGGCGAACTGGCGCGGGCCTATGTCGTGCTCAAGGACGGCACGGTGGCGGAAAGCGCACTAGAAGAGGTTGGCGGCATGATCACCGCGCGGCATCTGCGCTCTATCCGCTTCCGCACGCAATCCGAGGGATGCGTGGTGGATGACCGCACCGGCCTGCTCTACGTGGCCGAGGAGGACGTTGGCATCTGGCGGGTCGACTTGCGCGCCGCGGTCCTTCAGGCGGATGCCTTTGCCATGGTCGGCGCGGAAAAGGGGCTGGCAGCCGATGTCGAAGGGCTGGCGCTGGCACCCGAAGGACGGGACGGCGGAATGCTCGTCGCATCAAGCCAGGGTGACAATGCCTATGCGCTGTTCGATCTGACCACAGCGCAACCGCGCGGCCGCTTCCGCATTGCCGCAGGCCAGTTCGGCGCAACCAGCGATACCGACGGGATTGAACTGATGCTTGGGGACTTCGGCCCTGCCTTTCCTACTGGCCTGTTCTTGGCGCAGGATGGCGATAACGCGCCGCGCGCGCAGAACTTCAAGATGGTGCCGTGGCAGGCGGTGCTGGACAACCTCAAGCCATAAGCGGTGCGACGGGGGCGTCTTCGGAAGCCCCCGCGCTCCGCGTCAGTCGTCGATGCTGCGCTTGTAGGTTTCCGGCAGGAAGACCAGGCCGATCACGCAGGTGGCAGCGGCGACGATCACCGGGTACCAGAAGCCGTAATAGATATCCCCGTTGGCCGCGACCATGGCAAAGCCGATGGCGGGTAGCAGGCCGCCGAGCCAGCCGTTGCCGATGTGGTAAGGCAGGCTCATCGAGGTGTAGCGGATACGGCTGGGAAACAGTTCAACCAGCATCGCCGCGATCGGGCCATAGACCATGGTCACCAGCAGCACGAGGTAGAACAGGATCGCAACGACCAGCGGCTTGTTGATCTCACCGGGATCGGCCTTGGCGGGATAGCCAACCGTCTCCAGGCCAGTCGCAACCTCCTTGGCGAAGGCGGCGATGGCGGCTTTCTTTTCCTCGCCGGCAACCTTGCGCGGATCGGGCGCCGCCAGTGTCGTGGTTCCGATCAGGATCGTGGCCGGCGTTCCCGCAGCAGCGGCGACGTTTTCGTAGTTCACGGCCGCCTTGGCGAGCGCGTTCTTGACGATGTCGCAGCTGGTCGTGTCGAACTTGTTGGCGCCGACCGGGTCGAACTGCGAGGAACATTCCGCCGGATCGGCCATGACCTTGACCGGGGCATTGGCCTGGGCATGGGCGAGCGCCGGGTTCGCCGCTGCGGTCAGTGCCTTGAACGCCGGGAACATGGTGAGCGCAGCCAGCGCACACCCCGTCAAGATGATCTTCTTGCGGCCGATCTTGTCGGACAGCCAGCCGAAGAACAGGAAGAACGGGGTGGCACAGGCCAGCGCGATAATGATCAGGGTATTGGCGGTCAGGCCATCCACCTTGAGCATCTTCTCGAGGAAATACATCGCGTAGAGCTGTCCGGTGTACCAGACCACCGCCTGTCCGGCGATGGCGCCGAAGAACGCGATCAGCACGATCCTGAGGTTCTTCCATTCGCCGAAGGCTTCGGACAGCGGGCGCTTGGAGGAGGTGCCTTCCGCCTTCATCTTCTGGAACACGGGTGATTCATGCAGCTTGAGGCGCAGCCACAGGCCGATGCCCAGGAACAGGCCCGAAAGCAGGTACGGCACGCGCCAGCCCCAGTCCTTGAAGGCCGCTTCGCCAACGCCGGTGACAGGCGAGCGTACGAGGATCACGATCAGCAGCGCCATGGCAAGGCCCGCCGTGGCGGTGATCTGGATCCAGCTGGTATAGAGGCCGCGCTTACCCTCGGGCGCGTGTTCGGCAACGTAAGTCGCCGCGCCGCCATATTCGCCGCCAAGAGCAAGGCCCTGGAACATGCGCAGCACGACCAGCATGATCGGCGCGGCGACGCCGACGCTTTCATAAGTGGGCAGGCAGCCGACGAGGAAGGTCGACAGACCCATGACCAGCAGCGTGACAATGAAGGTGTAGCGACGGCCGACCATGTCGCCGATCCGGCCAAAGACCAGCGCGCCGAACGGGCGGACGATAAAGCCCGCCGCGAAGACCAGCAGCGCCATGATGAACGACGTCGTCTCGTTGAGGCCAGTGAGGAACTTGGCGGCGATGATCGCGGTGAGGAGGCCGTAGAGGTAGAAGTCGTACCACTCGAACACTGTGCCCAGCGATGAGGCCGTGATGATCAGCTTCTCGCTGTGAGTGGCCTGGTGATGCTTCGGCAAGGCCGAGATATCATCGGGAGTTTCCAAGTCGGGCATCCTCGTTCCATGTTCTTGTTGGCTTCTTGATAAGGTCTTTGGCGGCAAATCGGAATTTAATCGACGGCCTGAGCAATGCATTGCACAGTCTTCGAGAGTGCGACGACGCGACAGGCCGCCGATGGTCGTAGGTATGCGACCAAAGTCGAAGGGCAGGACGGGTGCTACAGGGCGGGATGGTGGGGGTTGTCCACGGTGCGGCAGCGGATAAGCTGCATCACGGCACCGCGCTGATGATCCTTTTCGACGCGGCAAGGGCCATGAAGGAGCGACGTGAGCGAAACTGTCCTGGTAGCCGACGACCACCCGCTGTTCCGGCAGGCGCTGGCGCTGGCCGTGGCGAACGTGGCGCCCCGCGCCCGGGTGATCGAGGCGGGAACGCTTACGGCAGCAGCGCGGGCAGCAAGCGAAGCATCCGACCTCGCGCTGGTCACCCTCGACCTGAAGATGCCCGGAGCGATCGGCTACTCCGGCATTGCCCTGCTTCACGCCGAACGCCCCGACGTGCCAATCCTGGTGGTCTCGAGCGCCGAAGGGGCGAAAGTTGCAGACGAAGCGCGCGCATTCGGTGCGGTCGGCTTCCTTCGCAAGGATGCCGACCTGGCGGCGATCGAAGATGCGATCCGCGCAGCCCTGAGCGGACAGGCACCGGCCAGCGCGAACGCCGAGCCGGTTGAAGAGATGCGCCGCGAAGTGGCGGACCTGACACCAACCCAGCTCAAAGTTCTGCTTGCCGTGCTCGACGGCAAGCTCAACAAGCAGATCGCCTATGACTTGGGCATGAGCGAAGCGACAGTGAAGGCGCACATGACCGCGATCATGCGCAAGCTCGACGTGCAGAACCGCACGCAAGCTGCCCTGATTGCCCGCTCACTGGGTCTCGACCTGAAGAGCTGAGGCGCAACGGGCAAGAAAACCTGCGATCTCGTCGGCATCGACAGGCTTGGAAAACAGGGGGATCTTCCGCAGTCTCAGGCGATTGCGCAGCGCCGTGCCGTTCTCGGCTGACACCATGGCCAAGGCCAGCGCGGGATTGCGGAGGCGGGCCTGATCGATCAGGCACAGGCCATCTTCGCCCGCTTCGAGGTGATAGTCCGCCAGGAGCACATCGGCATGCACGACCTGCGCCAGCGCAGCGTCAGCGTTGTTCGCGACCATGACGGTGTGCCCCAGACTCTCGACCAGTGCGACCGAGGCATCAATGATGTCCTGCTCGTTGTCGACGACGAGAACCCGGAGGGGGCGCAACGGCGCCAGCGTCAGCGGCACTGCCGAGGGAGCAGCATCTCTCGGCGGCGCTCCGTCAAAGGCCGGAAGCGTCACACTGAAGCGGCTGCCCCGCCCGACATGCGACACGAGGGCAATGCGCGCACCGACAAGGCGAGCAATGCGTTCGACAATGGCGAGGCCAAGCCCCAGGCCCTCCGCCTCCACCACGCCGAGCCGGGTGAACTCGGCGAAAATCTCGCGCTGGCGTTCGGGGGGGATGCCGACGCCGCTATCGACCACATCGATACGCAGGTCCGCCCCGCGCCGGCGCACGCCAACAAGCACGCCGCCCTTCGGGGTATAGCGAAGGGCATTGGCAAGAAGGTTCTGCAGTATCGAGCGCAGCAGGGCGCGGTCGGTCTCGACGGCACCGGGCAGCGGCCCGAGCCTGATCGCAAGACCTTGTGCCTCGGCCAAAGGACGCAAGGTCTCGACCAGTTCCTCGACAAGCGGAGCCAGCAGGATCGGCTCGGGATTGGGGTGGATGCCGCCGGCATCGAGCTTCGAGATATCCAGCAGCGTGCGCAGCAAGGCTTCGCCCGAGACAATGGAGCGGTCGATCCTCTCGGCAAGAGCCTTTTGCGAACCCTCGAGGTTGCGCCCCAGCGCGGCCGCGAACAGGCGGGCAGCGTGAAGCGGCTGAATCAGGTCGTGGCTTGCCGCCGCCAGGAAGCGCGTCTTGTCACGGGTGGCAGCGGCGAGACGATCATTCACCTCGCTTAATTCGCGGGTGCGCTCGGCCACGCGCTGTTCAAGTTCGTCAAGCGTGCGTGTGAGCTCTGCACGGACCTGCGCTTCTTCGGTGATGTCGGTGAACGACGTGAGATAGCCTCCGCCCGGCATCGGGCCGCCGACCGACTTGATGATCCGCCCATCCCCATGCTTGCGTTCCGATTGATAGGCACGGCGGGCGCGCAAATGATTGAGGCGCTTGGCGACCTCTACCTCGACCGGATCGGAAAAATCCCCCCGCATGACGTTGAATCGGATGAGATTTGCAATAGGGACGCCAACCCTGACGAGGTCAGCCGGATAGCCGAAAAGTTCGACATATCGCGTGTTCCAGGCCACCAGATTAAGATCGGCGTCAATCACGCTCACGCCGGACTGAAGGTTCTCGAACGTAGCGGCGAGCAATTGGCGCGAGAAGCCGAGAGATTGCCCGCCCTCATCCAGCAGGCGCGCCACATCTGCCGCAGTCATCCTTGCGCCGGCCAGGGCAGAGGCAACCAGCAGCCGCGCGGAGGAATTACCGACCACGCCGGAGATCAGATCCTGCGCCAGGCGGGCTGACAGGCGGTCGACTGGCTGCCCGTGACGTTCGGGCGGGAATGCGGCAATCGCTCGCTCGTTTCCCACGAACCGGGCAGTGAGAGCAGCCAGGTCCGCGAGGTTTCCAGCCGTGCGCCCGGAAGACAGCAAGCGCGGCAGGCGGGGCGCACTGCGCTTGCCCGCCCTGACCAGCGCAAGCACGGCAAGGTTGGCCAGAAGGCTCCACGCGACACCGTGGACCAAGGGGCTGGCATTACCCAGGCCAAGGAGGCGCAAGGGATTGAACAATGAGCCCTCGAGCCATGCCAGCACGGCATCAGGCAGGACCGGCGGCAGGGCGAGCGTGTAGAGCCACAGCGCGAAGCCGGTAAGCAGACTGGCCCGCGCCGCAAGCGGATCGTGCCCTGGCGAGGCAACCGCCATAAGGAGATGGGGCACGAACTGGACCATGGCCGCAAAGGCAACCAGCCCGATCGAGGCAAGCGAGTGCGAGGGGTCGACCAGCATGGCCCAGAGCAAGGCGAGGCCGACGATACCGACGATGGCGGCGCGCCGTACCAGCAGCATCCGGCGTCCGAGATCCCCCGGTGCAGGTCGGCCCTCGTTGCGCAGCAGTGCCGGGAAGATCAGGTCGTTCGAGACCATGATGCCAAGCGCGGCGGCATCGACGATGACCATGGCCGAGCCAGCACTGATCCCGCCAAGAAGCGCTACGAGGCCGATGCCTTGGTACCCGCTGCTTTGTGGCAGGAGCAGCACGTAGCTGTCTGGCGGAACGCCCGGCGGAAGGGCAACCAAGCCGGCCAGCGCGATTGGCAGGACGAGTGCTGCCATTGCCAGCACATAGGCCGCCAGCCCGAGACGCGCGTTGGGCAGATCGCGCGAGGAGTGGGCTTCGGCCAGGCCCATGTAGAACTGGCGCGGCAGCACCACGATCGCGAAAGCCGAAATCACGCATATCACCAGCGTTTCGACGGTAAACTGGCTGGGTGCGAACTGCTGCTCGACGACCAGCCAGGCCCTCTGCCATGCGACCGGCGGCGCCTTGGCAAGCACGAGCACGGCAACGAAGCCGACGAGAGCAAGGGCGATGAGCTTCAGCAGCGATTCAAGCGCAATCGAGAAGACCAGCCCCTCGCTGCGCCCGGCAATCTCGTAGCGTCGCGCACCGAACAGGATGGCGAAGACTGTCAGCACGCAAGCCGCCGCCAGCATCGCCGGAAAAGCAATGGGGCTGCCGGAGGAGATGGCCATCGCCGTCCCGATGGAACGCAATTGCAACGCGATGTAGGGCACCGTGCCGCATAGCGCCATGACCGTGATGATCCGCGCAACGCCTGGATCGTGGCCAAACCGGGCAGCGATGAAATCCGAAATGGTCGAGGCTCTTTCGCGCTGGACCTCTTCGGCCAGGCGAGAAAAGAACGCTGGCGCAAACAGAAGCAGCAGTGCTGGCGCCACATAGATCGGGAGATAATTCCACCCCTCGCTGACCGCGCTGCCGACCGCGCCATAGAACGTCCAGCTGGAGCAATAGACGCCAAGCGCGAGAGTATAGGCGACGTGCCGCATCTTCGGGCTGCGGCGCAGGGACATGTGTCCGCGCTCGGTCAGTGCAGCGACGCCGAATAGCAGGGCGAAGAGCACCAGCGCCAATAATCCTGCGATCTGTCCGCTCATCCGCTGTCAGTGTTCCAATGCGCTGCTGACAGGGTGATCCACGATGCCGGTTTCAGCAAGGAAAGCCATCCGCGTCGCTACTCGATCAGTCCAAAGCCGTAGGTCTCGTCGAAACCCTGCGCCCCCAGATCCTTCGCCGCTTTCCTGAGCTGCAGCCGGCAGGCAGAAGCATCCGCGCCGGTAGCGCGACAGCGGCCGAGCCAGGCTGAAACGACCGGCGTGGCGAACGATGTCCCGGTGAACCTCGCTAGATTACCCCCGGCCTCTGCCGCCAGGACATCGACTCCGTAGCTGGCAACGGCGATATGCCTGCCGCGCTGGGCCAGCCGATAGACCCGGCGATCTTTATCGACCGCGGTTACTGCGATTACGCCCGGAACGGCTGCCGGATAGGACGGCGGTGCCGTGGGGCCACCGTTTCCGGCCGCGGCGACCACCACCTTGCCAGCCTTCACCGCATCACGAATGAGGCGGTCGAGAATAGCGTTGCGCGGTCCGGCCAGGCTCATGTTGATGACCGGAGCGCCCTGGAGCAAAGTCCATTCCAGCGCTGCGGCAATGACTTCGGCAGAGGTATATGGGCGATCCGCCGGGCCCCTGAAGATGTTGGCGCTGTAAATGGTCGGACGACCGGCACTGGCCAGCAAGGAGGCCACTGCAGTGCCATGCCGGGCCTGCGCCTGCGGCGTGGCCCCTTCACTCCACGGAACGATCCGGGCCTTGGCGAGCGCTTGATGCGACACGACTGCGGTATCGATCACGCCAACCGAAAAGCTTTCGTTTGCGCGGGTTGGCATTGTTCTTTCACGTGTCTTGTGCGGTTTGCTGCCAGCTGTCAGGTCCATGCCGTAATAATGGACGACGTCGACTGTGGCGCCTGGGGCAAGTTCACGCAGCCGATCCCTGGCGAGAGTTGCGCTGGTTCCGCTAGGGGCCGCAAGGCGCAGCAGGTCGCGGTCGAGCGCTTCGAGACGGGTCCGCTCGATGATCCGGTAACCGGAGCGCTGTATCTGCACCAAGACGCCTTCGGGCACATCCAGAGCAAAGACTTCGCCGCGCCGGACCGGAAATCCGCGCTCGTCATGTTCGGCGCGTTCGCCATCGGCGATGTCCCGGATTTCGGCGCTGCTTCCCCGTTCAAGGCTGTCGTCGTCTGACTGCTCGGCAAGCTCGGCGGCATCCTCAAGCTCGTCCTCGGCTTCGTCTGCCAGTTCCTTTTCGTAGTCCGCTTCGGCCCTTTCGGCATCCTCGGCAGCCTTGGCTTCATCCTCGGCGCGATCGGCTTCCAGCTTGGCGAGATCCTCGGCGGCCTTTGCCGGTTCGCGCACCTCCCGTTCTTCAATGCGACTGCGATCACGTTCGAAGCGGGCGGCGCGCTCTTCCGCGCGCTGGGCAGCGCGATCCTGCTCGCGCTCCAACCGTTCCTGCGCACGCTGGGTTTCGGGCGGATCGCGGTCATGCGGGAACACGGGCACTGCAAGCAACCCGATGGCAATTCCTGACAGGATGGCGCGCATGTCCATGGATGAAATCCTGCTTGATACGCGCCGACAACGACTGCAAGTGCCTGCTATTCCGATGGTCGGCAACTTTTTTGTAGCGCGACCGAGAGCGGGTTGGAATAGCCGGACGCACAAGACGTTGTGGGGGCATGGATGGAGCAGGCAAATCACGATGCAGGAGCAATGCGCGCGGCTATAGTCGCCACATTGCCGCGCCTGCGGCGGTTCTGCCAGGCCATGGCCGGCAATGCTGCCGATGGAGACGATCTCATGCAGGCCACGGTTGAAAGGGCGCTGCGGCGTGCCGACCAGTTCGAGCCAGGCACGCGGCTCGACAGCTGGATGTATCGCATCGCGCAGAACATTCACATCGATGGTGCGCGCGCTGCCCGGCGGCGCGGCACGGCAATCGATGTCGATGCCCTCCACGGTATTGCCGGCAGCGATGGGCGCGAGACCGTCGAGAACCGGTCGCAACTGTCCGCTGCCCAGCGCGCGCTGCAGGCGCTGCCCGATGATCAGCGTGCGGTCTTTGCCCTCGTGGTGATCGAAGGCCGCAGCTATCGCGATACCGCCGAAACACTGGAGGTGCCGGTGGGCACGGTCATGAGCCGACTTGCCCGGGCCAGGGCAAGGATCGCCTTATGCCTTGGCGAAACGCAATTCACGCAGAAGGATGCCCAACCATGACCCCTTCGCGCGAAGAACGGCTTGCCGCATGGCTTGACGGCGAGCTTACCGGCGCAGACCTTGACGCATTCGAGGCTGAACTTGCTTCCGACCCCGAGCTCAAGGCCCTTGCCGACGAATGGGGCGCAAACGACGCCCTGATCGCCGGGGCTTTTGCGCCGGTGGCAGAGGCGCCAATCGATCCGGCAATGCTCGAACGGCTCGGCCTTGGCGAACCGGCTCCGCTTGCGGTTCCGCCCCCACCCCCGTCCCCACCCTCATCCTTGGCCGCCAACGACAATCCGCCATGGTGGAGACGCCATGCCCTGCCACTGGGCGGAGCGATTGCGGCGAGCCTCGTGGCCGCTGTGGTGCTTGCCCCTCGCGGTGGCTCGCCTGATCGCGATCCGTTCTCGCTCGCTCTGGATCGGACGCCTTCGCTGGCTTCGGCAGAGCTGCCCGATGGCCGCAGGATCACCCCGGCGCTGACCGCGCGCGCGGCCGATGGGCGCTGGTGCCGCGAATTTGGCGAAGGTGGCAAGGTGGCCGTGGCCTGCCGCGACACGAAAGGCGTCTGGACGATCGAAGCGCAGGGGGCTGGCGGAACCTCTTCCAACACCGGGGACTACGCAGTGGCAGCCGGAGCCGACGATGCCGTGCTGGAGGCAGCCCACCGTCGTCTGCAGCTGGCCGATCCGCTTGATGCGGCTGCAGAACAGGCGCTGATCGCAAACGAATGGGGCGGCCACCCCAGCAGGTGACCGCCCCGGCGGAAGCCAACCCGAAAGGCTCCGCTTTAGAAGTTCACCTGAGCACGCAGGACACCCACGCGATTCTTGACCGGCGCGCCCCCGCTGGGGAAGCGGACGCGGTTGTCGGTGTATGTGGCCAGCAGGCGCAGATTGGTGCTGATCGTCCAGATTGCGCTGGCACTGAGCGCGCGGCCGATGCCCCTGTCGAAAGTGCCATCGACCAGATCGAGGCGGCTGTAGCGCGCGGCGATTTCAACAGCACCTCCGCCCTTGCGACGTTCCGGACCGCCGAAGATTCCACTCGACGCACTGTAAGCATGGCGCTGACCTGTCACGATCCAGCCGACCTGGACGGTCTGGCCATTGAAGCTGCGATCGTCCCGCAAGGTGCGATGCAACTTGAGCGACAGGGCCTGCGCCTGAACCAGCACCGGGCCAAGCGAGACGGCTGCTTCGACGTTCAAGGCCCTGAGCGTTTCGAGCGATCCGAGCGTACCGCTGGACATGATGTTAGGAGCGAAGACGGAGCCAGGGTCGGCGGTAAAGCGTACGCGCTCGATCGCTGAGAATGTCCTGCGTTCTCCTCCGACGCCCAGATGCACGATTGCCTTGCGTGAGCGAACCGGCGCAAACGTGAGCCTGCCCACCACACCCTTTCCGCGCTCGGTGGTGCGGCCTTCATCGTTGGCGAGAGCATCGGTGAAATACCCCACGCTGGCGCTCCAGTTCCGGCCGCCGGAGGAGATCGCGCTGCCAAGGCCGAAGCCGCCGGTTAGGGCAGATGCCATCGAGCGTTCGGCAAATGGCGTGGCATTCGAACTTTGCATATCCTCCATCGAGAACGGCACGATCATGTTGCCGCTCTTGATCTCGAGGTTTTTCACCGGCTCGATAGAGGCCCAGAGATTGCGCCAGCCTCTGGCCCCGGCGAATTCACGGTCAACGCGAAAGCCCAGGATCTCGCCAACCTTGCCGGACAGCTCGATGCGGGCGCGGCGGACGTCGGCGCTGGTCACTCCTGTACGTTGCAAGGCGGGATCGTCGAAGACGCTGGCGTCAAGATGCAGGCGTCCGCCGAGGTTCAGTTGCAGCGGGCCTGCATCAAGCGTGAGGCCTTTCTCATCCGCTTTGACCTCTTGCGCATGGGCAGGCAGAGCACAAAGGGCGATTGCGGGGGCGATAGCCCTTGCAAAGGTGTTCATGTTTCGGGTTCCTCGGGTTTGGCCCGGCCCGCGCCGAGCTGGTGTAGGACAAGCGGGACGAGGCCGAGCTGGACGGCATCGCCGAAGGCGTGGCTCAGGCCTGGAATGATCGTCAGGCCGCATGAAAAGCCCGCCTTGCGCATGGCCCGGTCCCAGCGTCGGGCGCGCTGGAGGCGATGGACGCCCTGCACGGCGTCAATGGCATCGGAGCGCCGCAAGGCTTTGTCCTGCCGCCGGTCAAGCGAGCCGACCAGCACGTCGAAACGGACATCTGCGAGCGCGGCGTGATCGATCGGGCCAGGAGCGTCCTGAAGGCCGAGTGGCCACGGGAGGCAGCAATCGGGCATGGTGTACCATCCGGAGGCGGCAGCGATGCAATGACGCACCTTGTGAGGGTGGAGCATGGCGAACCGGTGGGCGAACTGAGCCCCGCCGGAAAAGCCGAACAGGTTGCACTGCGCGCCATGCATGCCGAACCGGACAGCCGCATCTGCAAGGATGTCGAAAAGGGCATCGTCGCAATGCAGAGCGCCATCCGGATCGCGCACTTGCTGATATCTGCCGAAGCTCCCGCGCTCGAACAGAGGGGCGATCACCGGGATGCCGTGCAGCGCAGCAAGTTCGCCAAAGCGCAGCGCCAATTCTGCGGCGTTACGTGAAATCCCATGGACCACCACGAGCGGGACGGCATCGCTTGCGCAGTTCTCGGGGATCACCGCGTAATAGCGGCGGGCTGGCGTCGCCGGCAGGGTAACGAACTGCGGCAGGGTCATTGTGATTGCAGCCGTTTGCGGGATCGGGAACAGAGCGGTCATGCGCAGTCCTGTCTGTTTGCAGGTCGAAAGCGGTGCCTGGGCTCGGCAAGGTCGACCAGCACTAGGGAATCCGGTTGCGGAGGCGCCTTGGGAAGGCGCATCAGGCGCCGGATGCGAAGCGCCGAAATACGCGCGGAGATCCATAGCTCTGCCGCGCGGGCAAGGTCGTTCAGGGCAAGGCCAGCTGTGCCGATCACCACGACCGTTCCTGAAATCGCGCCACCATCGAGCAGCACGACCAGCACGATCAGGCTGGTCAGCAGGTGCGGCAGACCACGCAGGGTTCCGGTCCACCAGGCACGCCGCAACGCGGCACGGTTCAGGGCATCGCTGCGCCGCCGAAGGCGCCGCAGCCGGGCTCGCTGCCGTGGGGGAACGGCACCGTCCGCCATTTCTGCAATCGTGTCAGAAGCAAAGGCGGACAGGCGCCCACGGGTGCGCCGCACCTCGCGGACCGCGCGCGACATCGGGCCCAGCAGGGCGGCTCCTGCCGCCATGCCAAGCAACAGAAGGGTGGCGATCCTTGCGCAAAGCCATGGTGATTGCGCCGCGGCCCAGGCCAGAAGGGCAGCCACGAGGATTGGCGCTGTGGCGGCACGCGGCAACCCGTCGCTCAACCACTGGCGCCGGGCGGACAGGTCGCCAACAAAGACCTGCAGCAGGGCCCCATGGCGCTGGCGGGCGATCTGCGACGGATCGGCCCGCAAGATGCGCCGGAACAGCCCGGCGCGCACTTGCGCCACTTCGTGCCAGCCAATCGCCTCGCACAGCCTTCGGCGCGCCACCTCCAGCCCGAAAGCGCAGAGCAGCGCGACCACCGCTAGCGCAACTATGGGCGAGGCGGCCGGCTGCTGCGCTGCGCGGTGCACAAGCGCGGCGCCGACGAGCGTTGCGCAGGCTTGCGCAACGGCCACCGAAACCGGAGGCAGCATGCGCCGCGCGATGGATGGGGAAATCAGGCGAGGCACGATTTCGCATCGCCAGCGAAGCAGATCTTCGGCGCAGTCAGGGGATCGCGCAAATCGGCCAGCGACAGGACCGGCCAACCGAGCGCCGCTTCGGCTTCTCGCACGGCAAGCGGTGACGCACTGAGCAGACCGGACACGCCAAGCACCCGATGCCCCGCCCTCACCAGCCAGTCATGGCCAGCCACCGCGCCCATTGCATCGCCTGCCGCGAACAGCACGCCGTGCAGCGCCTCACGCAGGCGGCCACACTTGAGGAGGGCGCCGGTTTCGCGCTGCAGCAAGCCGTCGGCCACTTCGATGACGATGATGTCCGGTTTCGATACCGCGCTGTGGGCGATGAGCGAAAGGGCGACACTCTCGATGCGGTCAAGCGTCAGGCCAGCGGTCGAAGTATGACCATGATCGGTGAAATCGAGAACAGAGCGCGCGCCAGCATCAAGCATGGTCCACAGATCGCCACCGGAGCCCGTCCCCGTGACCTTGCTCGCAGCGACATTGAGGCCGGCCCGCGACAATCCATGGATCAACCCGGCCGCAGCAGTCGTCTTCCCGGCATTCATCGACGTACCGACCACCGCGACGACGGGGGGCAGGAGAGGTGGCAGGGTCAGGCGAGGCAGTCCGAACCAACCGAGGTTGATGACCTTGCCATCATCATCGGCCAGCAGGCCAACCGGCTCGATCCGCGTGGCCGACCGCATCTTGGCGTGGCGGCTGAGGACAAGACCGGCGACGCCACCACCGGCGACCAGATCACAGGCCGAAAGGTCCTGAGGTACGATGGCCTCGAACTGGTCGGGTGCGTAGCGTTCGCCATAGGCGACGATGATTTCGTCGCCGACATAGAGCTGGGCGCGGCGACCATGGGGGGATTCAAGCTTCTGGTGCTGGCCGAGCTGCGCCACCCGCGCCAGCACCAGATCCCCCGCACGCGGCCTTACGTCGCTGCGCAGCCGTGTCGCCAGATCAAGGTCGACACGGCGGGTGGTAAAGGCCCGCTTTGCAGCCATGCGGCGATCCTCGCGCAAGGGCCGCCCCTTGCGCGCGATGGTCCCTGTTACGTCCTGGCTTGGTGCAACCAGGCTTCCCTGGGCTTGCAGGTCCTGCAGCATGTCCAATCACCCCTTCTTTCCAATCGGGGCGACAACGACAGCAATTCAGGCTTATTCCATCGGCTGCAGAATTTTCTTCAACCCCTCAGTTCAGGCGCCAACTGAGCGACAGGCCACCGGCGAAATCGGTGCTGCGTGCGTTGAAGCCGGTGCTGGCAAAGACCTGCAGGCGCAGCTTTCGCGAAAGACCGAAGTTGATCCAGCCGGTAGCTTCACTGCTGGCAATGCGACCCGGCGTCGCCGATTCCTGCCAGTCATAATCAGCACCGACGATCGTGCCGCCAGGAAGCCGGTAGCTCACCCCACCGCTTGCCCCCCAGGTGTCCTGCAACGCCGATCCCGCCGGTTTGCCGAGAAAGCGATAGCGCGCACCGGCAAACAGGCTGAAGCTTCCGATGTCCTGCACGATATCACCGCTCACGGTGACGTCGGCCTTGCCGGTACCAAGGCGCTTCGCTCTGGAGGCAGTGGGCAGCTTCACGCGCGTGCCAAGGTCGAGCCAAGTCGACCGGCCGAGTTCCAGCGAGTAGCCCAGTGCAACCGAGACATCGCCCAGCCCGCCCCGGCTGTTGGATATGGGCGCACCGGGCACTGGCGGCGTGATGATGCCTCCGCTGCCGCTGTCATCATCGCCGCCCGATGAACCCGAACCGCCGCTGCCAGAGCCTCCAGAGCCGGAATCGTCAGATCCCGAACCTGAACTTCCCGAACCGGAACCCGATGAGTCATCGCTTCCGGACCCACCGCTGCTGCTATCCTCGCCCGAACTGAGGTCTCCGAATCCGGCATCGCGCCCCTGCGGCGTGTCGAGAATGCTTCCCGGGCCATCGATATGGACCCAGGGAACGGAAAGGCGGATCGAAAACCCGCCCTTGCGGTACTTGATGGCGACAGGCGCGGAGACGACTTTGGTCGTCGCGGTATCGCCATATTTGCCTTCGGAGTAATTGGCTCCGGCACTTGCGCGCCAGACCGCCGGCTCATCATCCTGCTGCGTCTGCGCTGCCGCCTCTTGCGCTGCCGCTGCCTGCACAGAGGCTATGCCCGCCAGCAGGATAGCGCCTGCACGCAATGCATTCTTCATCGTACCCCCCTCGTCTGGCCGTGTGGTGATCCATCACAGCCCCCCATAACGACACGACTTGCAGCATTATTCCGGGCAGAAAAGCAATTTTCGCACGGCCGGAGCATCCGGCACCCAGACAGATGCGCGAAAATCGATCGCTGCGTGCAGGTTCGCCAGAGCTTGAGGCGCTCGACGCAGTCGTCATGGTAGCAGGCACGTCATCTTTGCGATGAAAAGCATGGGGCACCTGGGCTCTCTGCCGGGTGGCCTGGAAGCAGCTGTACGCCCTTCAGATTCTTTCCATTGTGCCGCAAGTCGGCTGCTGGCAATCCTGAAGGGCGTAGGTGAATCGCTTCGACCACCACATCACGTCCTGCTCTTCCACGCCGTTCATGAGCGCTCGCCAGCGGCGGATCCTTTCCTCGCGCGGCATCCTGATGGCGCGGCCCAAGGCGTCCGATATCTCTTCGGCGCTATGCGGATTGACCAGCAGAGCCTCGGGCATCTGCTCGGCGGCACCGGCAAAGCGTGACAGGATCAGCACGCCCGGATCATCGGGGTCCTGCGCCGCGACATACTCCTTGGCGACAAGGTTCATGCCATCGCGCAGGGGCGTGACGAGGCCCACCTTGCTGGCGCGATAGACCCCGGCGAGCATGTCGCGTGTGTAGCCCTGATTGACGTAACGGATCGGCACCCAGTCAAGCCCGGCATGCGCCCCATTGATGCGCCCTGCCAGCCCTTCAAGATTGCTGCGGATGCGCTGGTAGCTGTCGACCGTCCCGCGCGATGGCGGTGCGATCTGCAGGAGGGTCACCTCCTTGCGCTCCTCCGGGTGCTCGGTAAGGAACCGCTCATAGCCGAGGAAGCGCTCCTCGAGGCCCTTGGAATAATCGAGCCGGTCCACACCGACGATCAGCGTGCGGCCAACGGCGCTGACGCGGACACGTTCGTAAGTTTCCCTCGCCTTCTCGCTCGCGGCAAGGGCGGCGAATTCCTTCGCATCGATGCCGACCGGGCAGGCGATAAGGCGCAGGCGACGCTCGCCCACTGTCAGCCAGCCATCGTCATCGATCGTGCCGCCCAGCTCATGTGACACGTAATCGCCGAAAGATTGCAGCCATTCATCGGTGTGGAAGCCGATGAGGTCGTATGCCAGCAGGCTTTCGGTCAGCGCGCGCGCCTCGGGCAATGTCGCCAGCAGACGACGAGGCGGCCAGGGAATGTGCAGGAAGAAGCCGATGCGGTTCTCAACGCCGCGTGCCCGCAGTTCCCTGCCCAGCGGGAACATGTGATAATCCTGCACCCAGACAAGATCGTCCGGCTCGATCAGCGGTAGCGCGGTCTCGGCAAAGCGTTCGTTGGCGCGCCGGTAGCCATCGGCAAAGCTGCGTTCGTATTCGGCAAGATCGATACGGTAGTGAAACAGCGGCCACAGCGTGCGATTGGCGTAGCCGTCGTAGTACTCCTCGATGTCCTGCTCTTCCAGATCCACCGTGGCCGTGGTCACGCCGTCAATGCGCTCCATGTTGATATGGCCGGTGAACTCGCTGGTCTCGTTGCCTGACCAGCCGAACCAGATGCCGCCATGTTCGCGCAGCGCAGCGGAGAGAGCGACTGCAAGCCCGCCCTGCGCACCGCCGCCGGCACTCACCCGGTTCGAAATGACTATCAGCCTGCTCATCGTACGGTGTTCCAGGGTTTGCTCAGCAGGACGGCGCAATTGATGAGCCCGACCAGAGAGTAGGTTTGGGGATAGTTGCCCCAGAGTTCGCCCGTTGCCGGATCGATATCTTCGGAAAGGAGGCCAGATTGGGTGCGGCGGCTCAGCATCTCTTCGTAAAGCGCCCGCGCCTCGGCGCTGCGTCCGGTCAGGTGCAGGGCCTCGATCAGCCAGAACGTGCAGACGTTGAAGGCTGTTTCCGGCAAACCGAAATCGTCCTCGGTGGCATAGCGCAGCATGTGCGATCCCCGCCGAAGGCCCTCTTCGATGGCCGCCAGTGTCGAGACAAAGCGCGGATCATCCGGCGCCAGGAACCGCAGATCGAGCAACTGGATCACGCTTGCATCGAGATCGTCGCCCGAGAACGTGGCCGACATCCGCTCGGTGTCGGGCCGCCATGCGGCGCGCTCTATCCGCTCGCGGATCGTGGCCGCGCGCTGGCCCCAGAACGTGGCCCGGTCATCAAGGCCGATGGCTTGCGCGGCGTTGCCCAGCCGGTCGCAGGCCGCCCAGCACATCGCCGCCGAATAGGTATGGACCGACTGCCGCGTGCGCAGTTCCCACAAGCCTGCATCGGGCTTGTCGAACAGGTCCCATGCCCTCTCACCCACTTTCTCCAGCGCTTCGAAATCGGCAAGGCCCGACATGCGCAACAGGCGCTGGTCGAGGAACGCCTGCGTGTTTGACAGGACGATCTGGCCATAGGCGTCGTGCTGGACCTGGGAATAGGCAGCGTTACCCACCCGTACCGGACCCATGCCGCGATATCCGGGGAGCTTTTCGGCCACCCCCTCGTCTATCCGCGCCTCGCCCAGCACGCCGTACAGCGGCTGAATATGGCCGCCGCGGGCATTGTCGACGATGTTGCGCAAGTAGGCGAGATAACCTTCGAGCACGTCCAGCGCGCCAAGCCGGTTGAGCGCCTGCACGGTGTAATAGGCATCGCGGATCCAGCAGTAGCGATAGTCCCAGTTGCGTTGCGATCCCGCATGTTCGGGGACCGAAGTGGTCAGCGCGGCGACGATGGCGCCGGTCTCTTCGTGCTGGCACAGCTTGAGCGTAATGGCCGAGCGGATGACCACGTCCTGCCATTCGACCGGCGTGGCCAGACCGCGTACCCAGTGGCGCCACTCGGTAACGGTCGCATCCAGCATCTGTTCGAGCGTTTCGGCAAGATTGCCGGAGAAGCTCTCGTCCGGTCCCAGAAAGAAGTACTGTGCCTGCTCGACCCGGAAGACACGTTCCTCCGCCACAAGGCCGACCGGTGCAGAAGTGGTCAAGCGCATCGTCATGGCTTGCGAAAGGAAGCGGATGTGGTTCGATCCGCCGATGGTCACGGCGCAGGCGTTACCCCAGTTACAGGTCGGCCGAAGGTGCATGCGGATGCGCGGGCTGCCGGCCACCGGACGCACGATCCGCGCATAGGCGACCGGACGATAGGTGCGGCCATTGCGCCGGAAATAGGGGCAGAAGTCGATGACCTCTATCTCGCCGCCATTCGCATCGCGGTGGCGCGTGACGAGCACCGGCGTATTGCGCAGATAGCGCTGGGTGGTTTCCACACGATCTTCAAGATCGATGGACCACAGGCCTGTTTCCGGCTCTGCCCCACCCACCAGCGCAGAAAAGAACGGATCGCCATCGACTCGCGGAATGCAACCCCAGACAAATGCGCCGGAGGTATCGATCAGCGCCGAGACCTGGCAGTTTCCGATTGGCCAGAGATCGAGCGATGCCGTCATGCGAGCGCCTCCCACAGCCATTCGCGCAAGTCGCCCGGAGACCGCAGGCCATAGGTTGCAGCAGTAGGTCGCGGCTCGCCGACAAGGATGGCGTGTCCGCCAAGGTCGCGAACCGCTGCAAAGCCCGGTTCGTCAGTCAGGTCGTCGCCTGCGAAAACCGGCGTCGTGCCTGAGAGGTCAGGATGCGCCATCATCGCCCGGATGGCACTGCCCTTGTCCGAACCTGCATCGCGCAGTTCCGCCATCATCCTCCCTTGCTGAAGAAACAGACCGTGGCTTTCGGCCAGTTCATGAGCGAGGGCGACAGCGTCCGCCTCGGCCTGCGGCATCATGCGATAATGCAGGGCAACGCCAAGGCTCTTCTCCTCGACAAGCACGCCGGGGTGTTCGTCTGCGAATGCACAGAACCGCGCTGCCACGTCATCCAGCTGGCCGGGCCGTGGAGGACTTATCGTCACGCCACCCCAGCGATGCTCGCCACCGTGGCTGCCTGAAATCCAGATGTCCCGGCTGACTGCACCCAGCATCCCGTCGATCTGTGCCAGGGAGCGCCCACTCACCACCGCAAGCCTGCCGTCCAACCGGTCGAGCAGTGTATCAAGCAGAAGCCGGGTCTGCGCGTCGGCACAAACAGCTCCGGGACAGTCATCAAGCTCGAACAGCGTTCCGTCGAGATCCAGGAAAAGCGTGCTGTCTTCAAAAGCCAAGCCGGCCGGAGGCGATAGGGGCATTGCCGCAAGCTTGATTGGGTCTCTCCTGAAAAGTCCCGGCCGCAAAGGGCTGCGCCCGCCTCTTCCGAACCAGGGCACAGCAGGTTTTGTTCCTGCGATCAGCCAATTAGAACGGGAAGTAGTGGGGTATCGCCAAAACCGCCACGGCCCATGTCAGCAGATTGAGCGGCAGGCCCACCTTCACGAAATCCATGTAGCGGTAACCACCCATCTGGTAGACGAGGACGTTGGTCTGGTAGCCGAAGGGCGTGGCGAATGCGGCGCTTGCCGCCATCATGATCGTAACCAGAAACGGGCGCGGGCTGACCGAAAGGCTCTCGGCCAGTGCCACGGCCACCGGCGTCAGCAGGACCGCAACAGTCGCATTCGACAGAAGTTCGGTAAGCAGCAGCGTCGCGCCATACAGCAGGATCAACGCCGTCAGCGGTCCGACCCCGTTGACCGAGCCGATCATCCACTGCGTGACTTCGGCGGCGAGGCCGGTCTGTTCCATGGCAATGCCGATGACCACCATCCCTGCGATCAGCAGCAGGATCTCCGGCCGCAATCCGGCATAGGCCTGATCGGGTGAAATCACGCGCAGCACTATGAGCAGGACCGCGCCGGCAAAGGCCGCTGCGGCAATCGGCACGAGGTTGATCGCCGCCACGGCAATCACCCCGATGAACACCGCTACGGAAATGAGCGCCATCCTCGGCTGGAACTCGTGGGCCTCGGCATAGACCCTCGTGTCTTCGAGCGAGTCTCCCGTGAGATCCACATGGCTGACGGAATGGCGCTCGAAATCGGCCCGGGACGATGTCCCTTCAGGCTCCCCGACGGGTGCCGGCGCGCCTTTGACGAGCTTGCCGGTAAACAGCACGAGATAAAGGCCTCCCACTGCCGCCATGGCCAGCCCGACCGGGGTGATCTCGAATATGCCGAACGGCGCTTGTCCGGACGACCGTGCCATGTCGTCGACCAGCAGGTTGGTGGATGTGCCGATCAGCGTGCAACTGCCCCCCAACACCGCGACATAGGACAGGGGCATCAGGAAGCGTCGCGGATCGAGCCCGATGGATTTCGCCACATCCCTGATGACAGGCGCCGCAACCACCACGATCGGCGTGTTGTTGAGGAAGGCCGACCCGAAGCCGGACATGCCGATAAGCCCCCACAAACCCGCCGCGCCGGTCCTGCGGCAAAGCACGACGGCTTTCTCGATGGCCTTGTCGAGCAGCCCCGAAAGCTCCATCGCATAGGCAATCACGAACAGCGATGCGAGCGTGAGAATGGCGGGGCTGGCAAAAGCTCCCTGGACTTCGCTGGGGCGCACGGCGCCTGTCACCAGCAGGATGGCAGCGCCGCTCAGGGCAATGACATCGGCCCGCATTCGATCGGCAATCAGCGCGACGACAACGCTGACAAGGACCACAAGGGTCAGAATTTGCTCGATCGTCATGATTATCGAGCTCTTACAGACACATGACCTTTCCGACAATCGGTGCTAGGTCTTGGCGATGATAAGGGCATGTCGCAGTACGGAATGGTCGGCCAGTCGATCATCCAACTGGTCGTTGGGCCGAATGTTGGTGCTGACAGCCTTGTTCGCCACCACCCTCTTCGCCCTCGCCGGTTGCCAGCAATCCGATCCGGAACCGCAGGCATCCTCTGCCCCAAAGGTCGCCATCGAGGCTTTGCCGACCACGACGCCCAAGGCGCTCTCGGCATTGGGCCGTGCCGATATCCTGGCCGCGGTTGCCGCGGCAGCAGACGAGGTCGCCGCTGGCAACCCCCTGCCGCAATCGAACCTCGAACTCGCGAACAGAAGCTTCGAACTGACCATGCCGATCGCCTGCGCGGACGGCGTGACCGGCGCCTGGGGTTCCTGGCGCCTGGATCCTTCATCGCGTGTCCTGCGGGTTAGCTTCAGTCGGCAAAACTGGGCCGCCGAGCCGCTATTTGCGGACCTTGCAAACGGCCAGCCGTTCGAGGCGGCCGAGGGCTTCTGGGTCGAACGCCCCTGGACACGCTCGGAACAGTGCCCGCGGCCGTTTGTCAGTGCGGCCGCGCCGGGAATTCCTGAGAAGGCGCCGCCGAAGATCGCTGAAGCTGCGCCACGGGACCAAGCCGCGCCGGACAACAGGCTCGCGCTCGTGCAGTATTTCTCGTCCGACGCGCCGCGTACGCTACTTCGGGGCAAACGGCCTTATGCCTATACGGCGAAGGTGCAAAAAGATGCAGAGCCAACGGTGCGTGCTTTCGGGGTCAGGATCGAAGGACGGATCTCCGCCTTTGGCGATGGCCAGCCGGTGCATTGCGTGAATCGGCAGACAAGCAAACCGCCAGTTTGCGCGGTGGCGGTCGAATTCGGCAAGATAACCCTTGAGGATGCCGCGACCGGCGAGACATTGGCAGACTGGGACAGCTAGGCCCTCGCACCAGGCGGGGTGTATCTGTAGGCAATCGGGCGTTGCATCACCATCGCGGGTCGCCCGGCGCTCAGGATTGGGGAATATCACGGCATCGGCATTGCCGGCATGGGGCATCGAGACAGTCATGCGCTTGATCGGCCTCTAGAGCGATGCATGGCAGCACCAATCGGCCTTACCCCGGCAATGTACGAAGCAGCGATCCCATCCTCATCGAACGGCACCAGCGTCTACGGCGCAATGACCTCGACGGACATGCCCTTCTCCTCAATGCTTCAAACACTCGTCATTAATATCGGGGCTGCACATCCACTGCGTCGAAATCGGAACCGCCCTTGTCATCGTCGCTGGCCTTGTGCCGAACGTAGTTGACGAAAGTCACGCTCAAGTTCCATCGACCGACGTTTCGACGAAGAATCGAAGCGTTGGGCAGTTCAGTGGAAACTTTCAGGCTAATGGCTGGCGGAGAGGGTGTCCCCGAAACTAGCGTCCCGATGCATCCGCCAGCATTAAAATAGGCACGAAAAATAGGCGGTAATTGGCTCTGTCCAACTCCGTTCCCGTCCCGTTCTATCCGGTTGCGTTCCCATAAAACCGGCGTATTATCGGGGAACGGATTTGGGAACGGAGACGACAGCCATGCCGCGCAAGCTCAGCAACGCCCTTACGCCCTTGGCGGTTAAGAATGCGAAGCCCGGACGCCATGCGGACGGGGGAGGACTGCACTTGCTGGTGAAGGAAACCGGCGCGCGGTCATGGGTCTATCGCTTCATGCTCAAGGGCAAGTCGCGTGACATTGGCTTGGGTGCGGCTGGACAAGGCGGCATTTCCCTTGCCGATGCCCGGACGGCGCGCGATGCCCTACGGCTCAAGGTGAAGGCCGGGATTGATCCTCTGGAGGAACGCCAGCGGGAGGCCACAGAGGCGCTTGCGGCGGCTCAAGCGGCTGCGATTGCCGGAATGACGTTCAAGGCCGTGGCAGAGGCTTATATCGGTGCGAATGAGGCGAGCTGGCGCAATGACAAGCACCGGCAGCAATGGCGCAACACGCTGGCCAGCTACGTCTATCCCGTCATGGGCGAATTGCCGGTTGCCGACATTGGCACGGCGCACGTGCTGAAAATCCTTGAGCCGATCTGGCAGGACAAGCCCGAAACTGCCAGCCGCATCCGGGGGCGGATTGAAACCGTGCTCGATGCCGCCAAGGCGCGCGGATACCGGGAGGGAGAAAACCCGGCTCGCTGGCGCGGCCATATCGCGCAAATCCTGCCGCCCCGTTCCCGGCTCACGCGCGGCCACCACAAGGCCATGCCCTATGAGGCAATTCCAGCATTCATGGCGAAACTGCGCGAACGGAATGCAACGGCGGCTCTGGCGCTAGAGTTTGTCATTCTCACGGCCACGCGCACCAGCGAAGTATTGGGGGCAACTTGGGCCGAAGTCGATTTGGACAAGGCAATCTGGACCGTGCCAGCGTCCCGCATGAAGGCAGGCAAGGAACATCGCATTCCCCTGTCGCCGCGCGCTGTCGAAATTCTGGAGGCCGTTAAGCCGCTGGGCAAGGCCAGCCTGTTTCCAGCCGACAAGGGCGGCAAGCTGTCCACTATGGCAATGTCGATGCTGCTTCGCCGCATGAAGCTGGATTGCACCGTTCATGGCTTCCGCTCTGGCTTCCGCGATTGGGCAGCCGAATGCACCGGCTATGCTCATGAGGTTTGCGAAATGGCGCTGGCCCATGTGATCGGCAACAAGTCCGAAGCGGCTTACCGGCGCGGCGATCTATTCGACAAGCGGCGGCGGCTCATGGCCGATTGGGCAACCTATTGCGCCAGCGACGGCGCGGCTGGTGCCAAGGTTTCGCCAATCCGGGGGGCAGCGGTATGAGCGATGAAAGCGCGGCAGTCCTGCCCTTCGCGCTCAAGGACCGCTGGATTGTTACGGTCGAAAGCGAGCGGCATTTCGTCAAGGTGCGCCATCGCACCCGATGGTATGCCGTTGCGCGGCGCATAGGGCACGAGGAACGCCGTCACTGGTGCGCCAGCCGCGCGGATGCCCTTGTCATTGCAGGATGGCAGCGGGAGGCTTTCGAGCGGCTGGCTTGGGCTGAGCAATTCGAGGCGCAATATGACCGACTACCAGCGGCAAGGCGGGCAGAGGTTGACGCCTATCTGGAAAGCCTACGGGGGCAGGAATGAGCTTTGCCGATGATGCCGAATTTGCCGCATTCATCGGCAGGGATCACGTGCTGACGGCAATCACGCCGGAGGCTGTTGCCAGCGCTATGGCGGGCTTCGGTCTACCACTGGCGCCGGGCAGAGATATGGATTGGCTGGCAATGGCCGTGCGACGGGCGCTTGGCATTTCCATCCCAAACGTCAGTGACGGCCCGGAACGACCCTCGAACGCGGAATTTCGGGACGAACTTCTTTCGTTAGCCGAGCAAGCCACCGCAACGTGGATCGCAATCTTCCAGCGCTCGCCTGAGGCTGACTCCAGATTGTGGGACGAAGCCTTCAACCAATGGGAGGGGTGTAATGCGCTTGCGGCAGGAGACGACCCAGAATTTGGGTACAATCGCTTCCGCGCTGCTTTGGCAGAGTTGAATTGGCTCTCAAGCTTTCTGGGCAACGCGGTGAAGGGAACAGAGCAGCAAAAGCCAAACTGGCGCGCCGCTGAGCGAAAGCGTATCAGAGTGCACCGAGGCCTTTACCTTGCACCGATTTTTGAAGCCGCCTTCGGGACGGTAGTATCGGCGAATAACTGGCCGAGTGGCGTTCATCGTACACCGTCAGCATTCATGGATTTTTATCAGCGGATGGTTGCGCTAGCGTTCGGGGAACAGAGGACACCTGACATATCGGGTGTATTGAAGGCGGTTTGCCGCCTGCATCGGCAGTACCCCACGGAATTTGCCGACGGCGTAATTCCTGGCCTGTAGTGGGGCGCAAGCTGCCCTGAAACCAACCGTAACGATCCCCACCACAGGCCTGCCGGTTAGCGGCATGTCCCTGCTTGGCCGCATCTGTCGCGGCGGACAAGAAGGGACAACTCCATGACAAAAGCATACGGCACCTTGCCCGAGGCCGTTCAGTATTCGGGCATGTCGCGCACCTCAATCTATGAGGCGTTGAAGCGCGGTGATCTCAAGGCTCGCAAGGCCGGGCGGCGCACGTTGATCTCATTTGCCGATCTCGAAGCCTATCTGGCCAGCCTTCCGACCTATCAGGCGGGAGCATGAGCGATGGCAGCAGATATGCAAAACCCCGGCGTGCAGGCCGGGGCTTCGCGCAATCAACTTGGTGGCTGGTTGCACTCCCCCTCTACCGCATCGGACTTGCGAGCGCAAATGCTTGCCTCCCGTTTCTGCCTGTCGCCTTGGATGGCGCGGGATATGGCGCGGCTCTGCTTTGGGGAGGGCTGCAATGATTGACAGGCCCTTTCCTAATCACAAGGCAGCGGCGCTTGCGCTGCTAAACGGCAATCACCGGCTCAGCCGCAAGGCCGGGCAATTCCTTGGCCAGCTTGCCGTCGATTCCACGCCCATGAGCGAAGCGCAGGCCGATTGGCTGGCGAAGCTGCTGGACCGTGCGGGCTTGCCGCCGATGGCAGAGGGAGGCGCGCAATGAGCACCTATCCCGATGCACCGGGGCACCGGAACGTGGAAACCTCGATTGCCGCTGCCGATGCCCTTGCGCCCAAGCTGGGGCGGCTCCAGCGCATGGCAGAGGGCGCAATCCGCGATGCTGGCGCGCACGGCCTTACCGCCGATGAACTGGCGGCGCGGCTCGATATGGACCGTTGGTCTATCCAGCCGCGCACCAGCGAATTGAGGCGCAAGGGGCTTATCCGTGACAGCGGGCAGCGCAGACCGAATAGCACCGGCAAGCTGGCCATTGTCTGGATTGCCGCATGATCTCTGCCGCCATGCCCAAGCCGCACAATAGCGCCCGGCATGGCGGCGCTTTGAAACTCCACCGGGATAGCGGTTTCGGTGGAGTTTCAATTGCACCGCTCCAGCCGCAATCGCCCGCAAATCCGCCGATTACCAGAACTGGCACGGCGCTTGCGATTAATTACATTACCTCTGGTGTGGCAGCCCTTTCCGCTGGAGGCACTGGCAGGGGCGGCGCGCGTAACCGTGCCGATCGGGAAAGCCATGCCCTGACAGCCGCTCAAATTGGCAATCTAAGGGCCGCTGAGCGCCATGCCGAAAAAATCGGGCTGCCATTCACCCGCATGATCTCGATTCACTGGCAGGCCACTGGAGTGCCCTTGGCGGGCTTGGCGAAGGCGACCGGGCGCTTTACCGACCTGCTGACAAAGGCGCTGGCCCGGCATGGCAGCCGCACGGCATGGCTCTGGACGCATGAGAACGTGCCCGGCAACGGCCATGACAAAGGCGGGCACTGTCACTTGCTTGCCCATGTGCCTGCCGATCTGGTGTCCGTTGTTACGGCGCTGCAACGGGGCTGGCTTCGTCGGATCACCGGGCAGCCTTACCGGGCGCGCGTGATCCACAGCAAACCGATAGGCGGGCGGCTGGGGCTGGAGACAGGCAATCCCGATCTCCACGCCGTCAATCTGGAGGCGGCGCTTGCCTATGTCTTGAAAGGCGCAAGCCCTGAGGCAGCGTCACAATTCGGCCTGGAGCGGCTGGAGCCGGGCGGGCGCGTGATCGGCAAGCGTTGCGGAACCTCTCAAAACATCGGCGCGAAGGCGCGCAAGGCAAAGGACTGACAATGGCCAATCGCAAGAAACCGGACGGCGGCATGAAGCCGAACAACGCCCTTACAATCGAGCAAGCCACGGATGAAACCGGCGCTCAGGCGATGGCGCGAAAGCTCCTTGATCCGGCATTCAAGAATGCGGCGGCATCGGCGGGCTTTCTCGACAAAATGCTGGGCGGGATCGAAAAGCCCGGCGTCACTGACTACGCGGACGATCTGATTGCAAAGGCCGACAAGGCAGCGTCTGGTGATCTGGCGATGGCCAGCCGGATGCTCGCAACACAGGCTGTCACACTGGACGCGATGTTTGCCGAACTGGCGCGCCGTTGCGCTATGAACATGGGTGACTACATCAACGCCGCCGAACGCTATGGGCGGCTGGCGCTCAAGGCTCAGAGCAATTGCCGCGCCACGCTGGAGGCGCTGGCCAAGCTGCACCAGCCGCGCGAGCAAACCGTGCGGCATGTGCATGTAAACGAGGGCGGGCAGGCCGTCATTGCCGAACAATTCCATCACCATGCCGGGGGGCACCGAAATGCAGAATCCGCCGAACAACCCCATACAGCCGGAACCGGCGCGGCTGGCCGCGGCCCCGCGATGCTTTGCCATGACGCGCAAGGGAACGGCTTGCCAATCCCCGGCGATCAAGGGGGCGAAGCGATGCCGGATGCACGGCGGCAAGGGCAGCGGCGCACCTGAGGGCAACCGCAACGCATGGAAGCATGGCGGGCGCTCTGCCGACACATTGGCAGCCGCTCGATACATACGGGGTATTGCGAGATTGATTGACGAAGCTGGCGATCAATCCTGACTAGCCGCTATTCGATTGTAATGTGATGGAAAATTACCGTGCCGGAACTGTTTTCAAGAGCCTTTCCCTGAATCCAGACATCCCGCTCTGGCTGTGCTCGCATCTGATCGAGCATTTGGCGCGCAACGAGATATGGCAGGTGCAAGACACATTTTAGCACGCCATCTGCAACGTAACTCTTACGGCCAATCGTGCTGTCGTCGAACCATTCCCCGTAGGGAATTACGCTAACAACTATCTTTGTCGCGCCCCCAATGTCGAAGGCGGCTTCACCGTCGCGGCAATCCCGAATGACACCGAAAATCTCGAACTCGTTGCCGATCTCCCAATAGGACACGAAGCCAACCTTGAATTGCTTTTCGCGGGTTCCGGTTGACCGGAATGTAAGGTGAAAATCCCCATTCCCGTAGTCGTAAGCTTTGGGTGAAGCACCTTTAGGAAACCGGCTCAGGATAGCATTGCCGTAATAGAGAACGCCTAACAGGATCAGGCTGGGCAGGACGTATTCCATATTTCCCCCAATCGGTCTGCTACCCGCCAAACTTGCCGCAATCTCTCTCAATACCTTGCAAGGCGCAAGTCGCGGGCAGTCTGCCGTCAAGTCTGCAACCTCAATCACAATTGAGCGATTGCACGGCTGGCAAAGCTTTGACCTGAATATGATTGGCTCGCCTCCCGCGCTTTTCGGCCCTTTCGGTCAATCTCCCGTTACCAGTCATTTTCGACGGAGAAGCTGCCATATGAGGGAATGCGCGGCTCCCCGCCATTTCCAGCCGCGATTTGTCGCGTAGGGTGTGTATCGAACTGCACCCGCACCAGCCGGAAAATTCATCCGATCTGGCCTGCCCGATCTGCAATCTCATTCCGGCGGCATAGTGAGGCTAAGCGCCTAGCGCCCGATCTATCGGGGAGCGGTTATGGGAACTAAGCCGCCACTCTGAAAAAAATCCTACAAAATCAGAGATAATTGGCGGAGAGGGTGGGATTCGAACCCACGGTACGGTTGCCCGTACACCGCATTTCGAGTGCGGCGCATTCGACCACTCTGCCACCTCTCCATGGTGCCAATCAGGGTGCCGCAAGGGGCGTTCCCGGTCGAGGAAGCGCGCCGTTAGCGCATGCAAACCGGCTTGCCAAGTAGAAAGCGGAAAGCTTTTTCCACAGGCGGCCTTTGGGATGAACCTTTATTGGCAAGCGGCTTGTTTGCACCGCGGCGAAACCCTATATCCTTGGGCATGGATCGTGCGAGTTTCTTTTCGCCACAAGCTGGACGCGATATTTCGGCCCCCCCCGTCTCATCGGCGCGCTTCTCGATTGGCGACGTTGTTCGCCATCGCATGTTCGGCTTCCGCGGCGTCGTCTTCGATATCGACCCGGTCTTCGCCAACAGCGAGGAATGGTACCAATCTATCCCCGAGGACATCCGTCCCCCGCGTGACCAGCCGTTCTATCACCTTCTCGCCGAGAACGACGAGAACAGCTATGTCGCCTATGTCAGCCAGCAAAACCTCCAGTCTGATGCAGAGGCCGGGCCGGTTGACCACCCTTCGCTGGACGAGATGTTCGAGGGTTTCCGCAATGGCCGCTATCGGCTGAGGCGCAGCCTGTCGCACTGACGCCCAAGGGAGACCCGGCTCTCCCTTGTGGCCCGAATTGTGCTCGTCAGTTCTTGAGCTTCCAGCCGGACTTGAGCAGCCAATACAGCAACGCACCCAGAGCGACATTCACGACACCAAGGCCGATTGCGCCGTGCAGCACGGCCATGTTCGTGTCGCCGATGTCGCTTTGCCCGAGAAAGCCGAAGCGGAAGCCCGAGATCACGTAGAAGATCGGGTTCAGTCGACTCACTGCCTGAAACGCCGGAGCAAGATTGTCGATCACGTAGAACGTGCCCGACAGCATCGAGAGGGGCGTGATGACGAAGTTGGTGACGGCTGCGTTGTGATCGAACTTCTCGGCCCAGATCGACGTCAGCACACCGACGATGGCAAGCAGGATCGAACCCATCAGGCCAAACCAGACGACTGCCCAGGGATGGGCGATCTTCAGCGACACTCCCGGCCAAAGCAGCATTGCCCCTGCCACGGCAAGACCGACAAGAACCGCGCGCGTGACTGCCGCGCCCACCAATGCCGTCATCAGTTCGCCGGTGGAGATTGGCGGCATCAGGTAATCAACAATGGTCCCCTGGATCTTTCCGCCAAGAAGACTGAAACTGGAATTGGCAAAGGCATTGTTGATCATGCCCATCGCGATCAGGCCCGGCGCGACGAAGCTGGCAAAGTTCACGCCAAGAACCATGCGCCCACCATTGGCACCGCCGCCAAGCGCGAGCGTGAATATCATCAGATAAAGCAGCGTGGTGACCGCTGGAGCCCAGATCGTCTGGGTCTGGACCTTGAAGAAACGGCGGACCTCCTTCATATAGAAAGTCCACAGCCCCAGCCTGTTGAAGCCGCGGAAGACCGGTTGTCCGGGCGGGGCAAAGGTTCCGGCGTTGCGGGTTGTCGCCCCTTCACGGGGTAGCGGTTGATTGGCCATGGCCATCGCGGTATCGCGCTGGCACGCCGATGGCAAGCACGTGTCGGAACTTGCCGACCGGGCAGATTTTAACGGCCGGACCATTCCGGCACGGAAGGAAACGTGAAGGCATGAGCTGGACCGAAGAGCGGATCGAAAAGCTGACCAAGATGTGGGAGGGCGGGTCAACCGCCAGCCAGATCGCCGATGAACTCGGTGGCGTCAGCCGCAATGCGGTGATCGGCAAGGCACACCGCCTTGGACTCAAGGCGCGCCCTTCCCCGGTAAAGGCCAACGACAAGACGGATGCGTCGGCTTCTCCGGCAGCGCCCAAGGTTGCCAAGCCGGCCACCCCGGCTCCAGAACCCAAGGTCGCCGCGCCGCGCCCGGTCGTGGCGGCGGCACCGCCAGCTCCGGCACCGGCACCTCGCGTTGCTCCCTCACCAGCCCCCGAAGCAAAGCCTGCCAGCGATGCTGCACCCGCTGCACCCCAACCGCGAATCGTCTCGGTTGGGCCCGGCGGCTTTTTGCGTCAGGGTCCCGGCGATCAGCAGGCGCCTATCCCGCCCGCGCCGCCACGTCGCCTTGTGCCCGCACGCCCAAGCCCGGAAATCGCCGACAAGACCAGCCTGCTCGATCTCAACGATCGCATCTGCCGCTGGCCGATGGGCCACCCCGGCGAGCCTGATTTCCATTTCTGCGGCGAGAAGGTGAATCCGGGCTTCCCCTACTGTGTGGAGCATTGCGGCCGCGCCTATCAGGCGCAGCTCCCGCGCGGCCATCGTCGGCCTCCCCCGCCGATGCCTTTTGGCGGACCTCGCGTTCGCTGAGATCCACCTCAGGACGAACACGTATTCCCGGAATACTGCGGCGCCGCGTGGTTAATCTCACGCGGCGTTGGCCGTTCTGGCAGACATGACAAATGATCCTTCCTCGCGCGGGTCCCGGTCGCGCCTGCTCAGATGGCTCGGCCTTGCCGGAGAAGCGGAGTCCGGGGAGGAAACACTCGACAGCATCGGCCTCATCCGTGACGTGACTGCGCGCGAAATCTGGCTACCGGCCAAGCGCCGGCTTCTCGCGAAAGTAGCGGACTTCCTGATCGATCACGATCTCGAGGTGATGCCGTGGACGCTCGAGATCGCTTACGACTGTGTCACCGGTGCCAAGCCGAAGCTAGCCCAGATGATTCTCGAACGTACTGAAGCGGGTCAGCCGATCACGATTGTCTGGCTCGAACAAGTCGTTCGTGAGGAGGAAGGTGAAACCTCATCCGAACTCCTCGCCGCCCTCATGTCACGGTTGGAAGACACGCTCGAGGAGTTCGCCAGCGCCACGACCCACGCGAGGTCGGCGACGACCGAATATGGCGCCGCGTTGCAGCAACACGTCGATGATCTCGAACAGGTCGGTCGTGCCGGCGCGGTGATCACAGAGCTTGCCGCCCTCGCCAAGGCAATGATGCATCGCACGCGCGAGATCGAACACAACCTCTGCGAGTCCGAGCGGCGAGCAATGGAACTCCAGAAAAGTCTCGACGAAGCGCGTCGGGTAGCCGACGAGGATCACCTCACGGGTCTTCCCAACCGCCGCGCGTTCGAAACCCTGTTCGAAAAGGAATATGCCGCAGCCAAGGCTTCCGGCGAACCGCTCTGCGTGGCGTTTTGCGACATCGATCACTTCAAGCGCATCAATGACTGCCATGGCCACGCCGCAGGCGACCGGGTACTCAAAGTGGTTGCCGAGACCCTCAGCCAGATTTCAGACGCCCGCTGCCATGTGGCGCGGCACGGGGGCGAAGAGTTCGCCGTGCTGTTCCGCGCCCTCCCGCCCGAGAAGGCGTGGGACCGTCTAGATCAGGCGCGCGAAAGCATAGCGGAACGACGCCTCGTCAATCGCGCCACCGACATGCCGTTCGGCCGTGTCACGTTCTCCGGCGGGATCGCCGACGTCTTCGCCTACAAGACCCGCAGCGATGCGCTGCGGGCGGCCGACGAAGCCCTCTATGCGGCAAAGCAGTCGGGTCGGAACTGTATCCTGGTGGCCGGACAGGAACCGCCACCCTTGCGAGACGCGGCCTAGCCGCCTCGAGGCCTGACCCTGTTCGCGATCAGCCGTACTGCGAGTTCTGGCTGCGTTGGAAGGCAAATCTCGGGACGCGTCCTTCGATCATGGTCGTCTTCAGCACGATCCGCATTTCGTCAGCGCCCTCCTCGCGCGTGCAGACAAGCCGCGTTCCACCCGAAGGCAGGACTTCGAGCGCGCTGATAGCGACGCCGGATTTCTCGCAAAGTGCTCGGACGCGGGCTTCGTTCAGTGTGGTATTCATGGCTCGGCTCATGCGAGGTACTCCGTTGCGAACACGTCTGCGATCGTGTTCTGTGTGCTCGGTCGCGCCCACCCTGCCGCTGCAGGCGCGCGCTCGGATCTTCGACAGGTGGAGATGTTGCTGGCGCAGTCTTGCACAAGCACAAGCTTGTTAGCGCGGTCCTGCCCGCAAGCGCTGGCCACAGCGCCCATCACCAACCTCTGGTGCTTTCCATATTGTTGGTTGAGGTCCACGACAGACTCCCATTGCGTAAGCGGGAGCGCGACAGGTCTCTCAGCCGGTGATGCCTACGATGGTCATCTCACCGATGCCCCCGCTGTGGACCGTTGGCGCGGGAATAGCAAACTTAAAGCGTCTCAATCCTGCAGATCGAACACGATCCGGGGTGCAAACAAGACAAGCTTGCGCGCCCACTCTTCGGGAGTTTCACCGATTACCTCGCTGTCGAAAAGCCGCAGGCGCTCACCCTGCTGGTCGTAAAGGCTGATGAGATCGCTGCTATCATCGCCCCGACGGACGACGATGCGCGAAATGTCGGCAAGCGCGATGAAACCATGATTGCCCGGCCGTCGGCGCGTGCGCCCCTGCCACCACTCCAGCGTACCAGCCTCGAGATCCAGTCGGCTCCCCCGCCGGGTGTTGGCCACAAGTTGACCCGCCGCACCCACGAGGCCAAGCGCACCGACCGCGCCTGCAACGGGCACCAGCCAAGGCGCACACTCGCCACCTTCGCTGCAATTATCCTTGGGGTTTACCATCAGCGACGCCGACACGAAGGCGGCGCCCAGCACTCCCATCAGCCACAGCGTGGATCGCGCCGCGCACTGCATTCGAAAACCACGATATTGTGTGACGGCCTTGCCATGTCTCCGTGTCTGCCAGCGAATGATGACCGTTTTGCAAATGAAAAAGGCCCCACCTTGCGGTGGAGCCCCTTTCTGTCTGGCCTGCTGGCCGTTCCTCAGTCGTCGGACTTGAGGAACGCCGGCATGTGATCCGGAGCCGGACCGTCTTCACGGTCACGGCGAGGACGATCACCGCCTTCACGGCCCCGATCGCCTCTGGGGCTACGGTCACCACGGCCACCACGATCATTGCCGCGCGGGCCACGACGGTCGCCGCGATCACCACGATCGCCGCGCGGTTCACGCGGTTCACGGGCGGGGCGGGTGTCCTCCAACTCCGCGCCAGTTTCCTGATCGACGACGCGCATCGACAGGCGAACCTTGCCGCGCTGGTCGATCTCGAGGACCTTGACGTAAACGTCCTGGCCTTCCTTCACCACGTCGGTCGGCTTTTCCACGCGCTCGTTCTTCATTTCGGAGACGTGGACGAGGCCGTCCTTGCCGCCCATGAAGTTCACGAAAGCGCCGAAGTCGACGATGTTGACGACCTTGCCCTTGTAGATCTTGCCGACCTCGGCTTCCTCGACGATGCCGAGGATCCAGTTCTTGGCGGCTTCGATCTGGGTCAGGTCCGAAGACGAGATCTTGATCAGGCCTTCGTCGTCGATGTCGACCTTTGCACCGGTGGTGGCCACGATCTCGCGGATCACCTTGCCGCCGGTGCCGATGACGTCGCGGATCTTCGACTTGTCGATCTGCAGCGTCTCGATGCGCGGCGCGTGCGCCGAAAGCTCGGTGCGTGCTTCGCCCAGCGCCTTGGTCATCTCGTTCAGGATGTGCGCGCGGCCTTCCGAAGCCTGCTTGAGGGCAACCTCAAAGATTTCGCGCGTGATGCCGGCGACCTTGATGTCCATCTGCATCGTGGTGATGCCTTCGGACGTGCCTGCCACCTTGAAGTCCATGTCGCCGAGGTGGTCCTCGTCGCCCAGGATGTCCGAGAGGACGGCGAACTCGCTGCCTTCAAGGATGAGGCCCATGGCGATGCCCGAAACCGGGCGCTTGATCGGCACGCCCGCGTCCATCATCGAAAGGCAGCCGCCGCAGACGGTGGCCATCGACGACGAGCCGTTCGACTCGGTCACGTCCGAAAGGACGCGGATGGTGTAGGGGAACTCGTCCTTGGTCGGGAGCACCGGGTGCAGTGCGCGCCATGCCAGCTTGCCATGGCCCACTTCACGACGGCCCGGAGCGCCGAAACGGCCAACTTCGCCAACCGAGTACGGCGGGAAATTGTAGTGGAGCATGAAGTTTTCGTAGCGCAGGCCTTCAAGGCCATCGATCATCTGCTCGGCGTCCTTGGTGCCCAGCGTGGTGGTGCAGATGGTCTGCGTTTCACCGCGCGTGAACAGCGCCGAACCGTGGGTGCGCGGCAGGAAGCCGACCATCGATTCGATCGGGCGGACCTGCGTGACCGAACGACCGTCGATGCGGGTGCCGTCCTTGAGGATGGCGCCGCGCACGATGTCGGCCTCGACCTTCTTCATGGTCTTGATGGCGACCATCTGGGTCTGCGGCGTTTCACCGGCGAACGCTTCCTTGGCCTTGGCGCGGGCGGCGTTCAGCGCGTCGGAACGGGCCGACTTGTTGGTCAGCTTGTAGGCAGCGGCAATGTCCGCGCCGACGAGGTCCTTGAGCTTCTTCTTGATGTCGGCGGTGTTGTCCGACAGGTCGATTTCCCAGGGATCCTTCGCAGCCTTCTCGGCCAGTTCGATGATCGCACCGATGACCTTGCGGCACTCGTCATGCGCGAACAGCACGGCACCGAGCATTTCGTCTTCGCTCAGTTCCTTGGCTTCCGATTCCACCATCATCACGGCAGAGTCGGTCGCGGCGACCACGAGGTCGAGGCGGCCATCGGTCAGCGCGGCGTCCTGCTTCGGGTTCAGCACGTATTCGCCATCGACGAAGCCGACGCGCGCAGCGCCGATCGGGCCCATGAACGGAACGCCCGAGATGGTCAGCGCAGCCGAGGCCGCAATCATCGCGACGATATCGGGTTCGGTCTCGCCGTCATAGCTCAGAACCTGGGCGATGACGTTGATTTCGTTGTAGAAACCTTCGGGGAACAGCGGGCGAACCGGACGGTCGATCAGGCGGGAAACCAGCGTTTCCTTTTCCGTCGCGCCGCGCTCGCGCTTGAAGAAACCGCCCGGAATGCGGCCAGCTGCCGAATACTTTTCCTGGTAGTGGACGGTCAGCGGGAAGAAGTCCTGGCCTTCCTTGACCGACTTTGCCGCGGTGACCGCGCAAAGGACTACAGTTTCGCCGTAAGTGGCGAGGACCGCGCCGTCAGCCTGACGGGCAATGCGGCCGGTTTCGAGGGTGAGGGTCTTTCCGCCCCACTCCAGCGATACGGTTTTGACGTCGAACATTTTACATCCTTCAGCCCGCGCGCCCTATTGCGAACGGGGTTTGCTGCCGGGGAATGCCGTCCCGGTCCGGTGCGGGGCCGTTTGTCTTGCCCCGGAGGCACCTCGCCGAATTGCGAGGACGCCAGAAAGCAAAAGCGGCCCGCTTGGGGCCGCTCCGCTTGGTTACTTGCGAAGACCGAGCTTCTGGATCAGGTCGTTGTAACGACCCACGTCCTTCTTCTTCAGGTAGTCGAGCAGCGAACGACGCTTGTTGACCATCATCAGCAAGCCGCGACGCGAGTGGTTGTCCTTGTGGTTGGACTTGAAGTGCTCGGTCAGCGTCTGGATGCGGCTGGTCAGGATCGCGACCTGGACTTCCGGCGAACCGGTGTCGCCTTCGGCGCGAGCGTGAGCGGCAATGACTTCCTGCTTCTTTTCTGCGGTAATCGACATGTATTCTACTCCGCGACATCCTTCAGATTAAAGCCCCTCTGGACCTTCAGGCTTCCGCCCGAAAGCTCCACCAGCGCGACCGGAACAGATCCGGCCTTCGCCCAGTAAAGCCCGTCCTCGAAGGGCAATCCCGCCAGAACGCGGCCCTGACGGACCGCCCTTGCCTGCTCGGGATCGAGGGAGAGAGCCGGGATGTCGACCAGCCCTGCCTCCAGCGGCAAGAGTATGTGTTCAAGGGGCGCGCCTTTACCCACATCGTTCAATTTGTCCAGCGAAATCGCCTGGGCAATGTCGAACGGCCCGGCCTTCAGGCGGCGCAGCATGGTAACATGCCCCACGGTGCCGAGCGCGCGGGCAATGTCGCGCGCCAGGCTGCGGATGTACGTTCCTTTCGATACATGGGCAGTCAGGGTTAGTTCTTCAACCCGCGCCGGATCTGCAACAGGTTCGGCAACCAGCGAGCGGATCACCACATCACGCGATTTCAGCTCGAACGTCTCGCCCTTGCGCGCAAGGTCATAGGCACGTTCACCATCGACCATCAGTGCTGAATAGGCGGGCGGAACCTGCGAAATCGGGCCGGTAAAGCGCGGCAGCACTGCCTTGATCTCTTGCCAGGAAGGCCGGACGTCGCTTGTCGCCACGATCTTGCCCTCAAGGTCGAGCGTGTCCGATTCCTCACCGAAACCCACCGTGAAGGTATAGGCCTTGCTCGCGTCGAGCATCCGGCCGCACAGCTTGGTCGCCTCGCCAATGGCAATCGGCAACACACCTGTCGCCAGCGGGTCAAGCGTGCCGCCATGGCCCACCTTGCACTTGCCGAACCCCGCCGCCCGCAGGTTGCGCTTCACCGCCGCCACGCCCTGCGTCGAGCCGAGCTCGAGCGGCTTGTCGAGAATGATCCAGCCATCAACCATGGTCAGAGCGGCTCAGGCCCAGCAACCAGCGTCGCCAGTCTGGCAAGGTGCTGCCCAAACCACTCCACCGGTGGTCCGATCAGCCGCTGCACCAGATGCAGCTCCGGCCAGAAGTACGGCAGGATCACGAGGAACGCGAACACCACGAGCAAACCGTAAGGCTCAATCTTGCCATAGACGCGTGCCAGTGGCGCAGGCAGCACGCCCATCACGATGCGCGACCCATCGAACGGCGGAATCGGCAGCAGGTTGAACGCGCCGAGGAAAAGATTGACGATCAGGAAATTGCGCAGGTTGTCCGAAAGGAACAGCGCGCCCAGCCCCGGCTCGGCCATGCCGTCCGTTGCCCTCACCAGCAGGCCCAGCCCGATGGCGGCAATCAAGGCAAGCACGAAATTGGTGAGCGGCCCCGCAGCCGCCACCAGCACCATGCCCCAGCGCGGATTGCGCAAGCGGCGAAAGTCCACAGGTACCGGCTTGGCCCAGCCGAATACCGGCGCCCCGCTCAGCTTCAGCAGCCCGGGCAGGATGATCGTCCCGAATGGATCGACATGGCGCAGCGGATTGAGGCTCAGCCGCTTCTGCTCCGCCGCCGTCGGATCGCCCAAAGCCCGCGCCACCCAGCCATCGGCCACCTCGTGGAACACGATCGCCAGGATCATGGGAATTGCGATCGTGGCAATCTGCCAGACCAGACCTTCGGGGTTCATTTCTTGTTGCTCATCCAGTCGTTACGCAGGATCGAAAACAGCACGGTATCGCGCACACGGCCCGTCCACGTCCGACGCTCGTGCCGCATCACGCCTTCCTGCACTCCGCCAACCTTCCTGACCGCAGCCTGACTGCGCAGGTTCATCGTATCCACCTTGAACGCCACGCGCTCCAGCCCACAAGCAAAGGCGTGGTCGATCATCAGCCGCTTGAGCCGTCCGTTGAGGCCGGTGCCGCGAACCGACGGCACGATATAGCTGTTGCCGATCTCGATCGACCAACCTGCCGCGCCATGTTCGATCCACGCCGTCATGCCGACCAGCTCCTCGCCCGAGAAGACAGCATAGGGCCGACGCTGCGGCGCAGAGTTCAGCAGGCTGTCGAACTGCGGATCGAAAGCCTCGCCCCGGTAGCTGAACGGATAGACGTCCCAGATCTCGTCGTCCTGCGCGCAAGCATGGCGCAGGCCCTCGCGATGATCCTCGCGCAGCAGCTCGAGCCGCAAGTCGCCATCGGCGAGCGGCACGTACAGTCCATCTCCGCTCATGCCTGCATCGCCTCCGAAAAGTGCCTGCGGCACAGCGCGACATAGCGGTCGTTCCCGCCAATCTCGGTCTGCGCCCCTGCCCGCACTGCTGCACCGCTTTCATCCACGCGCAGGTTCATCGTCGCCTTGCGCCCGCAGTGGCAGACCGCTTTCAATTCCACCAGCGAGTCCGCAATGCCGAGCAGCGCTGCTGCCCCTTCGAACAACTCCCCCTGAAAATCCGTGCGCAGCCCATAGCACAGCACCGGCACCCCCGCCTCGTCGGCAATCCGCGCCAGTTGCCAGGCCTGTGCCTTGGACAGGAACTGCGCCTCGTCCACCAGCACGCATGAGAGCGGCTGTACCACATGGGCAGCTTTCACCGCTCCCCACAGGTCGGTAGCATGATCGAAACGATGGGCCTCGGCGTGAAGGCCGATGCGGCTTTCGATGGCAAAGTCTTGCCCCTTGGCGCCGCCCCGGTCATCCAATGCCGCAGTCCACAGCATCGTGGCCATCCCTCGCTCGCGGTAGTTGAAGTCCGCCTGCAAAAGATTGGTCGATTTGCCGGCGTTCATGCTGGCGTAGTAGAAATAGAGCTTGGCCATCGCGCACAGCCATAAGCACCACGTTCTGGATTGCCAGAGGGATCGCCGACCAATGCGCAGGAAAACTCGACGGATCATCAGCGCACTGGCCCTCGTGGTCCTGACCGGAAACACGCCGCCGCAAAAGCTGCGCTATCGCATCGACGCCCCACACAGCGACGTCCACGCCCGCGTCGGCTTCTTCGGCATCGCCAGCAAGACCGCGCGCTTTCCCGCCATCACCGGCGGCATCGAACTGGATCCGGCACATCTCGACAGCGTGAAACTCGATGTCACGCTCGATGCGACCGCGCTAGAAGCCGGGGATTCCGTCACGCTCAAGCGTCTGAAAGGCCCGGACTTCTTCGATGTCGAACAGCACCCTCATGTCCGCTTCATCGGCCGTTCGATGACGATGACCGGGCCGGTCACGGCGGTCGTCAGTGGCGAACTGACCGCAAAGGGTGTTACCCGCCCGACCACGCTGAACGTGAGCTTCGCCGCACCACCTGCCAAGGCCACCGGGCGCGAGGCGATCCGCCTTTCGGGGCGGACCAGGATCGACCGCACCAATTTCGGAATGAACGCCTATCGCCTAATCGTGTCAAAGTCCGTCACGATCACCATCAATGCGCAGATGGTCCCGGCCTGAAGCTCAATCCTCGGCGTCGAGATCGCGCCGCACCTTCGGGTCGCTCAGCAGCTGCTCGATCCGGCTCGCCTCGTCAAAGCTTTCGTCGGGCAGGAACTTCAGCCGCGCCGCATATTTCAGCCGCAGCCGCTGCGCCACTTCACGCTGGAAGAATGCGGTATTGGTCCGCAAGGCCTTGAGCACGATTTCCTCGTCCTCGCCCAGCAGCGCCTTGATGAACACCGTGGCGTGGCGAAGGTCGGGCGACATGCGCACTTCGGTGACCGAAACGGTATGTGCCGAAAGCACATCGTCATGCACTTCCTGCCGCGTCAGCAGTTCCGAAAGGATATGACGCACCTGCTCACCCACCTTCAGCAGGCGGACGGAACGGGTTTCGGGGGAGGTTTGAAACTTGGCCAATTCTAACTCATCTTCGAAAGGATGCGTGCAATCGATCGCACGTTGCGCGCGGTGCCCCGGCAACCAAGACGGCGCTCGATGAACGCACTCGTCAGCTTGCTTTCGGCCACGCTGCTTACGAAATCGATATAGATACTGCGCTCGCCGATTGCCAGTTTCTCGAAACCGCGCATCGCCTGGTCGGCTGCCAGCTTGTCAAAAGCCGCCTGGTCGGGCTGACGTTCGAGGAACAGCGTGTGGACCAGATTGTCCTTGCCGATGCCGGTAAAGGGATTGCCCTCCACCGCTTGTGCGATTGCTGCCCGATCGCGCACCGCGACAAAGCTCTTGATGTCGAACCGCTCCAGCATGACGTGCGCGAACAGGTCTTCAAGGCCATCCAGCGGACGATCGTCATAGTCGAACAGCAGGTTGCCGCTGGCGACCACGGTCTCCAGCCCGGTCAGCCCTTCCCGCTCGAACGCCCAGCGCAGATCCGCCATCGTCACGCGATTACCGCCGACGTTGATGGATCCGAACAGGGCGACATAGCGGGTCATGGCAGGGGGCCGTTCTTGCAATTTAGAGCAAATGTGCTATCAGCAGCGGATCACTACGGTTGCTGATTTCACAATCACCATCCCGGAACCCGGACGCTGCTACGTCCGGGTTCTTTCTGTATTGGGGGTGCCGCTGCTACAGCACCCCCGCACTGGTTTTACTTGCGGCCAAGCTCGATGAGCTTGATCACCAGTCCGACGAGCCCCACGATCAACGTGGCCACGCCGAGAACCAGAATCACTACGGTATCCAATTTCAAAAACATCACCTCCCGTTCTGTCGCCGGTAGCGACCTCGGAAAGGCGTTTTTGGAACAAGACCTGTGTGACCCTAGTCTTGTGCTTTGAAGCTATTGACCAGTCAGACTGCCGCCAGAATGGCAGGATGCCCCGCCGCCCCTGAAGGCGGACGAAGCATCCCCTTACATCATCAGAGCGTACGATCGCGCATCTCGACTTCGAAGACTTCCAGCTGGTCGCCAGCCTTGATGTCGTTCGTGTCCTGCAGCAGCACGCCGCATTCCAGGCCTGCGCGGACTTCCGGCACGTCGTCCTTGAAGCGGCGCAGCGAGGCGATGGTCGTGCGGCTGACAATGACGTCGCTGCGCGTAAGGCGTGCGTGCAGCCCCTTGCGGATGACGCCCTCGACCACGAGCAGACCGGCTGCCTTGTCCTTCTTGCCCGCCGGGAAGACTTCCTTGACCTCGGCACGGCCGACGACCGTTTCGATCGCCTCCGGACCCAACTCGCCCGCCATTTCCGAACGAATGTCGTCGGTGAGCTGATAGATCACGTCGAAGTACTTCATCCGCACCTTGTTGCGCTCGATCAGCTCGCGCGCCTTGGCGTTCGGACGGACGTTGAAGCCCACGATCGGCGCGCCGCTGGCCTGCGCCAGGTTGACGTCGCCTTCGGTGATGGCGCCCACGCCGGACTGCAGGATGCGCACCTTGATCTCGTCGGTCGAGATCTTGTTGAGCGCGTTGACGATCGCTTCGACCGAACCCTGCACGTCGGCACGGACAACCAGCGGATACTCGATGACCGTGTTCTTTGCGGCCAGCGCGGAGAACATGTTTTCAAGGCTGGCAGGCGCCTGCACGGTGCGCTTGGCGGTCGCGCGTTCCTGGCGGTACGCCGCCACTTCACGGGCACGGGCTTCGCTTTCGACCACGGTCAGCGTGTCACCGGCCATCGGCACGCCGCCGATGCCGAGCACTTCGACCGGCAGCGACGGACCCGCCGCCTTCACCTGACGACCCTTGTCGTCGAGCATGGCGCGGACGCGGCCCGACTGGGTGCCGACCACGAGGATGTCCCCGACCTTGAGCGTGCCGCGATTGACCAGCACGGTCGCAAGCGGACCCTTGCCCTTGTCCAGCTTGGCCTCGATCACGGTGGCTTCCGCTGCGCGATCCGGGTTCGCCCTCAGTTCGAGCAGTTCTGCCTGCAGCAGGATCTTCTCGATCAGCTCGTCAAGGCCCGCGCCGGACTTGGCCGAGACTTCCACGTCCTGCACGTCGCCCGACATCGCCTCGACGATGATCTCGTGCTCGAGCAGGCGCTCGCGGATCTTCTGCGGGTTGAACTCGGGCTTGTCCGACTTGGTGATCGCCACGATCATCGGCACGCCGGCCGCCTTGGTGTGGTTGATCGCCTCGATCGTCTGCGGCATCAGCCCGTCGTCACCGGCAACCACCAGAATGACGATGTCGGTGACATTGGCCCCGCGCATGCGCATTTCGGTGAAGGCTTCGTGGCCCGGGGTGTCGAGGAAGGTGATGAACTCACCGCCCTTGGTCTTGATCTGGTAGGCACCGATGTGCTGCGTGATGCCGCCGGCTTCGCCGCGCACCACGTCGGTGCCGCGCAAGGCGTCGAGCAGCGAGGTCTTGCCGTGGTCGACGTGACCCATGATCGTCACCACCGGCGGACGCGCCTGCAGCGTGTCTTCGGCGTCAACGTCCGAGGACGTATCGATATCGGCGTCGCTGTCGCTGACGCGCTGGATGTTGTGGCCGAACTCGGTGACGAGCAGTTCGGCGGTATCCTGGTCGATGGTCTGGTTGATGGTGACCATCATGCCCATCTTGAACAGCGCCTTGACGAGGTCCGCAGCCTTTTCGGCCATGCGGTTCGCCAGTTCCTGAACGGTGATCGCATCAGGCACGACCACGTCGCGAACCTGCTTTTCACGCGGCTGCGACTGGCCGGCGAAGTGCGCACGGCGCTCCTTCTCGCGGGCACGCTTCAGCGCAGCGAGCGAACGGGCGCGTGCACCTTCGTCCTCGTTGAGCGCGCGCGTAACGGTCAGCTTGCCGCCACGACGGTCCTCGGTCTTGCGATCGCGCGGATTGGCGGCGGGCTTCTTCGCAGCAGGCTCGGGACGCTTGATCGGCGCGGGCGAGGCAACCGGGGTAAAGCGGCGCGGTGCCGGGATTACCGGCGCGGCTTCCTCTGCCTTCGGCTCGGCAGCCTTGGCTTCGACCGGAGCAGGCGCGGCTTCCGGCTGCTTGGCCACTTCAGGCGTCGCCACTGGCGCCGGCGCAGGAGCAGGTACAGCTTCCGGTTCGGGGGTCGGCTCTGGCGCGGGCGCGGGTGCGGCTTCGGCCTTGGCCTTTTCCTCGGCGCGACGACGCTCTTCCTCGATCGCCTTGAGCTTTTCTTCCTGCTCGCGACGGTTCGCCGCTTCCAGCGCAGCGAGGCGGGCTTCCTCGGCTTCGCGCAGCAGGCGAGCCTGCATTTCCTGGCGGGTTTCGCGGCTGGCCGATGGCGGCGGAGGCGGCGGGGGCGGCGGAGGCGGCGGAGCTACCGGCGCGGCAGCAGGTGCCGGTGCGGCAGGCGCAGCAACAGGAGCGGCCTCGCCGGGCCGGCCCATCAGCTTGCGCCGCTTCACTTCGACCACCACCTTGTTGGTGCGACCATGGCTGAAGGTCTGCTTGACCTCTCCCGCCTCCACCGAGGTCTTCAGACCCAGCGGCCTACGGCCCAGTGTCGGCTTCTTGTCGCTATCGCTCATCGAACTCATTCGCCCTTCGTATCAATATCGTCGTTCGCCACTGCACCCGTCTCGGATCCGGCGGCTTCAGTCTCGTTTCCGAGAAAATGTATCAGGCGCTGCAGCGGCGCTTGCAGCCTTGCGGCGGCAGCGGGGTCGGTCAGCGCGACGTGAACGACGTTGTCGCGGCCCAATGCCACAGACAGCGCCGCTCGGTCCAGCGGCAAGATGACACCTTTCATCCCCGAACCCTCGGCGCCTTCGCCCACGCGCCAGGCTTGCGCCAGTTTGTTGGGTCCATCGGTGCCAGCGTCCGAGGCATGGCCGAGGAACGTCACAGCCCCCGCCCGGCAGCCTTGCGCAATCTTCTCTGTGCCCAGCAGCACATTGCCCGCCCGCAGCTCGATGCCGAGCCGGTCGGTCACCAGGCGACGCAGCGCCTGTTCGATGCGTTCGGGAAGATCGGCCGGAATGGACAGCGCAGCACCCTTGAAGGCACGCGCCAGCGCTCCCTTAAGTTTGCCATTGGCAATCGCTTTTTCAAGGGCTTGCCGGTCCACGCCGATCCAGGCCCCGCGCCCGGGGGCACGCGCCATCACGTCAGGCAGCACGTCGCCGTCGGGCGAGATGGCAAGACGCGTCAGTTCGTCCCGCGCATCATGGCGCCCGGTCAGCACGCACTTGCGCTCCGGCGAGGCCTTCCCCGCCGGTGCAGTTCCGGAGATGTCGGAGCTTAGCGGCTCATTGTGAGGAATCCGCATCGGCGGCCTCCTCAGCTACTGGCTCGTCATCGAACCAGTGGGCACGCGCGGCCATGATGATCTCGTTGCCCTGTTCTTCGCTCAGGCCATACTCGCCCAGCACGCCACCCTTGTCCTCGACGCGCTCGGGGCGATCGCTCTTTTCGCGCGGGCCCTTGTCGTTGCGGCGGCGCTGTTCGGCGCGCTTCTTGGCGATCAGCTCGTCGGTGGCGAGATCCGCCAGGTCGTCTAGCGTTTTGATACCGGCCTTGCCCAGCGTGACGAGCATCGCTTCGGTCAGGTGCGGCAGCTCGGCCAGCGCATCTTCGACGCCAAGGCCACGACGCTGTTCGCGCAGGGCTTCCTCGCGGCGCTCGATCGCTTCAGCGGCACGGCTCTGGAGTTCTTCGGCGAGCTCTTCGTCGAAGCCTTCGATCGTGGCCAGTTCGCTGGTCTCGATGTAGGCGACTTCTTCCAGCTCGGTGAAGCCTTCGGCCACCAGCAACTGCGAGAGCGTTTCGTCCACGTCGAGCTCTTCCTCGAACATCTTCGAACGCTCGGCGAATTCCTTCTGGCGCTTCTCCGAAGCTTCCGCCTCGGTCATGATGTCGATAGCCGAACCCGTCAGCGACGAGGCCAGACGCACGTTCTGGCCGCGACGACCGATGGCGAGCGACAGCTGGTCATCGGGCACGACGACTTCGATGCGGCTCTCTTCCTCGTCGATCACCACGCGGCTGACCGTGGCGGGCTGCAGCGCGTTGACCACGAAGGTCGCGGTGTCCTCGCTCCAGGGGATGATGTCGATCTTCTCGCCCTGCAGTTCCTGCACGACGGCCTGCACGCGGCTGCCCTTCATGCCGACGCAGGCGCCGACCGGGTCAATGCTGCTGTCGCGGCTGATCACGCCGATCTTGGCGCGGGAGCCCGGATCGCGGGCAGCGGCCTTGATCTCGATGATGCCGTCGTAGATTTCGGGCACTTCCTGCGCGAAGAGCTTCTTCATGAACTCGGGGTGCGCGCGGCTGAGGAAGATCTGCGGCCCACGATTCTGGCGCTCGACCTTCATGATCAGCGCACGGACGCGCTCGCCCACGCGCGGCACTTCGCGCGGGATCTGCTGGTCGCGGCGGATCACGCCCTCGGCGCGGCCGAGGTTGACGATCACGTGGCCGAATTCGACCGACTTGATCACGCCGGTGATGACTTCGCCCGCACGGTCCTTGAACTCGTCGTACTGGCGATCCCGCTCCGCATCGCGGACCTTCTGGAAGATCACCTGCTTGGCCGACTGCGCGTCGATGCGGCCCAGGTCCACCGGCGGCAGCGGATCGACGATGAAGTCGCCAACCTTGGCGCCCGGCTGCAGCTTTTCGGCAGCCTTGAGGTCAACCTGCTTGAAGTAGTCCTCGACCACTTCGACCACTTCCACGACGCGCCACAGGCGCAGGTCGCCGGTGCGCGGATCGAGCTTGGCGCGAATGTCGTTCTCGGCGCCATAACGGTTGCGCGCCGACTTCTGTATTGCCTCTTCCATCGCCTCGATGACCACCGACTTGTCGATCATCTTCTCGGTGGCAACCGCGTTGGCGATTGCAAGCAGTTCGGCGCGGTTGGCGGAAATCGCACTGGCCATGGGTCAGTCTTCCTGTTCTTCGAGAATTTCGTCCGCACCGCTGGTATCCAGCGGCCGGGAAGCGGCAATAAGCTTGTCCGTCAGGATCAGCTTGGCATTGGCAACGAGGGCGAACGGCACCTCGAACACGATACCATCGTCCTCGATCGAAATGGTCTGGGTTTCGGCATCGTAGCCGGCAAGATCGCCACGGAAACGCTTGCGCTCGCCCAGCAGCTCGGAAAGCTCGATGCGAGCCTCCTGCCCGACCCAGGCGGCAAAGTCCTTGGGTCGCGTCAGCGGACGGTCGATGCCGGGCGATGACACTTCAAGGCGATAGGCGTCTTCGAGCAGCACTTCGCCCGCCTCTTCCAGTTCGTCGAAGCGGTCGGAAATGCGATTCGACAGCGCGGCGCAGTCCTCGATCACCAGCTGGCCGGTCTCTGGCCGCTCGGCCATGACCTGAAGCGTATGCTCCTCGTCACCGATCTCGCCGCCCTTGAAATAGCGCACGCGCACGAGATCGAAGCCCAAGGCCTTGGCCTCCGGTTCGATAACTTCCGCGATCCGCGCGATATCCGCCATGCAATCTCCAATAAGCCGAATGGCAAAAGCGGGTCGCTGCCGGTGCCCGGTGGGACCAGCCTGACCTTGCTTTCACAATGTCGGGATGAGGCGCAGATAGGCCCGGTCGCGTAAAAAAGCAAGCTGCAAAGCGCGTCAGCAGCAGCGGTAAAGACAACGCCACGCAAACGCTCGCCAATTAATGGGGAATTTCACCACTGTTCAGCAGCGGGAAAGATGCCGAGGTTCCGCCCGACCACCGTGATCCGCAGAAATCCGCCATTTCGGCAGTTTGGCACGGGCCATGCAAAGCTGGTCGCATAAGCCATAACGGCTCAAACAGTTACCATGAGGACAAGATCATGACCGCCATCACCAACCGCATCGCCGCCGCAGCAACCGCTTTCGCACTCAGCCTCGCGCTGATCGCCGGCACTGTCCACACGCCAGTTTACAACAGCGCGGCCCCCGCCGCCATGCAGGAGATGATCTGATGAGCCAGCTTCGCTTCGACGACTCGGCCCCGCGCCCGATCGAGACCACTCGCGGTTTCCGCCTCGACAAGGTCAACGGCAAGGTAATGGGCGTCTGCTCAGGCATCGCCAACTACTTCAACATCGACGTAACCCTGGTCCGCGTCGCTTTCGCTCTCGGCACCCTGCTGGGCTTCGGCTCGGCCGTGCTCGTCTACCTGCTGATCGGCCTCATCGCCGACTGAGCCGCAACAGTCAGACCTTGCGGGCCGTCCAGCCCCCCGCAAGCCGCCCCGCCTCTCCCGCCCCCCCGGAGAGGCGGGGCCTTTGCATGAGCAAAGCTGGGATCCCTTCACCACCCCGCTCTTGTGTCGTCATCCCGGCGAAGGCCGGGATCCATGACGCAAGTCGGCGAATGCAACAGCGCAAATGGGCGCCCGGCGTGCGGCCTAAACCTGCGGTGCCTTGGCAAACGGCGAGAAGTCGGTGTCGGTATCATAGACGTCCGCACCTTCGCGCGCCTTCAGCCAGCCGACCACGGCATATGTCACCGGCGTCAGCACCGCCTCCCACACCACCTTCATCAGCCAGTTGGTCACCATCACGGTCAGCACCTGGCTCGTCGTCCAGATGCCGAGGAACGCGATGGGGTAGAACAGAAGGCTGTCGACCGCCTGCCCGAACACGGTCGAGCCGATCGTGCGCGTCCACAGCATCCTGCCGCCGGTCAGCAACTTCATCTTGGCCAGCACGAAGGAATTGACGAACTCGCCCGCCCAGAATGCCGTCACCGATGCCAGCACGATCCGCCAGGTCGATCCGAACACGCTTTCGTAAGCCGCCTGCCCGTCCCAGCCCGGCGCGGGTGGCATTTTCACGACCACGAAGCTCATGAACGCCATGAACACCAGCGCGAAGAACCCCATCCACACGCAGCGCCGCGCATTGGCATAGCCATAGACCTCGGTCAGCACGTCGCCGATCACATAGGATACCGGGAAGAACAGGATGCCCGCGCCAAACGTGAACCCGCCAACCTGCGCCAGCTTGGCCGCCCCGATCAGGTTCGACAGCAACAGGATCGCCACGAACGAGGCCATCACATAGTCGAAATAGCGGAAATGACGGCGCGCGCTGGTGGTGCCGTCGATTCTCGAAATCTGGGGATCGCTCATGGAGCGTGGTGCTAACCCGGTTTGCACGATCCGCAAAGCGTGCTTATGGGAAGCCGGCGCGCGCCCGTAGCTCATCTGGATAGAGCGCGAGACTTCTAATCTTGAGGCAGCAGGTTCGAGTCCTGCCGGGCGCGCCATTAGGTAATACGGGGGTTTCGGAGCAATTCAGGCCACCCGAATTGGTGACGCGATTTTGTATCTGGTAAGCACGGGGTAATCACTGACAACGCCCAAAGTGCTTTCTATAGCGGCGGCGAACAATGTATCGGCTTTACGTAGACGAGGTCGGGAACGACGCTCTTACGCATCTCGACAAAGACAAGCACCGGTTTCTAAGCCTAACTGGCATTGCCATGAAGATAAGCGATGCGCGCGACAGCCTTGAGCCCCGCCTCAACCGCTTAAAGGCTGACCTCTTCAACCATGATCCTGATAGCCCTCTCGTCTTGCATCGCAAAGACATCGTCGGGGGCAAAGGGGTGTATGGACCAATTCGAACTGATCGTTCATTCGAAATGAAGTTCAACGAGGCAATACTCCAGACCTTTCGTGATGAGCAGTACAGTGTCATCACAGCGCTGATCGACAAAGATTGGATGGTCCGGCAGGCGCATTGGAAGCGTAAGCACCCCTATCACTATTTAATGGAAATTCTTGTCGAGAAATACGTGCAGTTTCTCGAACGTAAGAACACCATCGGCGACATTATGCCTGAAAGTCGCGAGGGAAAAGATGCACTACTCCAGAAAGCCTACGAGGAAATCCGGCTCACCGGCTGTAGTTTTGTTAGTGGTGAGCGGATTGGCGCACGACTCAGGGGTCCAAAGCTGAAGTTCCGTAGGAAAGTTGATAACATCGCAGGCCTACAGCTTTGCGACCTTCTTGCTCATCCGAGCCACATCTATGTCCGTAGCGCTATGGGGCACGACGTGACACCTGGACCATTCTGCAAAAAGGTATGCGACCTTCTTTTGTCTCAGAAGTATGATCGATCAGGATACGGAAAGATAAAGGGTTACGGCTACAAACACCTGCCAGATGCACAAAGGGCGGCCAACGCCGCCCCGATGGATTGATGTACCATCTGTGTACCGACCGCCGTGGCATCGGGTTGCTCGGATTTATGTGCGCTTAGTCGGTCATTTTCAAGCGATATAACGAGATCGTTATCTATTTCTTTGGAAGGCGCTTACTGCTTAACGGGATTGCGGATACCTGCCGCCTTAGCCCCACCGATGGCAGGCGCGCCATACCAGTCAGGGAAGATCGTATGCAGATGATCGCCCTCATCGAGGAACACCGCATCGCGCCGGTAACGCTTCACCTGCGCTTTGAGCCAGCCCATTGACTTGCCTTTTGGCGGAACCAGATCGAGCGCGGAGCCGTCGAGGTGGGCGCTATTGTCCGCAGGCTTGTACCCACGGCGGCGCATGTCCTCCTGATAAGCTTGCGTTCGGAAACCGGACGTAATGCCAACGCCGGGAATGAGCTTCTCCAGATCACCCACAACGTCAGGCTGTTCCATTTCCTGCCCCGGCCATTGCTCCGCAGGCTTTGACCCGCCGAAAGCTTCCCCTGGCCACTGGGGCGCGCTTCCCCCGCCCTGGTCCATTTCAGCCCTTGCGCTCTTTCGCGCAGCATCCACGACCTTGCTGACAGCTTTTTGCTTGCCTTCGTCATCGAGGGTGCGCCAGCGCTCAGACTGGACAAGCTGCGAAATTCCCGAATAGGCGCGCTGTCCTGAAACCGCGTGGTAGCGGTCATACTGTCCCGGCGACAGTTCCACACCGCCCACGCGCCTTTGAGGCAGGCCTACGCTAACGCCAGCCTTGGCAAGTTCCCGGTTAACGGGATCGTCCTTCGCCGTGCTGGTGTAGATGGGCGAGACGATATCAGGACCAACGCCCCCTTCGCTGACAATCTCCCGACCCCAAACGTCACGCTTCGGCATGAGGCCATCCGTTAGGCCAGGTATGCGAGCCTGCACGGCATCGCCCATCGTTTCAGTCTTGCGCGCAGTTGGGTCCATAACCCGCGCCACCTGACTTGCACCGGTGGGCACAGCCAGCGAACCGGAAAGCCGTTGCATCATGTGGTCGGCATTGCGTTCAGGATCTTCGATTGTGCCGATCATGTCTGACACGCCCGACAGCCAAGTCTTGTTTGCGAGGTTGCCCATGATCGACGCAACAAGCAGCGTTGTCTGTTCCTCGCGCTGGCGCTCGCTCATGCCCTCAGGCAACAGGGCAAGGTCGGCAGCAACGCCCAACGTGGTCGAGAAGGGATCGAGGCGCTTGTAGCTATACCACTTGTCCCCGACCCGGATCGAGTAAGGCTGGAAGCCGTCAGCATACAACAGACGCGCCTTGCTCTGGTCGGTCGGTGCCGTGCCGGTGATCTTGCCTTGCAGCGCCAGCTCATAGATCGCCATCCCGACGCCAGTACCCAGCAGAGCACGAGACACGGCGAGGTCACGACGCGCGCCACCGGCAGCGAAGTCTGCCCGCCATTCTTTCAACAGCGGTGCGGCAGGCGAACGCTCAGCAGCATACTTGAGCAGGTTCGTCGGCGTGCGCACAAAGGGAAGGAACAGCTTGAGCGCAGGCACATCCTGCGTAAGCGCCGAAATCTTCGAAGCAGCCGGACCAAGCTTTCGCTGGAAAGTCAGATAGCGGGCATAGTCCATCGACCTTTCAAGCATTTCCGGCGTCGGCATCTCGACCAGCTCGGCAATGCGTGCTTTGGCCGCTTCACCCCGCAGACCTTCCTTGCGCGCGATCCGAACCGCCTCGCCGTTCAGTTCCATGCGACGGGCAATGCCCTTGAACAGTTCATCCTCAGCCGTCAGCAGGCGCGTCGGGATGCGGACGATCTCGCCCTTCACCCCTGAAATTGCCTTCATGCCTTGGCCTTCAACCTTGGCAACAAGGTCTGACGGTTCGCCAGTGCGCAGCGATTGACGGAACAGGCGCAGGCCTTCCTTGGCACCCTGCAAAAGACCGAAGGTGCGCGCCCCCACTTCGGTCATCGTAACCGCATCAGTGTTGCGCCCCTTGAAGCGATCAAGCGCGCGGCGAGGAGCACCCAAAGCAGCAGCGGTCAAATGCTCGGGCACCTGTGCAAGTGCGGTCAGCGTGTTCGAGGTGATGTTGACCGCGTGCGTTTGCGGACCCGACAACAGCGAATTGACCCACAGTTCGGTGAGCTTGTCGCGCAGCTTCGGCTTGGTCGCAGCCTCGGCCAGCACGTTGAAAACACCCGGCCCGCTCTCGACAGCATCAAGCAGCGTTTCCGCAGCGTCAATTGTGGCACGCTTCCCGCCGTTGCGATTTATCATCGCCGTCAGCACATCCTTACGGACAGCGCTGCTATCGGCCATCATCCGAAATTGCTGGAGCGCGCGCCCGGCTTCCGCCGTCATGCCCGAAACCTGTTCCTGTATGGCAACATGGCGCGCAAGCTTGCGCTGAAATTCAGCCAACACATCATCGCCCGGTTCATCCATGCTCTTGATGCGCTTGGCGGCGTTGACCAGTTCGTTGCCCGACTTGGCGAGGATCTGGCGCGCGGCTAGCGCCTCCTCTGCATTCAGAGCCTGGCCCTTGCGACGGGCCAACAGCGCGTCAGGCGTCATCCCAAGTTCACCGGCAAGACGTTCGGTTTCCGCCTGGGCGATCCGGCCACGCGTAGCGGCATCGAACCCGCCCACCCGGTTGTTCACCTGCGACAGCGCCCGCGAGATATCCTGCGGCGTATCCAGCTTGTTGAGGTTGATGTTGCCGGCAAAGTCGGGACCACCGGCAGGCCATTCCTCAAAGGCTTCAGGCGGCGCGAACGGCTGTTCAGGACCGGCAGGCACAGACTTGTCCTGCCACACCTGCCCGACTTCCGAACGTAGCGCGTCGAGGTCTTGGCGTTCGACCTTGGCACCGTAGAAGCGATCAATTTCCGCAAAGTCTTCCGGCAGGAAGTGGCGCTTCCACCCCTCTTGCGTGCCCCGCAGAGCATCGAGGAACGTGTTTACGTCGGGGCGCTCGGTATGGTCGGGGAAATAGCCCGCTTCCCATGCAGCTTGCGCCGCATCATCTAGCTTCATGCCGCTTTCGTTGTTCACGAGCGGACCAAAGCGCGCTTCCTGCCCGACGAAGTCCATACTGGACCGGCCTCGGTTGTTGAGCCCCATGTGCGCTAGTTCGCCGCCCTGATCCCGCAGGCCACCACGGAGGCGCAGCCAGCCCACCAGATCGACCGGGCCAGTCTTGGGCACTTCGGCACCGTTCCAAGTGCGCAAGGTCTGCTTGGTCAACTCGCCGCGTTCGTTCGGAGCCTTGGCAGGGACATAACGTCCAGCGTCAATTGCCGCCGCTTCCTCTACGGAGCCGACCTGATTGGACGGGATTGGCACCACGTCACCCGGTTGAATATCGGCAGCGCGAAGCTGTGTTTCCGTCATCGGCGCATCTATCCGCGATGCACGCGGAGCGAACAGGTAATCAGGCTGGCGGACTTCCTGCGATACCGACGCACCGGTTTCAGCAGGCATCGCGGCGTCATTTTCCTTTCGTAAACTTTCCAGTTCTAACTTTAGTTTGCTGGTGGTGGCCGACTCGATTGTGGCGCCCCCTATCCCGTCCTGCCTTGTCGGGTTGCCAACACCAGCATCTCCCAAGCGCTCCAGATCGTCGCCAGAGAGCGGCGCAGAGCTGTCACCGGCAGGTGGCACCAGTTCAGGGCCTGACTTGCCCCGCACCCACCGCCAGCCCTTTGCAATGTAGGGCGCAGCGGCCTCCAGAGCCTTCCCGCCCAGCACGGTTGTAACCACGCCCACACCGGCACCAATGGCACCAGAGGCTAGACGTTCGGGAATGCTGCCATGCTGACCAAGACCGGAAATGCCGCCATAAATGCCCCCGAATTTGACGAGGTCAGCAGCACTGCGAACGCGCCCAACCGGCACGACAAGCCCACCGGCAATCTCGGAATAGAACTTCGCATCGGGATGCGCCTTTTCGTCAAAGCCGGTGATGGACTCATTCTGCTGGAGGTTGTTGGCGTAGATGTCACCAAAGCGCCTATCGCTGTTCCAGACATTCTCTCGACCTGGCGTTGCGCCGAAGCTGTCAGGGAACGCGCCCAGTTCTTCGAGCATGTTCGGAAGCACGCCATTAGCGAAACCACGCGTAGAGGCCCCCAACACACCATCGCCCGGGTCAGTCAGCACGCGCGGCGCATCGCGGTATTCGAAGCCGGGGCGCTGGCCGGTCTTGGCGAAATAGTCGCGTGCGGCCTGCGCGGTCTTCACGTCGAGCATCGCGCCGCCCTTGTCGCGCATGAACGTCTCGACCTGATCCAGCGGAATTGCCGGGTTATAGATCATCTCCAGCGCTTGCTGTTCGACTTCAGGACGCATCCCCGCCCATGGCGTCGGATCGCGCGCACCAACCGCCACAGTCTCTCGCTCAGCCAGCGGATTGCGCCGGTAATCGGTCGGGTCTTGGAACGCTGTCTGATGCATCCCACGCCGGTTCTGGCGTGCCTGCCGCTCCTCTTGCAGGTAATCGAACCGACGCTCTGGATCGTTCGCCATGTAGTCGGGAGCCGCCAGCGCGTTGCCCGTCGTAATCTGCGAACGGCCAAGGTCGAGACCATCGACGGAAACAGGAGCCACAGGCCGACCGTAGGAGACACCCTGAATGTCACCAATCAAGGCGTTGGGCTTGGTGATCGTTTCCAGCGACAGGCGCGCATTCTGTCCGATGGGCACCGGCCTGCCCTGACTGTCCAATCCCTCTTGCCGCAGTTCGGGCGCATCGGCACCGTAGAGACGCAAGGCACCGCCCGAGACAGTGCGCAGCGTATCGCCGTCCACAGCCTCACCAGACAGCACCGGAGCGGCTTGGCTGGCGTCACCCTGCCCACGCTTCCCCTTGCGCTTGCCAGAGCGCTCAGGCGTCCCCGGCCATTCAATCGCGGGTGCATCTTCGGCCCCATCGTCAACCGGTGTTCCCGGCCAAGCCTGCGTTGCCATCAGCGCACCATCACCTTGCCGTCAGGAGTGACGTAGCGCGCGCCCTTGGGCAGCTTCATGGCTTCGGCGGGGCTTGTGACCTTGACCGGCGCAGGGGATCGACCGCCATCTAATCCACGGCCACCGCCCGAACGAGTGCTGTTGTTCCGGTAGGTGTTCGCTCGGTCCCTCGCGACGTCGATGCGCGCCTCGTTATAACGGCGCTGGTCGGCTCTGCGTTCTGTGCGGTCGGTTATTAGACTGTCGGTGTTGCGGTCCTGGCGCGCATTGTCCGCTTCGATGTTGTTCTCTTGCAGGAAATACGAGAGCTGATCCTTTGCATCCATCGCCCGAAGCCGCAGATCGCGCAGCGCTTCCTCGCCGGGGAACTTCGGCGGCAAATGGTCGGTAAGGTTCACACCCAGCGGTTCGACATGGCGCTGCACATCTGCAAGTGCAGCAGCATATCCGGCCTCGTCCTTGACCCCGGCAAGGCGAGAGACCGCCATACCGTATGCGTCCCGCTCCAGCTTGAGACGGTCTACCGCCCGGTCGCGCATTTCGCTTTCAATGCCGAACGCAGCCTTAGGGTCTTGCCTCAGCATCTCTAGAAACGCCGCATCGGCATCACTGTTTGCATTGCCCAGAATCTTGAAGTCGGGATTTTGCTGCGGCGGCTGTCCACCTTGTGGCCCGACCGGGCGTGCCATTTCTGGACCCCCTAGCGGCACGGTTGAACCGTCTATGCGCCTATTGCCAGGAATGCCGTCACCGAAACCGGGCGTTCGCCCCGCCCCCACGCCGGACAATGCCCCACCGCGTCCCATGTAGCGGGCAGCAGCTTCGCCGAAGCTCTTCTGTCGTTCATGCTCTTGCAGCTTCAGTGCAAGCTCAGGCTTCATCGGAAGCAGCGCGCTCGCAGTCTCCATATTTGGGTTAGCGGCATAGTGCGCCAGCGCGCTCTGTTCGCGATGCTTCACGATGGCATCGCCGATCTTCGCCCCGAGGGACAAAGCGTTCTGAAAGCCCTGCTCAGCCCCGTTGATACTCCAATCGATCATATCGCCCCCTTAGTGCAGTGCGGGTTGAACGGTGCCGGTCGCAGTCGCTTGCAGATCGGTCACGACGAGAAGCGCAAGGGCGGTCCACCCATGCGGAGAGGTCAGGAGGGGCAGGCAGGCATCAGGAACCCCCGTAAGCGCGTTGAACGCCTCGTCGGCACTGAGATTGCTGGTCTCTGCGATGGCCCGCGAGAGGTGCGCGGCAGAGGTCACAAGCGCCCAGCGCTCGACTTCTGCTTGGTAGGCGCGCTGCTCCTCCTGTTCGCGCTGGATCGCTTCGGAAACGATTTCCCCTAGGAGCGCGAGGGCGTCCACTAGAGGCCGACCTTTTCGCGGATGATGGAACGGAGATATTCACTCACCGAGCAGCCCGAGGCACGGGCACTTTCGCTCAAGGCGGCGACGACAATTGCATTGGCGCGGAACGCCACAAGGGCGTCTTGTACTTGGTTTCGCACGACAGTCCTCACGACGTTGTGTTATACCGACGTATAACAGCGACACGGCAAAAGTCAAGGATTCACAGGCGTTTCAGGCAAGCGCTTGCCGAATCGTTCTTGGTTAGTTCACGGTCCCTCGATGGGATCAAAGCGCCTCGACAACGTTGCCGACTATCGCCGCCACGGCTTTGATCTTCAGGTGCAGTGCGCCAATTGCGGGCACACCAAGCGCCACGCGGCGGAAACCATCCTGGCACTATGCAATCGGCGCGGATGGTCGAAGCAGATGATGCTGCTCGAACCCAGGTTCAGATGCAGTCAGTGCGGAAGCAGGTCTGTGCGATGTGGACCGCTGGAGCGGGACGATCAGACACGTTGACCAGTAAAGGCGCTAGACAGGTCGGGAATTGACGGCGGCACCGTGGCAGCGCACTAATCACTAATGCGCAGACTCGATCCAATCGATAGCAAAAGCGGATTTGTTCGCTTGATTGAACGGTGGAAACGCGGAATTACTGCATCAATCATAGTGACGCTTTGCGGCTTGGCGGGTCTGTTGGCGTATGGCGTGGCAGACGCGGTGCTAAGCCTTGTTTCGCTCAATCCCCTGTTAGAGGCTGCTTTGACATTAGGCGTCGGCGCTACGGTCTTCCTGTGGTTGCTTGGCGACCGGGAGACGCTCCGGATTATCGGGAACATTAGCAAGATTGCAGATACGACTGATTGATAACTAGGCAGGCTTTGCCGGGTACACCCCGCCAGCATAGACGCCTTTGTCGATCATCTTGGCACCAGCAACCTCTAGCGCCGTCCTCATAGCCAAGATTGCGCGATCCCCCACCGGTTCGCCAAGTTCAAAGCGGGCTGCAGTTGCACGCCCTACGCCCGAAGCGGCAGCCAGATCGGTTAGGGACCATTTCAGGCAGGCCCTTGCCATGCGCGATTGCTCAGAAGTCATTTGATAACAATAGTATCACTACGAGGTTGACGCAACCCCCTTGCAAATGATAACAATGTTATCACCAAGGCCAGAAGCCAAGGCGGTCAGCCGGGAAGGTGGAAGCTCCCCAAGCTGACCTGATCCAACCCTACACGAGAGGGTAAGACTATGACGACTGATAGCACGGTTGCGCCGCGCGCGCACGCCATCGACCCCAAAATGTTCTTAGACTACTTCACCGCCTGCGGAGGTGGCTACTGCCTCACTCCCGACCGCCAGCTTTGGCTTGGCATCCTACAGACCGGCACCAGCAACGCAGACCGAAGCATTGCCACACAGATCATGCGCGAGGTGACACCCGCCGATGCCGAACGCATCAAGGGCTATTTGATCGCGCGGGAAAATGGCGAGAACGAGATGGCGGATAACTGGTCTGCTGCAATGAACCGCTTCCGCATCGCGGAGCGCGCGTATCAGGACTGCGCTTCCGCCGAAGTGGTAGACGATGGAAAGGAAGACGAACTTTGCGACATCGAATGCGATGCACGTTGGGCACTGATGAGAATGCCCGCGCCAGATCGTGCGGCCCTATTGTGGAAGCTGGAGTATCTTCTCCAAGGCAGCAACGGATCACTTGACCCTTACACGCTCGAAAACGTGGCGCAGACCGTCGAAGACATGCGCCGCTTGCTGGTGGAGGGCTGAGCCATGGACCGCACCACATTCGAAGAGGCAATGTCGCGCTACCTGTTCGCCTTGGAGCGCCTGCACACCGAGGCCGACCAGAGCGACGAAATGAGCGGATTGCTCACGGACGCGCTGTCCCGCGCCGAGGACGCGGTAATGTCGAAGCCAGCTCAAGGCATCGCTGATTTGCGCGCCAAGGCCGATATCCTGTTCTGCGATGCAGACAGCCTGCCCAAGGATCAACATATTCTCGCATTCTTCAAGGATCTGATCCGGCTGACGGGCGACACCCCTTCACGTGTGTTCGATCCCGCGCGCTGGCTAGCATGGTTCCAGCGCTGCGGAGGTAGCTGGACCGTCCAAGACGGCAAAGCGTGGCTCATGTGGCCCGAGACCGACAGCATCAAGGCCTGCATGACGGAACTTGCCATGCGTGGCGGCAAGGCGGCGGTCATGGACCTGATCCGCGCTCGCCACGAAGCGAAGGAGGCGTGACCGATGGCAACGCTTCACACCTTGGGGAGGCCTTCGGGCCTTCCCCTCTCGCTGCTGTCACAGGCTATCCACCGGCTTTCGCGCCATGAGCTTGAGGACCTGGCGCAATCCCTGATCGATCATCTCGACGCGGTTGACGGCGACCCCGATCTTGAGGACGACGACCCCGCAGGCCAGTGCGACGAGGACGGCGTAAACACTGGTGACGGCTTACTCTGGCAACATGGCAGACCGCTTGGCGGGCCGGGTTGCATGATCTCCGACGACGACTGCGACGAGGGCGGCGCTCCTGCAAGATACGGTGAGGACCAAACGCAGCCGCCAATCGGCGCATGGGGTGTAGCGCGACATCGTCGGTGACTGGTCAGCGACATTGATGGTGATGTGTCAGCGGTGACGTTGGGGATAGTGT
>NZ_JBXAFX010000022.1:0-63812 GCF_058793515.1 Novosphingobium sp. GW835-FHT14H07
ACACCACTCCCATCCGCCTTCACACGTGGCTTCACGTTGTAGTCAATCACCCGCTTCACGCAGACCAGGGCTTTCATGCGTCGTGCTCCTGCCAATGCCATGCCGTTGATGCCAAAAGGCACCGGCTCGATCCTCGCGATGACGTGGAATGTGGGTGGTGTCCACGGTAAATTTGCAAAGGTGCAAAGCGAAACTTTGCAGTTGGCCCAAGGCGATCGGCATTTGGCCCGCGACGTGAAATAACGTAAAAGAATGGAGATTCTAATAAAGGAGAAGGGATGATGCTGAGACTCTCGCGCCAACTCGACTACGGCAAGCCCGCGCCGGATTTTTGCTTGCCGGATGTCGAAGGGCATCTGCGCAGCCTTGGCGACTATGCCGAAAGCCCTGCATTGCTGGTGGCCTTCATCTGCAATCACTGCCCGTTCGTGCTGCACGTGCTGGACGAATTCATTGCCTTCTCACGCGAGTACCAGCCCAAGGGTCTGCAGGTGGTGGCGATATCATCGAACTGGCCCGACGACTTTCCCGAGGACGACTATCCGCACATGCAGAAGCTGGCGGCGGAGAAGGACTTTCCGTTCCCCTATCTGCATGACGAAACGCAGGACGTGGCGCTGGCTTATAACGCGATCTGCACGCCGGATTTCTTCCTCTACGATCGCGAGCGGCTGCTCTATTACGCTGGCCAGTTCGATGCTAGCAGGCCGCAGATCAATCGCCCGCCGGTGCCGGGGCTGCCGCCGCTGCGAACGGACCTGCCGGTTACGGGCGAAGACATGCGGCGCGCCGCGGATGCGCTGCTGGCAGGAGATGCCGCACCGCAGCCGCAGCATCCAAGCGCCGGTTGCAGCATCAAGTGGCGACCGGGGAAGGACCCGTCCTGGGGTTGAGGCTCCGCAGATTGCAGGCAACAAAAAAGGGGAGCGGCGATGCGCTCCCCTTCTTAATTTGCGACCCGGTGTTGACTTAGAAGTCGACCGCAAGGCGGACGCCGTAGGTGCGCGGCGTACCGAACTGCCAGTTGAACACGTCGTCGTTCGGACCGGCAGAGGTGAAGCCGCCATAAGTCAGTGGACGTTCATTCTCGAGGTTCTTGGCAAAAGCCGTGATTGAGAAGCGTTCGTTCTCGGGCTTGTATTCGAGGCTGACGTCAGTCTGCGTGAAGGCGGTCTGCGTGCCATCCCGGTAGTTGTAGAAGTCAGTGAAGTACTTGCTCTTGAACGTGGTGTTTGCGCTGGCGCGCAGGGTCCCGCTGCTGCCGAAATCGAAGGTGTGATCATATCCTGCGGTGATCACCCATTCCGGCGAGAACGGGGGTCGGTTGCCTGCAAAATTCGGCTGCTGAACACCCGGAGCGACCGGATCGAGATCGCCGATGCCGTTGCGGCTGTTGCAGACGCTCTGCGGATTGCCGGCGGTGGGCAGGCAGAACACGTTGAACTGCGCGAACAGCTCCTTGTATTCGGCGTTCAGGTAATTGACCGAAGCATGGAAGCGGTCGTTGTCGCTCAACGCGAAGTCAGCCGAAGCTTCGATGCCCCAGATCTTGGCCTTGCCCGCGTTGAAGGTCTGGCCGCCGACGGTGGTGTCGAGCAGGACCGAGACCTGCAGGTCCTTGTAATCGTAGTAGAAGCCGCCGAGGTTGAACTGGTGCTGGCCCTTGTCGCCAAAGGTCTGCTTCCAGCCGAGCTCGTAAGCCGTGTTGGTTTCCGGCTTGTAGTCGCCCACGGAGTCGAAGCCACCGCCCTTGAAGCCGGTAGAGACCTTGGCGAACACGAGCGTGTCGCTGTTGGGCTTGTAGTTCAGGCTGGCAAGCCAGGTGATCTTGTCTTCCTTGCTGGAGAGCGGGAAGATCGTCTTGAACTTGAGGTCGGCAAAGTTCTTGGGGCTGATGGCGCCGTTGAACAGGAGCGGATCCGGCGGGCCTGCGCCGAACGGCGATGCATTGCGGTAAAGCGCATCGCGCGAGTTTTCGGTGTAGCGCAGGCCGCCGACAGCCGTAAGTGTTTCGCCGAGCGGTACTTCAACCTGACCGAAGGCCGACTTGCTCTCGCTGGTGATGTCGCGATCAAAGTAGGACAGCGTCACGACGTTCGGGCCGAAGGTGGTGACGAAGCTGCTTTCGGCGTTGACGGTCTCCTTGAAGTAGAATCCGCCGACCTGGTAGGTGATGCCGTTGACTTCACCGTTGAAGCGCAGCTCGTGGCTCTGCGTGCTGGTGCGCTGATCCCACCCGAACGAGCGGTAGGTGACCGGCAGCGTCAGGAACTGGCCCGGCGTACCTTCGAACTTGCGATAGCCGCCAATGTACGAGATCGTCAGGGCATCGCTGACTTCATAGGCCACGCGGCCGCGCAGGGCATAGGTGTCCTGCGAAAGCTTGCCGAGACCGAAGGCGGGCGCTGCATATTCCCCGCGATTGACGCCTGCGAGCAGGTTCGTTTCGTTGGGAATGCACAGGACCTGATTCAGTGAGGTCGCATAGAGCGGGGCTACGGCAGTGAAGCCCGAAGCCGTCGCGCAGCTGGCGTTTGTCGGGCGAACGCCGGTTGCATTGAGATCTGCTGACGCGAAAGCCTGCGGGGTGAATTCACGCTTGGCATATTCGCCAGCAAAATAGACCGTCAGCGCATCGGTCGGCTCGAGCTGGACCGAGCCACGCACGCCATAGGACTTGTTGTCGTCCGAACGGCCGCCTGCAAAGGCCGGATAATTGTAACCGCCGCCATTATAGGCAGCGCGAGCCGGGTGCTTGATGTAGCCATCATGCTCGTCATAGAAGCCGGCAACGCGGACGCCACCGATGTCACCCAAAGGAACGGTCACGCCGCCGTCAAGGCGCACGGCGTTGTAGTTGCCATAGCTGGCCGAGGCGTTGGCGGCGAATTCCTTGCCCGGCTTGCGGGTGATGAAGTTGATGGCTCCGCCGGTGGAGTTGCGGCCGTAGAGCGTACCCTGCGGGCCGCGCAGCACTTCGACGCGATCGAGATCGAACAGCGCGATGCTGAGCGCCTGAGGGCGGTTCATGTATTCGCCATCGATGTTCACGACGACCGAGGTATCCTGCGATTCGTCGTTAGAGTTGGTGCCGACGCCGCGGACGGTGACCTTGATGGTGCCCTGATCCTGGTTGAGCTGGACGGCGGGCGCGATCTTGCCGATGTCGTTCATGTTCGAGAAGCCGGCCTGCTGCAGCTGCTCGGCATTCACCACGTTGATCGCGATCGGAACGTCGTTGACGTTCTGCGCGCGGTTCTGCGCAGTCACGATGATGACGTTGGGATCTGCCTCTTCGGCCGCTTCCTGTGCATGGGCGGGCAGGGCGAGAGCCAGCGCGCAGGCGCTCGCCAAAAGGGTGCGGGTGTACAGGGTCTTGGGCATGATTTTCAGTTCCTCCCCAGGTGGCGCCACGTTGGGCGTGGCAGCGTGTTAGCAGATTAGAATCTAAAAAACTAGAACCTAAATTCTATTGGTGGAAATGTTCTGACACCTTGCGGCATTTTTGCCACGGAGAGCTCAAATGAGGCTCTGTGCGATCTGCTTCTGACGCCGGCCCATCATACAGTAAAATACCAAGCTTTGCCTTTGCCATAGTCTGAGACTCTGGAAGGCAGATATATCCGCCGGTGCTGCAAAGCTACGCGCCATGACTTGATACACAAAGGAAACAAATTTCATGGAAGGTCATTCATCGCGTAGATGCGATTGGGCAAAAAGAAGGCGCCGCCGATCGTCTCGGCGGCGCCCCGATGATGAAGGGTTGATGGTTCAGCTAATTCCCATCAGCTTCGCGTTGAGAGAGCGATCCGCACCTCCAGCGGCGAAATCATCAAAGGCATGCTCGGTGACCTTGATGATGTGGCGGTCGATGAAGGGTGCTCCCTCGGCCGCGCCGACCTCAGGATGCTTCAACGCGCATTCCCATTCCAGCACGGCCCAGCCGGCATAATCATTCGCGGCCATCTTGCTGAAGATGCCGGGGAAATCGACCTGTCCATCTCCCAGAGAGCGGAAGCGTCCGGGCCGATCGACCCACGACTGGTAGCCGCCATAGACACCCGAGCGCCCGTTGGGCCGGAATTCGGCGTCCTTCACGTGGAAGCACTTGATGCGCTCATGGTAGATGTCGATGAAGGCCAGGTAATCGAGCTGCTGCAGCACGAAGTGGCTGGGATCGTAGAGGATGTTGGCGCGCGGATGGTTGCCGACGCGTTCGAGGAACATCTCGAACGTCACGCCGTCGTGAAGGTCCTCGCCGGGATGAATCTCGTAGGCCACGTCGACGCCGTTCTCGTCGAACACGTCGAGAATCGGCTTCCAGCGGCGGGCGAGCTCGTCGAAAGCGTCTTCGACGAGACCGGCCGGGCGCGCGGGCCAGGGATAGAAATAGGGCCAGGCAAATGCGCCGGAGAACGAGGCGTGCGCCTTCAAGCCGAGATTGGCGCTGGCCTTGGCCGCATGCTTCATCTGCTGCACGGCCCATTCCTGCCGAGCGGCGGGGTTGTTGTGGACCGCTTCCGGGGCAAAGCCATCGAACTGCGCGTCAAAGGCAGGGTGCACGGCCACGAGCTGACCCTGCAGGTGGGTCGAAAGCTCGGTGATCTCCAGCCCCTTGTCGGCGAGCATGCCCTTGATCTCGTCGCAGTAGGTCTGGCTGGTCGCAGCCTTCTCCAGATCGAACAGGCGTCCGTCCCAGCTGGGAATCTGAATGCCCTTGTACCCGAGCCCCGCCACCCAGTCGGCGATGGTCTCGAGGCTGTTGAACGGCGCGGCGTCGCCCGCAAACTGGGCAAGGAAGATGCCGGGGCCCTTGATGGTCTTCATGGCGGATTACTCCTTAGAGCTTGACCCAGCCGGCGTTGTCGCGGCTGGCGGAAACGGCGGTGTCGATGAAGGTCATGCCGCGCACGCCTTCTGCGATACCGGGCAGGAGCAGGGCGCTTTCGCCGCGCACGAGGGCGGCAAAATCGCGATAGAGGTTGGCGAAGGCTTCGAGATATCCTTCGGGATGGCCTCCGGGCGTGCGGGTGCGCGATGCTGCATCGCCGCCGAGAACGCCAGTGCCGGAGCGGACGAGGGTGCAGGTGCCATCGAGCCGGTTGATCGTGAGAGTGTTCGGCTCTTCCTGCTTCCAGGTCACGCCACCCTTGTCGCCATAGGCGCGGATGCGCAGGCCGTTGAGTTCGCCGACCTCGATCTGGCTGGCGAGGAGGACACCTCGCGCACCGTTGTCGAAACGCAGGAGGATCGAGCAGTCATCATCGAGCAGGCGGCCGGGCACGACTGCGCCCAGATCGGCCAGCAGTTCGGTGACGCGCAGGCCTGTGACGAATTCGGCAAGCTGAAATGCATGCACCCCGATGTCGCCGATGCAACCGCCGAGACCGGCCTTGGCAGGATCGACGCGCCATTCGGCCTGCTTGCCAACGGCCTCGCCAGCAAGCCAGCCTTGTGGATATTCGACGACGACCTTCCGGATGGTGCCGATCTCGCCAGCGGCAATGCGGGCGCGAGCTTCGCGGACCAGCGGGTAGCCGGAGTAGGTGTAGGTCACGCCAAAGGGCTTGCCCGCGGTATCGACAAGCGTGGCCAGTTCATGCGCTTCGGCAAGCGTGGCGGTGAGCGGCTTGTCGGTAATGACCGGATAACCCGCAGCCAATGCAGCACGGGCGGAGGGCAGGTGGTTGTGGTTGGGCGTGACGATCGAGACGAAGTCGATCCCGTCCTCCCGCGCCGCTTCGGATGCGAACATGGCGTCGAGCGAGGGATAGGCGCGGGCAGGATCAATACGGTAGCTCCCGCCCGCTGCAGCGCTGCGTGCGGCATCGCTGGAGAAGACGCCGGCGACGAGCTCTATCTCGCGGTCCAGTTCCGCTGCAAAGCGGTGCACTGGCCCGATGAACGCCCCCGGACCACCACCGATCATTCCCATCCTCAACCGACGCATCGATATCTCCAATTTTTAGAAAGTCTGTTCTATTTTGAAAATCCAAGGGGTCAAGCGCGAGTACGCCGATTGACCATCGCCTTTCCCGTCAAATCGTGCAACAAACCGCCCACACATTCTAGAATACGAATTTCCTTTAAGGGCGAACGGGTAAGCAATGGCACGAGGCGCAAACGGGCAGGCCGAAGAAGCGGAACTGGCAGTGGAAACGGTCAGCCGAAAGCCACAGCAGGGCCGCAGCAAGGCGTCGCTCGAGCGGATGCTGAACGCGGCGCGCGAACTCATGCTGGAGCGCGGCAGCGAGGACTTCACGCTGCAGGATGTGAACCAGAAGGGCAACGTCTCCATCGGTTCAATCTACCTGCGTTTCCAGAGCAAGGACAATCTCGTGCGCGCTGTGATCGCGCGGGCGCTCGAGGATATCGCGGCGGACGAAGAGGCGATGGTCGCCGATGTCCTGGCGCAGTCGCCCACGCTCGACGAATTCATGCCGCGCTATGTGGCGGGATATGCCGAAGTGCTGCGAGTCAATGCGCCGCTGCTGCGCCTGGCGATGGAGCGGGCGACCTTCGACCCGCTCGTATCGAAGCCCGGCAAGGATCACGCCTTGCGCGCAACCCAGCGCGGCATGGACGCGATGCTGCGGTATCGCGAGACGTTTGGCGGCACGGACCACGAGACCAAGGCCAACTCGGCCTACAAGATCGTCTTCGCCACGATGGCACGCCAGCTCAGCCTCGGCTCCTCGGGCGAAGCGGCGCATGATTATGACTGGGAAGTCCTGAAGCGCGAACTCGGCCGGATGTGCCTGGCCTACCTTCGCGCTCCATGACGGGGGACGGGCCGAAGTTCAGCCTTCGGCCAACAGCCGCTTCATGATCGCGCGGACATCGCCGGCCATGTCTGGACGTTCAAGCGCCAGCGCCAGCGTGGCCTCGACGAAGCCGGTTTTGCTGCCACAGTCGAAGCGGCGTCCGTCAAACTTCACGGCGTGGAAGGGCTGCTGGCCGATCATCCGCGCCATGGCGTCGGTCAGCTGGATTTCACCGCCCGCGCCTTTCTCCTGGCTTTCGAGCGTGCGCATCACTTCCGGCTGGAGAATGTAGCGGCCAGAGATGATCAGGTTCGAAGGCGCATCCTCGCGCCTCGGCTTCTCGACCAGGCCGGTCACTTCGGTGAGGGAATCCGAAACCCGATTGCCGGGCGCAATCACGCCATAGCTGGACACTTCCTCCTGCGGGACTTCGAGCACGGAGATGAGATTGCCGCCCACTTCGTTGTAGGCATCGACCATCTGCTTCATGCAGCCGCCCTTGCCGCCGGGCTCGCCGACCATCATCTCATCAGGGAGGAAGATAGCGAATGGTTCGTTGCCGACGACCGCGCGGGCGCACCAGATGGCGTGGCCCAGACCCATCGGCACCTGCTGGCGCACAGTAACGAGATTGCCCGGCAGGATGCGGGTGGGCTCCAGCACCTCGAGCGCCTTGCCGCGATCGGACATGGTGTGTTCGAGTTCGTAGGCGGTGTCGAAGTGTTCGACGATGGCGGTCTTTCCGCGGCCAGTCACGAAGATGAGCTGTTCGATTCCGGCCTCGCGCGCTTCATCCACCGCGTACTGGATCAACGGGCGGTCGATCACTGGCAGCATTTCCTTGGGGATCGCCTTGGTGGCGGGCAGAAAGCGGGTGCCAAGCCCTGCTACCGGAAAAACGGCCTTGCGGATCGGCTTTCGCGAAGTGTCGGAACTCATTTGTCAGCCAATATCCATGCTTTGTTGCATCCTCATGATGCACTGCACAATTACTAAGTGAAAATGTCAAGCACGCCTCGTCACGTTATCGTATGCCCCAAGCTTGCACCGCCCTGAAAACCGGATAAACGGCAGCGATGGACAAGATCATCATCCGTGGCGGCAAGCGCCTTTCGGGAACGGTGCCGGTCTCCGGCGCCAAGAATTCGGCCCTTACGCTGCTGCCCTGCGCGCTGCTGACCGATGAGCCGGTGACCCTGCGCAACCTGCCGCGCCTGGCAGACATCGACGGCTTCCAGCACCTGATGAACCAGTTCGGGGTTTCCACGTCGATCGCAGGCGCGCGCCCCGAGGACTTCGGCCGCGTGATGACGCTGCAGGCGACCCGCCTGACGTCGTCGGTCGCGCCCTATGATCTGGTGCGCAAGATGCGCGCGTCGATCCTCGTGCTTGGCCCGATGCTGGCCCGTGCGGGCGAGGCGACGGTTTCGCTGCCGGGGGGCTGCGCCATCGGCAACCGCCCGATCGACCTGCACCTCAAGGCGCTTGAAGCACTGGGCGCGACGATCGAACTGGCTGCCGGTTACGTCCGCGCAATTGCGCCTGACGGTGGCCTGCCCGGTGGGCGCTATTCGTTCCCCGTCGTCTCTGTCGGGGCGACCGAGAATGCGCTGATGACCGCCGTGCTGTGCAAGGGCAAGTCCACCCTGCACAACGCCGCGCGGGAGCCGGAAATCGTCGACCTGTGCAACCTGCTGGTGGCGATGGGCGCGCAGATCGAAGGCATTGGCACTTCGGACCTGACGATTCATGGCGTCGACCGCCTGCACGGCGCAACCTACATGGTCATGCCCGATCGCATCGAGGCCGGCTCCTATGCCTGCGCCGCTGCGATCACAGGTGGCGAGGTCATGCTGCAGGGCGCTCGCATAGAGGACATGGAAGCGACCGTGCAGGCGCTGCGCGATGCCGGTGTGCACGTCGAGCCGCGCAAGGGCGGGCTGTTCGTTGCAGCGGAAGGTCCGTTGAAGCCGGTCACGCTCTCGACCGCGCCGTACCCCGGCTTTGCTACCGACATGCAGGCGCAGCTGATGGCCATGCTGTGCCTGGCCAAGGGTTCCTCGGTGCTGACCGAGACGATCTTCGAGAACCGCTACATGCACGTGCCCGAGCTCAATCGCATGGGCGCACGGATCGAAACCAAGGGCCGCACCGCCGTGGTCCACGGCGTCGACAAGCTGACCGGCGCGGAAGTGATGGCAACGGATTTGCGCGCTTCGATGAGCCTGGTCATTGCCGGTCTTGCAGCCGAGGGCGAGACGCAGGTCCACCGCCTCTACCACCTCGACCGCGGTTATGAGCGGCTCGAAGAGAAGCTCTCGCTGCTCGGCGCCGAGATCGATCGCGTCGGGGGCGACTGAGGGGCGGCGATCAATCCAGCCGGACCTTGCCGCGTCCGGCCTTTACCGCGCCCCTGATCTTCTTGCCCGCTAGCCGCTCGGTCTTGCCGACGCGGTTTAGGCGGGACTTGGCGCGCTTCTGCGGCAGGTTGCAGGCTTCGCGCAGCAGTTCTGACAGCCGCTTCCTTGCATCCTCGCGGTTCTGTTCCTGCGTGCGATAGTTGCGCGCGGTCAGCACGATCTCGCCTTTCGCGGTCATCTTGCTGCCCGCCAGCGTCTTGAGGCGGTGGAAGATCTCCGGCGGCAGGCGCAGCATGAAGACGTCGAGCCGCAGTTGCACGGCGGTTGCCACCTTGTTGACGTTCTGCCCGCCCGGCCCGGCCGAGGCGATGAAGCTCTCCTCGACCAGCGTCAGCGCATGGGCGACGAGAGCATCGGGCGACATGTCAGGCCTCGGTTTCCGGTTGTTCTGCTATTGGCAGCTCGAAGGCGAAGGCTGCGAAGTCGAGCGGCATCGGTGAATAGGCGTCGATCGGCGGCTTGCCTTCGCGCTTCACCACGAGTTCCGAAGCATGGAGCATCGTGCGCCAGGCAAGCTTCCCGTCACCATAAATCGGATCGCCGACAAGCGCGTGGCCCAGCCCCGCAAGTGCGTGGATGCGGATCTGGTGGGTGCGCCCGGTTTCGGGGCGAAATTCGACCAGCGTCATGCCCGGCTTGCGCGACAGCACCTTCCAGTGCGTGACGGCGGGCTTGCCCTTCCTGGCAGGGATCATGCGCCAGCCCTTTTCGGCCGAGCTGATCTTGGACAGGGCGAGTTCGATCGTGCCGCTTTCGCCCTGCACTTCGCCGGCAACGATGCCGAGATAGACCTTCTCCACCTCGCGCGCTTCGAAGGCGGCCGAAAAGCGCTTCAGTGCCTTGGGATTGCGAGCGAGGAGCAGGCAGCCGGAGGTATCCTGATCAAGCCGGTGGACAGGTTGCGGTTCGCGCTGGAAGCCGAAGCGCAAGGCGTCGAGATGGTTCTCGAGACTGTCGCCACCGGCGCGCGGAGGATCGAGCGGCAATCCTGCCGGCTTGTCAATCACCAGCGCTTCACCGTCTTCGAACAGGATGGAAAAGTCGATCACGCTACCGCCTTTGCAATACGCCGCAGCGCTTCTTCGAGTTTTGCTTCGTCCGCCGCGAAGCTGATGCGAAAACCGTCCTTGCCGCCGAATGCCGAGGCCGGGACGACTGCCACGCCGCATTCGAGCAGGTGGAGGCACAGTGCCTCGTCATCTCCGAAACGCGCCATCAGCGGGGTGGCATCGACCATGCAATAAAATGCGCCGTCTGGGATCGGGGTGGACAGGCCGGGTATCGCGTTGATGCTGGCACAGACCATGTCCCGCCGCGCGCGGAAGCGTTCGCGCCAGTCCAGCAGAAACTCCTGAGGGCCTTCGAATGCGGCAACGGCGGCTGCCTGGGAGATTGAGGCCGGGTTGCCCGATGAGTGCGACTGCAGGCGCCCCATCGCGCCGATGAGCCAAGCCGGGCCCGCCGAAACGCCGATGCGGAAGCCGGTCATCGCGTGGCTCTTGGATACGCCGGAAACAGTCAGGATGCGGTCGGCAAGGTCCGGGCATTCCACCGCCAGCGTGGCATGGAGGCCCTCGCCATAGCGCAGCGGCGCATAGATATCGTCGCTCATCACCAGCACACGCGGGTGGCGGCGCAGGACTTCGCCCAGCGCGCGCAGTTCCTCGGCCGGGTAGGTCGCGCCGGTCGGGTTGCCGGGGCTGTTGAGCAGCAGCCAGCGGGTGGCGGGCGTGATCGCCGCTTCAAGCTGGGCAGCGGTGATGCGGAATCCGCCTGCGGCATCGGTCGGCAGGTCCAAGACTTCGGCGCCGGCAAAGCGCACGATTTCGGGATAACTCACCCACCACGGGGAGGGGATCAGCACTTCGTCGCCCGGATCGAGCGTGGCGAGCAGGGCGTGGAAGATCGCCTGCTTGCCGCCTGCGCTGACGATGATCTGCGAGGGCGGAACTGCGATGCCAAGGTCGCGCTTGAAATGCAGCGCGGCGGCCTCGCGCAACCGCTGCGTGCCGACGACGGCGGTATATTTCGTGTCGCCTGCGTCGAGCGCGTCCTTGGCGGCCTCTACGACGTGGGCGGGCGTGGCGAAGTCCGGCTCGCCCACCGAGAGCGAGATCACGTCGCGGCCTTCGGCGCGAAGCTGGATGGCGCGGTCGGTGATGGCGGTGGTGCGCGATGGCGCGATGCGCGCGAGGGCTTTTGATAGCTGGGTCATGAGAGTCAGGAGCCGAGCAGGCGCGCCGGGATCAACCCGCGCAGGGCGTTGCCGACGAGGAAGCCGCCTGCGAGATCGTCAAGCGTCAGGTCAGCCTCGACGGCCCGTCCGGCCTCGATCAGCGAGCGGCGTAGCACGCCCGGCAGCAGGCCGAGGTCGGCGCGCGGGGTGAGTAGCTTGCCATCGCGTTCGACGAACAGGTTGGTGAAGGTGCCTTCGGTGAGCAGGCCATCATCGCGCAGGAACAATGCCTCGCCGGCCCCGGACTTGTTCGCGGCAGCCAGGCCTGCTTCGTAGAAGCCGCGGTCGGTAGTCTTGTGGCGCAGGCGCCAGTCTCCGTCCGAAACCGGCAGCGGCAAGACTGCGCAAGTCAGGCTTTCGAGCGGCGCGGGCATGTCACTGGCATCGAGCGCATGGGCACCGCCCCTGGAGGCCACCAGCCGCACCTTGGACGGCTTGTCGAGATCGAAGCACAGCGCATGGATCGCATTGCGCACGGCGTGGCGATCGAAGCTGAAGCCCAAGGCCAGTGCGCTCGCCTTCATGCGTTCGAGGTGCAGTTCGAGCAGTTCGATGCCCTTGGCGGGATCGAAGGCCATCGTTTCGATCAGATCGGCATGGCCGGCAGACAAGCGCAAGAAATTCCCCTTCACCACGCATTCGCGCCATTCGCCGATCATTGCGGAATCGGCGACCACGGCCGAGCCCACGCCCATCACGGCGCGACCATCGGGCGAGAGGCGCACCGTGCGGATTGCCACATTGAACGCGGCATCGCCAGAGGGGTCTATCCGTCCGATCGAACCGCAATAAGCCCCGCGCGCATCACGCTCTGCCTGGTGGATGATCTCCATGGCGCGGATCTTGGGCGCGCCGGTGATCGAGCCGCAGGGGAAGATGGCGCGCAGGAGGCTGCGCACGTCCTGGCCAGAATCCAACTCTGCCCGAACTGTCGTGACCATCTGGTGAACTGTGGGGTAACTCTCGATGGCAAACGGGGCTTCGACACGGACCGAACCGGGGCGCGAAACGCGCGACAGATCGTTGCGCATGAGATCCACGATCATCAGGTTCTCGGCGCGATCCTTAACGCTGGCCGAGAGGTCCGCCTTGAACCGCGCGTCCTCTTCCGGGGTGCTCCCTCGCGGAGCCGTGCCCTTCATCGGGCGGACGCGGGCTTCCCCGCCCGAGAGCTTGAAGAACAGTTCGGGCGAGAACGAGAGGTGCCAGTGCGCGCCGTCCCAGATCACGCCGCCATAGCCTGCCCGGGCATCGCGGCGGACATCGGCATAGATCGCCAGCGGATCGCCGTCCCACGTGCCGGCGAGCGGGAAGGTGAGGTTGGCCTGGTAGATGTCTCCGGCGCGGATCGCTTCCTGCACCTGGGCAAAGGCCTTGGCATAGCCACCGGAAGAGATGGCCGCGCCCATCGGGCCGAGCCTCCCGGAGCCCGTGGCGGTTGCGGCGAGCCAGCGTTCGACGGCGGCGCTGGCCATGCGCGTGACCTTCCCGAACCGGGCGAACCACACCAGCGGGCCTGCCGCGCCGGTGCGCTCTGCCGCCAGAGGGGCAAGGCGCGGTTCGAGCGCCAGCCCGGCCTCGTAGGCAAGGTAGCCCGCCCAATCGCCCGGTGTGGCGGCGATCTGCGCCAGCGCGGCCTCGACTTCATCGGCCCGGCGCGCAACGACAAGTTCGCGCACGTCCTCATAGAGGCGCGCGTCGCTGGCGCCTTCGGTTCGGGCATCGTCGAGCAGGATGAAAGGGGCGCGGGTCATTGCTTGCGAGCGCGCTCTAGCCGTTCCCCGCTCCGGATGCAAAAACCCCTCGCAAGGGGCGCGGCTGCGTCTTAGTCTCAGGCCAAATCGATGGGGTGCTGTGCATGGACGATATATACCTTGGCCTCGGTTCCAACGGCGAACGGCAGGTGCTGCGCCTTGGCCGCGCCAACCGCCACGGGCTGATCGCGGGGGCGACCGGCACCGGCAAGACGGTGACGCTGCAGGGCATTGCCGAACAGTTCTCGGCGCGCGGCGTACCCGTGTTCATGGCCGACGTGAAAGGCGACCTTGCGGGCATCGCCATGCCCGGAAGCCCGACCTTCAAGCACGCCGCTTCCCTCGAATCGCGGGCCAAGGAACTGGGCATCGAGGACTATGCCTATTCCGACAATCCGGCAGTGTTCTGGGACCTCTATGGCGAATCTGGCCATCCCATCCGCACGACCATCTCCGAAATGGGCCCGCTGCTGCTGGCGCGGCTGATGGGCCTCAACGAGACGCAGGAAGGCGTGCTCAACATCGCCTTCCGCTATGCCGACGACAATGGCCTGCTGCTGATCGACCTGCCCGATCTGCAATCCGTTCTCGTCGCCTGTGCCGAGAACGCCAGTGCGCTTGCCACGCGTTACGGCAATGTCTCCAAGGCCAGCGTCGGCACGATCCAGCGGCAATTGCTGGCGTTCGAGAGCCAAGGGGCGGACCGCTTCTTCGGCGAACCCGCGTTCGAGGTGAACGATTTCCTCAAGGTGGACGAGCAGGGGCGCGGCATGGTCAACGTGCTCGCCGCCGACAAGCTGATGCAGAGCCCCAAGCTCTACGCCACGTTCCTGCTGTGGCTGCTGTCCGAACTGTTCGAGGCGCTGCCCGAAGTGGGCGATCCGGAAAAGCCGTGCCTGGTGTTCTTCTTCGACGAGGCGCACCTGCTGTTCGACGATGCCCCGCAGGCGCTGATGGAGAAGGTGGAGCAGGTGGTGCGCCTGATCCGCTCGAAGGGCGTGGGCGTCTATTTCGTCACGCAGAACCCGATCGACATTCCGGAGAAGATCGCAGGCCAGCTCGGCAACCGCGTGCAGCATGCCCTGCGCGCGTTCACCCCGCGCGACCAGAAGGCGATCCGCGCGGCGGCCGAGACCTTCCGCATCAACAAGGACCTCGATGTCGAAACGGTCATCACCGAACTGAAAGTGGGCGAAGCGCTGGTCTCGACGCTGGACGACGATGGCGCGCCCTCGGTGGTGCAGCGCACGCTGATCGCCCCGCCGCGCTCGCGCCTCGGGCCGCTCAGCCCGAAGGAGCGGGCGGTGATCCAGTCGGTCAGCCCGTTCGATGGCAAGTACGATAAGGCAGTGAACCGCGAATCCGCCGCCGAAGTTCTGGCGCAGAAGGCGGCTGACGCGGCAGCGGCTGCGCAGCAGGTGGAAGAGCAGGGCGAAGAAGCACAACGCGCCTCCCCGCGCCGGACCACGACGATGTGGGAGAAGGCTGGCAAGGCGGCGGCGGGCGCGGTGGCGTCATCCGCAGGCGCAGTGATCGCCGCCAGCATCACCGGCAAGAAATCCCGCGCGGCACCGGTGGCATCGGGCGTGACCGCGATGGTTGGCTCGATCGCGACGTCGATCGGCGGCGAAGCCTTGGGCCGCTTCGCGCGGGGGATTTTGGGTGGGTTGTTGCGTTAGGGCTTGGACTGCGTGGGCGATTCCGTGTTGGCTGAGCTGGCAGGTATCCGGCACTTTACGGTGAAAGCAGGCTTTCCGGATAAGACGCCATAGCGGACTGAAACCCGTGACACGGATACGCCCCCATTGCAGACGCGGAAGCATTGCGGTCCATCCCGACGCATGCAAGCCTGCGGTGCCAGCCGGACAAAAAATCAGGAGTATTTCTACCATGGGATGGAAGTGGACAGTTTGGGTGGCTGCGCTGATCGGACTGGCTTCATGTCAAAAAAACGAAAGCATTGAGTACAAGTCATTCGAGAAGAGATACAATGCATGCTTTCGTATCGGTCCAGTTATATTTGATGCACATAACGAGAAGGATGCCTATAAAGGGTCAATAATGAGAGAAGGTCTGGCAAACTACATGAATGATAATGAAATAGACATCGAGTTTAGAAACATAAACGCAGATGATATTTATGATGTTTACTGCAATAAAATTTTTATAGGACGCTACGCAATAGCTCCAGGGGAAGTGCCGACCTATAAGATCAATGCAGACCCGTTCGTTTCCAATTAGAGAAAGTTCCGACCATCCGGCTTCCGATCGTGAGGTAAGTCCGCTTCCTGCCCCAAAGCAGTCTACACGCTCTCAGCATTGAGGACCCAAAACCCGTCGTCCCGGACTTGATCCGGGACTTGGCTTTTCTTCGTCAGTGTTTGGCCGGAAAGAAGCCCAGCCCCGTGTCAAGCACGGGGCGACGGTTGGGTTGGCTGAGGAAATATGCACTCCCTGCCCAGTTGCCGCCGTTCGGTCCGCTGTCAGCCATCCGAAATAGCGCTCGTCCATTCAGGCCGGTATTTGCCCGCGCTGCCCCGCTTTTCGTCATTGCGAGCCGTTGACATTCCAGTGCGGTTCGGGCCGGCTCTGGATTGCTTAGCTCTGAGATGATTCTGGAGGGCTAAGTTAACCAACCCCATCCGCTCACCCTGAGCTTGTCGAAGGGTGCTGGCGCAACCGTTGCGCCGGGTGCTTCGACAGGCTCAGCATGAGCGGGGTGGGTTTGGCGGGCAGCTCCTGTTCCAAGCCGCAATGATCGTGGCCCGTAATGCCCCTCCCCCTTGAGGGGGAGGTTGGGTGGGGGTGTACCACGGCGAGCGTGGACGCTCGGCTTTGCCTCGCTCCCCCACCCCCAACCCCTCCCCGGCGGGGAGGGGGATGAGTCAGCGTTCGGTATTACCTCCCCTTCGCGTTCTGCCAGTCGGTCAGGCCCTTGATGAACTGCGGGCGGGTGCGAGCCTTTTCGGTCAGCACGCCGATCACGCGGTCCACCGGGCGGGCGGCTTCGGCGGGAACGGTCGCCTTGAACGCCTTGAGCTTCTCGATCATCGCCGGATCGTTCGACTGCCCGCCGAGGCTGGCGATGAACGTGACGCGGCTCTGCGCATCGACCAGCGATTCGATCTTCTCGCGGTTGGCCAGCGCGAAGTCGTAGGTCTCGTCCGGGTGCAGGCCTGCCGAGGCGACGATCATCGCCGCGCTGGTGGTCTTGCCGGGCGCGTCGGTCAGCGCAAGCTCACGCGCCGCCTTGGCCAGCGCGGCATCGGCAGGGCGGCCCAGCAGGGTGTAGAGGAACTGGCGTTCCACCGCGCTGTTGCTGGCCGCAGCCATGGCCTTGATCGCGTCCCAATCGGCCTTGGTGGCATTGCGGGCAACGATGTTGAGCCAGGTCGTCTTGAGTGGGCCGTCCAAGGCCTTGGGGTTGCTGGCGAGCATGGCGAAGCGGCGACGCGCTTCGGCCACGACGTCGGCATCGCCCATGGTGCCGAAGCCCGAGATCAGCGTCGAGCGCAGGTCGGCATCGCGCAGCGGCTCATCGGCCTTGGGCTCGAAGCCCAGCGCCATGAGGCGCGGCTTGTAGGTTCCGGCGACCTTGCCATAGAGCTTCTTCTGCGCGGCAGGATCCTTGTCGAGCACGCGCCACGCGCCGACGAAATCGCCGAAGGCATTGCCGAGCACCACCGGATTGGCATTGCCGGGGATCGCGGCAAGCAGATCGAACGCCGGACCATAGGGCTGGTAGCCGCTCGACGAGAGCGCCAGGTTGTCGGCAACCAGGCCCATCTGGTCGACAGGCTGCAGCGTCGGCATCGCCTTCTTCAGCGAAGTCAGCATCTGCGGCGTGTAGAGCGAGCGGTAGTAACCAAGCTGGCCGGCGTTGATCACGATCGGGCCGCAGCCGTTGACCGTTACCGTCGCCTTGCCGCCATCGAGGATGGTGCGCACCGGCTCGCCGGAACCGGCCGAGACGATCAGCGGCACCTTCCACTGCTGCGGCTTGGCGGCGACTTCGTCCTTGCGGTCGACGCTGAATTCGCTCTGCTGCAGCGTCAGCGTGGAAACGCCCTTCTTGCAGGTCATGCCCGTCACCTTGACCAGCGGGATGCCGGGCTTGGTGGTGAAATCGGTGGCGATGGCGGTGAGGCCGGGAGCGCCGGCCTTCTCGATTGCCTGCCACAGGTCCTTCGAGCGGGTGTTGCCGAACTTGTGATCGCGCATGTAGGCGCGCAGGCCATCGCGCCACACGTTTTCGCCCGCGAACGCCTCGAGCATCGAGATGACCGCTTCGCCCTTCTGGTAGGTGATCGCGTCGAAGGCCTGGTTGGTCTCGTCGACGGTCTTGATCTCCTGCACGATCGGGTGCGTGGTCTTGAAGCCGTCGAGGCCCATCGCCGCATCGCGCCCGTTGACCCGCTCGAGCAGCGGGAACCAGTCGGGGTGGAAGTGCGCGGTGGCCTTGGTTTCCATCCAGCTGGCAAAGCCCTCGTTCAGCCAGAGGTCTTCCCACCAGGCCATGGTCACGAGGTTGCCGAACCACTGGTGCGCCACTTCGTGCGCCTGCGTGGTGACGATGTTCTGGCGGGCAGCAGCGCTGGTGATGGCGGGATCGTTGAGCAGGATGCGCTCGAACGTCAGGATCGCGCCCCAGTTTTCCATGGCCGAGAAGAACTGCGACTGGCCGGGTGCGGCGATGTTGTCGATCTTGGGCAGCGGGTAGGGCTGGCCGAAGTATTCGGAATAGTAGGGGATCAGCGGCGCGAGTTCGTCCAGCGCGAAACGGGCCTGCTCGCCGCTGCCCTTGGGCGCGACGATGCCAGCCTGAACGCCGGGTGCGGCTTCCTTGGTCATCCGCTCCCAGTCGCCCAGGCCGAAGAACAGCAGGTACGAAGACATCTTCGGGCTGGTGCCGAAGGTCACGCGCTTCATGCCACCCGCGAGCTGCTCTTCCTTGGCGATCGGCATGTTGCTGACGGCCATCTGCGTGGCCGGCACGGTGGCGGAAAGGTCGAACGTCGCCTTGTAGATCGGCTCGTCGAACATCGGGGCGAAGCGGCGGGCGTCGGGCGCTTCGAACTGCGTGAACAGGCCGCGCACCTCCTTGCCGGTCACCTTGTCAGGGTAATCGAGCGCGAAGAGGCCATTGGCCTGCGTGTTGATGATCCCCGAATAGCTGGTGTCGAGCCGGTACTTGCCGGGCTTCAAGGGTGCGGCGGCGGTGAAGGTTGCGGTCTGGCTCTTGGCGTCCATCGTCACGGTGACGGGCATGGCTGCGCCGCCTGCGGGCGTGAGCGTGGCGGTGGCGATCTTCAGGTCGAGCGCGTGGAGCGTCAGCGCGGGCGTGGCTTCGGTGACTTCGAGATCGACCGAGGAGGTGCCGGTGAAGGTCAGCGCCTTGGCATCCGGGGTGATCGAGATGGTGTAGTGCGAGGGGTGCGCCACGCGCGGCAGGTCGGTGTGGACGCCCGCTGCAGCCGAAGGATTGAGCGGCGCCTGCGCCGTGGCGGGGACGGCAACGGTCGCAACAGCGAGAGCGAAAGCGGAAACAAGTGAAATGGTACGCATGCCGATCATGACTCCCCGGCGCAATGAAGATTGGTTGCACTAGCAACCGGTCGACCACTACGCGACTCCTTTCGACGAACGGCAGGCGCGCACCGACGAAGGTCGGTTGACTATTGCGGCGGGGATGAGCGGTGGCTTAACCGAGCGGCAGGCGCATGGTTGCGGTGAGTCCGGCAATGCCATTCTCGCCGCGCCGGTTGGTGAGCGTCAGCGTGCCGCCGTGCTGGTCGGCGATGGCGCGGGCGAGCGTCAGGCCGAGCCCGGTGCCACCCGTGCCGCTGTTGCGCGAGGCATCGAGCCGGGTGAACGGCTCCATCATCCGCGCAATCTCATGCTCGGGGATGCCGGGGCCGTCATCCTCGATCCGCAGCACAGCCTCTCGGCCTTCGCGGGCGAGCGTGATGCGAGCGCGATCGCCATAGCGGATTGCGTTGGACACGAGATTGCGCAGGGCGCGCCGCATCCAGGTCGCGCGGACAGGCAGGACGACGCGGTCGGTGTCACCCAGTTCCACCGGTTCGCCCATGTCCTCGAATTCGCCGATCACGTCGGCGACCAGTGCCGAAAGCTCGGTGGGCTCGAGTGGATCGGACGGCCGTCCGACGCGGGCGAGCGACAGGATATCGTCGAGCGAGCGGTTGATGTCCTCGATCGTCGCAGCCATGCGGGCGCGCTCGACATCATCGTCGACGGCCTCGATCCGCACGCGTAGCGCCGCCAGCGGGGTTTTGAGATCATGCCCGATCGCGCCGAGCATGACGTCCTTTTCATCGAGCATTGCCGCGATTCGCGCTTCCATCGCATTGTGGGCGATGATCAGGCCCTGGATGTCCTCAGGTCCCTCTGGCTGGAGTTGGCCATCCAATGTGCGATTGCCGGCGAAGTCCTCGACCCGGCGGGTGAGGGCCTTCAATGGGCGGGCCATGCGCCGCAGGATCAGCGCCATCGTGCCGACCAGCACCAGGTACAGCACGATGGTCTGGCCGACGAGCGGCGCAAGCACGCGCATTTCACCGCCTTCAGTGAACACGCGGGTCGAGGTCCAGCCGCCAGATGGGCTGCGTATCGAGGCAATGACCAAGCGGGGCATGGGCTCCTTCGAGACCAATTCCAGTTTCCGGCGATTGCGGTTCCAGAATTCGATGCTCGGCCCGTCGCGCATCGGATCGCGTTCGAAGACCAGCACCTCGGCGGTCTCCACGCCCTGCGCGTTCAGGACTTCGCTCAGTTCGTGCTCGACGCGGGGCAGCCGCCGCTCGCCGGGGCGATAGAGTGAATCTTGCGAATGTTCGATGCGGAACGGCGGGGGCGGGCGATCATCGGCATCCCCGTGTCGATGGCGGCGTTCTTCAGGGCTGGGGCCGATCAGCCGAAAAGCGGCCGAACTCACCATGGAAACTTCGCGCCGATGATTCTGTTCGCGCCAGATCAGCACGGCGGAAATGGTCTGCGCTACCAGCAGTGCCAAGGCGATGGCGAGCAGGACCTGCCCCTGCAGGCTGCGCGGCCACAAGCGGAGGTTCTTCACGCCCGGTCAGCTTTCGTCCGAAGTGGCGGGACGCTTGCGCACCTCTGCGGCAAGCATGTACCCGCCGCCCCACACCGTCTGGATCAGTTGCGGGTTGCGGCTGTCGACCTCCACCTTCCGGCGCAGGCGCGAGATCTGGTTGTCGACAGCGCGGTCGAACAGATGCGCCTCGCGGCCCTGCACCATGTCGAGCAGGCGATCGCGATCGAGCACCTGTCGGGGGTGGTCGAGAAAGGCCATGAGCAGGCGGAACTCCGCCGAGGAAATGGCGACGACCGCGCCTTCGCTGTCGATCAGGCGGCGCTTCAATGGATCGAGCCGCCAGCCTTCGAATTCATAGATGACCGCGTCCGAGACCTCGCTCGACTGCTTGGTCGCGCGCCGGAGGACCGAGCGGATGCGAGCGACAAGTTCGCGCGGATCGAACGGCTTTACCACGTAGTCGTCGGCACCGATCTCCAGCCCGACGATTCGGTCGGTCGATTCGCCCTTGGCGGTGATGAAGATGACGGGCAGGCGCTTGGCCTCGACCAGATGGCGGCACAGCGAAAGGCCGTCCTCGCCCGGCATCATGATGTCGAGCAGCACAAGGTCGCAGCCTGCTTCGAGCAGGCGGCTGCGGGCTTCGGCGGCGGTGCCGGCCTGTGTCACGACAAACCCCTGCCGGACCAGATAGTCCGCCAGGGGTTCGCGCAGCGCAGGTTCGTCATCGACCAGGAGCAGTCGGATCGGCGCTTCGTTCATCGTGGATCAGTTAGCCGGAGGGGGCGGCGGAGGTCCATCACCCATCGCACCCATATGGCCGGCGTGCGGGCCCTTCATCTTGCCTATCATCGCCTTCATCGAAGCACGACGCTCTTCCGGCGTGATCTTGCCGTCCTTGTTGGCATCGGCCATGTCGAAGTGCGCCTTCACGCCAGCGTCGAATTCGGCGCGGGTGACGGTGCCGTCCTTGTTGGCGTCCGCCATCATGGCCATGCCGCCACCCATCATCATGCCCTTCATGCCGCCGTGGCCACGGCCACCATGACGGGCCTTGCGGTCACCATCGCGGCCTTCAGGCCCCTTCATCTGCTGGTGATGGGCAATGAATTCCTCGCGGCTGATCGAACCGTTCTTGTCGGTGTCGATCTCGGCGAACTTCTCGGCCCACTTGGCATTCTTGTCGGCCTGGTCGAGCTTGCCGTCCTTGTTGACGTCGAGCTTGACCCACATCTCGTCGGACTTGGCCTTGGCTTCAGCCCAGGTGATGGTCTTGTCGCCGTCGGCATCCATCTTCTGCGCAAAGGCGGGCGAGGCGGCGTAGAGCGCGAGCGAGGCCGTGGCCGTCACTGCAGCGGCAGCCGCAATCTGGAATTTCTTCATCGGTTAGTTCCCGTCAGTAGAGGGAGGAGACTGCGGCCACTGGCACTTGGCAAGGAGAGGGGGAGGGAGTGCCTTGCTCAGGGGGGACTGAAAACCAGCGACCGCAGTTCCTGTAGTCCCTATCTAGGCGCAGCTTGTCGCGCGACTATGCCGGGGACGCGGGTTTATTGTCGCAATTTGTCGCGCCTGCACCGGAGCGTTCATCCGCGTGCAAGCGCGGGCGGATATGCCTGCGTTCAGCCCATCACGAAGGCGTTGAGCTTGTTGCCGTCGGGGTCGCGGAAGTAGGCGGCGTAGAAGCCACCACCGCGCAGTCCCGGCTGGCCCTCGCAAGTGCCGCCATGGGCAAGCGCAATGGCGTGGAGGCGCCCGACCTGTTCCTTGTCCTTGGCCTGTAGCGCGACCATGACGCCATTGCCCACCGTTGCGGGCTGCCCGTCGAAAGGCTTCATCGCCGCAATTCCGGCAGCGCCATCGGGCACGCCCCAGGCAATCCCGGTCTCGAACTCCATCATCCGGCCCACGCCCATTTCTGCAGCGATGGCATCATAGAACGCTGCGGCCTTGGCCAGGTCATTCGTGCCGACAGTGACGTATCCGATCATCGCATTGCTCCTCATCTTTGAGTCGATAAGGAACAATACGTGAACATATGCCCCGTCACAAGGGCGCGCAGGCCGCTTCCAGCCAGATCAGATCGTCACCGGAAAGCTGCAGGGCGAGGACGTCGCGCACCTTGGCGTGGTAAGTGTCGAGCCATTCGCGCTCATCGGGTGAGAGGAGGGCGATATCCACCAGATCGCGGGCGATCGGGGCGAAGGTGAGCGTTTCAAAGCCGTAGAACTCGCCCTCGGCGCCGGAAATGTCGCGCCTTTCGACCAGCACGAGATTTTCGATGCGGATGCCGTATTCGCCGGTCTTGTAGTAGCCCGGTTCGTTCGAAAGGATCATGCCCGGCATGAGCGGCTGGCCGGTGCCGGCCTGCCCGCCGCTGGCCTTGGCAATGCGCTGCGGGCCTTCATGGACGGCGAGGAAGCTGCCGACGCCGTGGCCGGTGCCATGGGCGTAGTCGAGGCCAGCGGACCAAAGAAACTGCCTGGCGAAGCTGTCGAGCTGGCTGCCGGCGGTGCCTTTGGGGAACACGGCGCGGGCCAGCGCGATGTGGCCCTTGAGCACGCGGGTGAAGCGGTCCTTCACCTCCGCATGCGGCGCGTCAGGTCCGACCCAGACGGTGCGGGTGATGTCGGTGGTGCCATCAACGTACTGCCCGCCCGAATCGACGAGGTAGACGCTGTTCGGCTCGAGCGTACGGCTGGTCTCCTCGCTGACGCGATAGTGAACCACCGCACCGTTCGGCCCGGCGCCCGAAATGGTGTCGAACGAGAGGTCGCGGAGCAGCCCGCCCTCGGCGCGGAAGGCTTGCAGGCGGTCGGCTGCGGAAAGTTCGGTCACGGTGCCCTTGGGCGCTTCGACCTCGATCCAGCGCAGGAAGCGGGCAATGGCGGCGCCATCGCGGGCCTGTGCAGCGCGGTGGCCAGCCTGTTCCACGGGGTTCTTGATGGCCTTGGGCAGGACGACCGGATCGGTGACGGCAACGACTTGCGCACCGGCCCCTTCGAGCGCCTGGAAGATCGCGGCCACCGCCCGTTCGGGATCCACCGCCACCTTCCTGCCCTTGAGCGCCTGGAGCGCCGGGACGAAGGCCTCGCGCGGCTGGACGCGAACCGCGTTGCCGAGATGCGCCGTCAGTTCGGGCGTGACCTTCTCGGGCGCGATGAACAGGTCGGCGGTGCCATCGGCATTGGCGATGACGAAGGAGAGCGCCACGGGCGTGCGATCCACGTCCTCGCCGCGAATGTTGAGCAGCCAGGCCACCGAATCGAGCGCAGTGATGACCGCAGCGTCGAGCCCTTGCGATGCGAGCCACTCGGCCACATCGGCCCGCTTTTCCGTTGCCGACTTGCCGGCGTGTTCGGTGGCATGAGGCACCGCGGGAGCGAGCGAGGGCGCCGGCTGGTCCTGCCATACCGCGTCGACGGGGTTGTCTGTGACTGCCACCAGCGAGGCGCCGCGCGGTTCGAGTGCGGAGGCAACGCATTGCGCCCAGCTCTTGGCATGGAGCCAGGCATCGTAACCGATCTTCGCACCTTGCGGAGCATGTTTTCCGAGCCATTCCGCAACGCTGGTCTGCGGCACCGACTGGTACGACCACAGCTTGCCATCGACCTGATCGCGCACCTGCAGGGTATAGCGTCCGTCAACGAAGATCGCGGCTTCATCGGCCAGCACCACCGCCGTGCCCGCGGAGCCGCCGAAGCCGGTCAGCCATTCCAGCCGCTGGGCATAGGCGCCGACATATTCGCTCATATGTTCGTCAGAAATGGGGATGACGAAGCCGTCCAGCCCGTCCTTGGCAAGCTGCTTGCGCAAGGCGTCGAGGCGGGCTTCATGAGTTTGCATCAGCATGGGATCGGTCCTGAATGTGGGCGGCCCGCCTTGCGGGCATCATGCACGCAACATAGATGCGGGGGATGAGCATTGCCACACCTCCTGTCGCCGCCCGCATTCCGCACAGCTTTTCGCATCATGGCCTGACCGTCTCCGACGATTACGCCTGGCTGCGCGATCCCGGCTATCCCGAGGTCGCCGACAAGGCCGTGCTTGCCCATCTCGAAGCCGAGAACGCCTGGTTCGAGGCTCGCATGGCCGAGCGCAAGCCGGTCATCGACGCCCTGTTCAAGGAAATGCGCGCCCGCATCAAGGAAGCCGACAAGTCCGTGCCGCAGAAGGATGGCGACTTCCTCTACTGGATCGAGTTCGAGGAAGGCGCCGAATACAAGAAGTGGTGGCGCAGGCCGGTTGGCGCGCCCGACGATGGCAGCGCGGACGAACTGATTCTCGATGAAGTCGCCCTGGCCGAAGGCAAGGACTACTTCCGCCTTGGCGCGATTGCGGTGTCGAAGGACGGGACGAAGCTCGCCTGGTCGGTGGATGACAACGGCTCCGAACGCTTCACGGCCCGCATCAAGATCATCGCCACCGGGGAGGTCCTGCCCGACGAGATCCCCGGCACGCTTTCCGGACTGATCTGGGTGAAGGACGACACCGGCCTCGTCTACAGCCTTGCCAACGAGAACTGGCGGACGGACAACGCGCGCCTGCACTGGATTGGCCAGCCGCTGGAGAACGACGTCGAACTCTATCACGAGGACGACGAGGGCTTCCGCGTGGCCGCGTCGCTTTCGGCCAACGAGAAATGGCTGATCATTTCGACCGGCGACCACGAGACGGGCGAGGTGCGACTGGTTCCGGCGGACGATCCGCTTGCCGAACCCCTGCTGGTCAAACCCCGGCAGAAGGGCGTGGAGTACGATGTCGATGAGCGCGATGGCGTTCTCTATATCCACGCCAACGATACCCACGAGAACTTCCGCCTCGCCACCGCGCCGCTCGCGAACCCCGGCGAATGGACCACGCTGATCGAGGGAACGGACGATTTCTACCTTACCGGGTTCGACCTGTTCCGCGACTTCTACGTGACCGAAGGGCGTGTGCGCGGGTTGGACCGGATCGAGGTGCGCTATTACGACGATCCGTCTCGCATCGAACCGATCGAGTTTCCCGAAGCAAGCTACGAAGCTTCGCTTGGCGACAATCCCGAATGGGACATGAGCGTGCTGCGCGTCGGCTATGAATCGATGGTCAGCCCGGCGTCGTCCTATGACTATGACGTGGCCACCCGCAGCCTGACCCTGCTCAAGGTGCAGGAAATCCCGAGCGGGTACGATGCTTCGCTTTATGACACGGCGCGGCTGGAAATTGCGGCGCGCGATGGCACGATGGTCCCAGTCAGCGTGGTCTGGCGCAAGGACCGCGCGGCCATCAATGGCGAACAGGGCGGTCCGCTGCACCTCTATGGTTACGGCGCTTATGGCATCGCCATCGGGCCGGGCTTCTCGACCACGCGGCTGAGCCTTGTCGACCGCGGATTTGCCTATGCCATCGCGCATATCCGCGGCGGCGACGATCTTGGCCGCGCGTGGTACAAGGCGGGCAAGCTGGAAGCGCGGACCAATACCTTCAACGACTTCGTCGACGTCGCCAGGGGCCTGATTGAGCGTGGGTTCACGCAGGCTGGCAAGATCAGCATTTCCGGCGGTTCGGCCGGGGGTGAACTGATGGGCGCAGTGATCAATTCCGATCCAGACCTGTGGGGCGCGGTCGTGGCCCACGTGCCGTTCGTCGACGTGCTCAACACCATGCTTGACGAGGACCTGCCGCTGACACCGGGCGAGTGGCCTGAATGGGGCAACCCGATCGAGGACAAGGCGGCGTTCGAACTGATCCAGTCGTACTCGCCCTATGATCAGGTCAAGCCGCAGGGCTATCCGCCGTTGATGGTGACTGCAGGCCTCAACGACCCGCGCGTGACCTATTGGGAGCCTGCCAAGTGGGTGGCGAAGCTGCGCGAGGTGAAGACCGACGGCAACGAGCTGATCCTCAAGACCAACATGGGCGCGGGCCATGGCGGCAAGTCGGGCCGGTTTGAGAGCTTGAAGGAAACGGCGGAGGAGTTCGCCTTCATCCTGTGGCAGCTGGGGGTGGAGGCTTGAGCAACAGCCACACCCTCACCTTTACCGCAGGCCCCGAGCACATCGACGAGCTTGGCCATGTCAACAATGCGGTGTGGGTGAACTGGATTCAGGATATCGCCACCGCGCACTGGTCCGCGGTCGCCTCGCCCGAGCACCAACAGGCCTACGTCTGGGTCGTGACGCGGCACGAGATCGATTATCGCGGAAACATCGTTTCGGGCGAGAGCGTCACGGCCGAGACCTTCATTCCGGAACCGCCCACCGGCGCGAGGTTCGACCGGCGCGTGGATTTCCGCAACGCAGGCGGCAAGGTCATCGTCAGCGCGAAGACCACCTGGGCGATTATCGACCGCGCATCAGGCCGCATCCTGCGCGTGCCGAAGGATGTTGCCGCGCCGTTCCTGCCATAGGGTTTCGTCCTGAGGCTTTCCATTCCGCCTGAATGGTTGCAACCATAGATGACCCGAATGCGTTTGGCCGCAGATGCAAGGGCAGTACGTGGATAGGACGAGTGGCGCAGTCACGCCGTCAGGGCGCTATCGCGACCGCCAGCGCAGCGGGCGCGAGCGGCTTGCGCCCACCGTGCTCGCCGCATTGTTGCATATCGTTGTGCTGTGGGGTGTGATCCACGGTTTCGGCGGGGTCCCGGCCATGACCGATCTGGCCAAGGAGGCTTTCACCACCAGCACTTTCGATGTGCCGCTGGACGAGCCCAAGCCCACGCCCAGTCCGACCACGCCCGAACCCGCTGGCGCTTCGGGGGAGGAGGGGAAGAAGGCCAAGCCCAAACCGGTGATCGCCAAGGCTCGCGTCCCTTCGCGCAAGGAGAATGCGCCACCGGTCGCCTCGACCGGCCAAGACGCGCGTTCGGGCGCAGCCGCGCAAGGGCAGGGGACCGGCGGCGGTGGTGAGGGCACGGGCACCGGCAGCGGCGCCAGCGGCAATGGTTCGGGTGGTGGTCTTGCCCGGAAGGCAGAAAAGATCGCCGGCGATATCCGCTCGACCCGTGACTACCCGGTCAGCAGCCAGCAGGAACGCATCGGCAAGCGCGTGGTTATCCTGCTGACGGTCGGCACGGACGGACGCGTATCGTCCTGCCGTGTCTACCGCGCGAGTGGCGTGCCCGAGGCCGATGCGACAACTTGCCGTCTTGCCACCGAGCGCTTCCGCTTTCGGCCTGCGCTTGATGCGGAAGGCAATCCGGTCACCTCCAGCTACGGCTGGGAACAGCGCTGGTTCGAACCATAATACTGCACTGCAACATAGCAATTCTTATATCCTAAGTTATACAAATGGTTGGATAGAAGAACTTTTGCGGTAACCTGCGTTATTTCCGCGCTATTTTTGTTGCATCGCAATGCAACCGGATTGCTCTCCCTGCGTTGGTTCATCGACAGTACAGCATCCGCGCCATGCGGTTTGCGACGAGCCTTCGGAAACCTGCACGCCATGACTCTCATCGAAAATGCCTTCGGCACCGGCGACGCTTCCGCTCCCGGAGTCCTCTCCTTCCTCCGTCGCGGCCAGAAAGCGCCCTGCCGCGTTGCGTTGATTGGGGGCTACACGCCGCGCAAGTGCGGCATCGCCACCTTTACCACCGATATCTACGAGCAGCTCCGGGCACATCATTCGGACATCTCGGTCGATCTTCACGTTATCGACGATGCGCGTTCGCCTCTTGAATACGACGGTGTGCGCGGGCTCATCCGTTCAGATCAGGTCGAGGACTATCGCGCCGCGGCGCGCCGCATGAACGAGGACGCGGTCGATGCGGTCTGGCTCCAGCACGAATACGGCATCTTCGGGGGTGCCGATGGCGATATGGTGCTCGAACTCGTCGACCGGGTTGCGGCGCCGCTGATCGTCACCCTGCATACGGTTCTTGCCCAGCCATCCGCGCATCAGCGCGAGGTGCTTGAACACATCCTGCGCCGCGCCTCTCGCGTCATGGTCATGTCGCAGCACTCGATGGGGCTGCTGCAGGATCTCTACCGCGTTGCTCCCGAACGCATCATGGTGATTCCGCATGGCGCGCCAGACCGTCCGTTCGGCCGTGGCGAGGCCTACAAGGCGCGCATCGGCCATGAGGGACGGCGCGTTATGATGACGTTCGGCCTGCTCGGCCCAGGCAAGGGGCTTGAAACGGTCATCGAGGCGCTGCCGGCCATCGTGCAGAACCATCCCGATGTCGTCTATCGCATCGTTGGTGCCACCCATCCCAACCTCGTTGCCAGCGAAGGCGAGCGCTATCGCGAGAGCCTTGAGGCCCTCGCTCAGGATCTGGGTGTTGCCGCCAACATCGAGTGGGACAACCGCTTCCTCGATCTGGACGAACTGCTCGACCAGCTCGAGGCCTGCGACATCTACCTGACGCCATACCCCAACATGCAACAATCCACCTCGGGGACCCTCAGCTATGCCGTGGCATTGGGCAAGGCTGTGGTCTCGACCCCATATGTCCACGCCCGAGAACTCCTTGCCGATGGGGTGGGGGTGCTGGTCGATCCGCGCCGGGCCGATGTGATTGCAGCCGCTGTGAATCGCCTGCTTGATGATCCCGACGAACTGCATGCCGTGCAGAAGCGCGCCTGGGACAAGGGCCGCGAGACGATCTGGCCCCGCTTTGCCGGCGCCGCCCGCGAACTGGTCGAAAGCGTGGTGGTCCGACCTGATCGCACGACCCCGCTGCTCGCGACGCCGGGCTTCTCTGGCGTGACTGCGATGAGCGATGCCACCGGCATGCTGCAACACTCCATCCTGACAGTGCCCGACCGCCGTCATGGCTACTGCCTGGATGACAACGTGCGGGCACTGATGCTGATGGGTGTGGCCGACACCGTGCCCCTGGCAGAGCGGCAGCGCTGGGCCATGGTCTATGCCTCGTTCATCCAGCACGCCTGGAATCCCGACGCGCGCGCCTTTCGCAACTTCATGAACTTTGACCGGACCTGGTGTGAACCGATCGGATCGGCCGACAGCAATGGCCGAACGGTCTGGGCGCTGGGCCGGGCCATGAACGATGCGCCGGACGCCGGGCTTCGGCACTGGGCAGCACAGTGGTTCGACATCGCGCTTGCTCCGGTTTGCACGATGGATGCCCCTCGCACGGTTGCGTTCGTGATGCTCGGCTGCATCGAGGCTTTGCGCGCCAACCCTGCACATGGCGAGGCGCTGAACAGCCTTCGCCACGGCGCCGAGTTGCTTGCCAACCTTCTCAACGAAGCGCGTCGCCCCGATTGGGCTTGGTTCGAAGCCGTGCTCAGCTATGACAATCCGCGCCTTTCCCAGGCGCTGATCGGGGCCGGGCAGGTTCTGGAGCGAGCTGCCTGGGTGGAATCCGGCCTGTCCTCGCTGCGTTTCATTGCGCGGCAGCAGGTTTCGGCGCAGGGGCACTTCCGCCCGGTGGGTTCGGAAACCTTCGGTCGGCCTTATGAGAACATGCCGTTCGACCAGCAGCCACTGGAAGCTTGGGCTGCGGTCGATGCGGCGGCGACCGCCTATGCCGCGACCGGTGATATTACATGGCTGCGTCATGCGGAAACCGCCTATCGCTGGTTCCTGGGCGGTAATGACCGCGGCGAGGTGCTTGGCGATATCGTGTCAGGCCGCTGCCGCGATGGCGTGACCCCGCAAGGGGTCAACCTCAACTGCGGTGCGGAGTCTATCCTCGCGTTCCAACTTGCGCATTACGCCATGGTCGATATTGCGCGGCGCCCGGGTTCCGGAACGATCCGTCAGGAACCTATTCCGCCCCATGCCATTGCCATGAAGAACAACAGCAAGGGTACGCAACAGCTTGCGGGTGCTTGAACAACGACTTCATGCCGATCCCTCCAGGGTCGTGCTTCGTCCATTTCATCTTGGCTGGCAGGGGCCCGGCGGCTCTGGCGCGCGCGCGCGCAAGCTCGTCGCCGATGTCCTTTCGCTTGGCCACAAGGAGGCAGACGAGGAGTACGCGCGCGTGCTCCACGATTTCGAGGAGCGTCACTGGCAGACCGAACAGCTTTTCGAGGAGCGCTATCGCCAGATGGAGGCGGTGCTCAACTTCGATGGTTCGGAACTGTCGATCCGCCGCAAGCGGCTCATCGGTGCCTACTTCTGCCACGAATACACTTATGCCGCTGCGGCCCTGATGAACCCGAGCATCGTGCCGCATCCCGACCAGTCGGGCATGACCGACGGCGCAGTCCGGTTCGTGATGAGCCTGCGTGCCGTGGGCGAGGGGCACATCAGTTCGATCGTCTTCCGGGAAGGCATTGCCCTTCCCGACGGCGCTTTCGAACTCTGGCCGCAGAGCCATTTTGCAACAGCCATGCTGCCGGACGACAGCCTGACGGTGTGCCAAGGGGCCGATTGCGCCGTCACGTTGCATCGGCACTCGGAGAGCACGCTTTCCAACAGCGTGATCTTTCCTGTGACCGAACAGCAACGCGGCGGCTTGGAAGACCTCCGCCTTGTCCGCTTTGACCATGGCGGTGGGGATTACGAGTGGATCGGCACTTACACTGCCTATTCCGGAGCAGATATCAGGTCCGAATTGCTGCGCACGCGGGATTTCCGGTCCTTCCTGCTTGAACCCATCGTCGGGCGCGCCGGTCGGAACAAGGGCATGGCGCTGTTTCCGCAGAAGGTGGGCGGGCAATATTGCATGGTCGGCCGGCAGGACGGCAAGAACCTGTTCCTGCTCCGCTCGGACAGTCTCGAGCGCTGGGACGATGATGGCGTGCTGCTGATGGAGCCGGAATTCCCTTGGGAATTCGTGCAGATCGGCAACTGCGGCAGCCCGATACTGACCGACCACGGCTGGCTGTTGCTGACGCACGGCGTGGGCGCGATGCGCAAGTACGCGTTGGGCTGCGCCTTGCTCGATCGTGATGACCCTTCGAAAGTCATCGCGCGCTCAAGCAAGCCATTGCTGACAGCCATTGATGCCGATCGCTTCGGGTATGTTCCCAACGTAGTCTATACTTGCGGTGCGCTGCTGGTCGAGGATCAGTTGCTTGTGCCATATGGCATATCAGACAGCGCCGTGGGGTTCGCTACGACATCGGTTGGCGAGATGCTGGCAAGAATGGATGCAACTCGCTAGAACAGTGCTTCGCTGCGCTGCAGCAAGTCAGATCAAGGCAACACATGACCAATACAGTTCCCGTGATCCTGTGCGGCGGTAGCGGCACCCGTCTGTGGCCGCGCTCGCGCAAGGCGCGGCCAAAGCCATTCCTTCCGCTAGTAGGCGACGAGACGCTGTTTCGCGCAACCGTCCTGCGCTGCCCGGTGGGGGAAGGCTTTGGCAATCCTGTCGTCGTGACCGGTGCCGCCCATCTCGATCATGTCGAGCAGCAGTTGCCTGATCCTGCCAATACCCGCATCATTGTCGAGCCGGAAGCGCGCAACACTGCGGCGGCGATCGCGCTTGCCGCGCTGACCCTGCCGGAAGACGCGATCATGCTGGTCTGCCCCAGCGACCATCATATCGGTGATTGCGATGCCTTCCGGGCCTCCGCGCACAAGGCGGCGGCACTGGCGCAGGATGGCTGGCTCGTTTCCTTCGGCATCGTGCCCACTGCGCCCGAGACCGGTTTCGGTTATCTCAAGCAGGGGGAAGCGATCGACGGCACCGGCGGTCGCCGCGTCGAGCGCTTCGTCGAAAAGCCCGATCTGGCCCGCGCGATCGAGTTCCTCGGCAGCGGTGACTATGCCTGGAACGGGGGCATATTCGCATTCAGGGTCGGCACCTTCCTCGAGGAACTCGGCCGACATCGGCCCAACATTCTGTCGGCCGTGCGCGAGGCCGTGGCCAAAGGGCGGGAAGATGGCATGCGTTTTCATCCCGATCACGAAGCCTTTGCCAAGGTGCCCAGCGAATCCGTCGACTATGCCGTCATGGAAAACACTTCGCGCGCAGCGATGGTCCCGGCTGAGATGGCATGGTCCGACATCGGCAACTGGCAGGCCCTGCACGAAGCGCAGGATCGCGATGAATCGGGCAATGCCGTCCGCGGTCGGGCGGAACTGAAGGATTGCAGCAACGTACTCGTTATGAGTGATGGCCCCCGCGTTTCGGTGGTGGGCGCGTCGAACCTCATGATCGTCGTCGATGGCGACGAAGTCCTCGTCTGCACGCCGGAAGGTGCGCAAGGCGTGGGCAAACTTTCCGGAGCTGCGAACCAGTGAAATTGCTGCCGAGGCGGATAGTCGAAAAACCTTGGGGAAAGAACGATCTGCCCCCGCCTTTCGAATCCTACTCGGGCAAGAGCATTGGCGAAATCTGGTTCGAGCCGCCGCCCGAACTGCCATCGGTCCTGATCAAGTACATCTTCACCAGCGACAAGCTTTCGGTGCAGGTGCATCCCAGCGACGCGCAGGCGAGGGCGCTGGGCGAGCAGGATCGCGGCAAGGAGGAATGCTGGCTGATCCTTGATGCCGAGCCGGGCGCGAAGCTGGGCATCGGCTTTGGCCAGCATCTGGATGGCGAAGCGCTGCGCACAGCAGCGCTCGATGGCAGCATCGAGGGGCTGATGGACTGGTATCCGGTTCAGCGCGGGGACTTCTTCTATATTCCCGCCGGCACAGTGCACGCGATCGGGGCGGGTATAAGCCTGATCGAAATCCAGCAGAACAGCGACATCACCTATCGTTTCTACGACTATGGCCGACCTCGCGAATTGCACCTTGAGCAGAGCGTTGCGGTTGCACGGGGCGAGCCGCACGACCCCTCGCTACGGCGCCACGATGTTCTGTCGAAACCGGGCAAGCTGGCCAGCGGCAAGTATTTCCGTGCCGATTGCGTGATTGGCGAGCCTGCGGCCGATGTGCAAAATGCGTATGACGGTCCATGCCTTGTCATCCCGGTCGATGCCGCCGTTGCGGTAGCGGGCGAGGCAGTGGACGTAGGCCATTGCGCCCTTGCCGCTGCTGCCGCCGACGTGGCGTTCTCTGCATCCGGCACCTGCCTGCTCGTCCGACCGGCCTAGCGTTCTCGTTCTTCCTTGGAAAAAGGGCGGCGGATTCATGTAATGTTATGTTGTAACATGCGTGCGGCGCCTGTATTGAGCCGTCAACGCCGCAGCCCGAAGGGCGGGTGGCCAGTCGCATTCAGCAAGGACATTCCATGCGTCTTTCTGCTCTCTTCCTCAGCGCTTCACCGATTTGCGCTGTTGCATTCGCCGTCCCCGCCGTGGCGCAGCAGGCTTCTGCTCCTGCAGCTGATGACCAGGCAGACGGGCACACTCAGCCGTCGATCCAGATCGTCGTCAGCGCCCCGTTCGAACGCAAGCGCGACGATGTGGCGTCGGCAGTAACCGTCCTTCAGGGTGACGATCTGCAGTTGCAGCAGCGCTCGACCATCGGGGAGACGCTGGCCCGCCAGCCGGGTGTGTCCTCCACCTTCTTTGGCCCCAATGCTTCGCGCCCGATCCTGCGCGGGCTGGATTCCGAGCGGGTGCGCGTGCTGACCGACGGGATCGGCAGCTTCGACGTGTCGAACACATCGGTCGACCATGCCGTGGCGGTCAATCCCCTCTTGGCCGACCGCATCGAGATCCTGCGCGGCCCGGCTGCGCTGCTCTATGGATCGGGCGCGATCGGTGGCGTGGTCAACATGCGCGATCTGCGCATCCCGCGCGAGGTGCCCCAGTCAGGACCGCACGTCGACGCCGTGGCCGGCCTCGCCTCGGCAGCCGAAGAGCGCAATGTCGCAGCCTCGGTAAACGCGCCGCTGGGTGGCGGGTTCGTGGCGCATCTGGACGGCAGCTTCTTTGAATCGGGCAATTACCGCACCGGTGGCTTCGTGTTCAGCAAGGATCTGCGTGAGGAAGCGGCGGAAGAGGGTGGCGAGGTGGCCGATGAGGCGCAGGCGCGGGGGCGGCTCGAGAACACGTCCGCGCGCACCTGGGACGTGGCCGGTGGTCTCGGATGGGTCGGCAGCAATGGCGCAAACTTCGGCTTTGCCGTCAGCCATCTCGAAAATCGCTACGGCATTCCCAACAGCCTTGAAATCCACCACGACGATCACGGCGAAGAAGGGGGTGTCACGGCGCTGGCCGAAGACGACCACGAGGGCCACGGCCATGAGGACATCACCCTCGACATGCGGCAGACCCGCGTCGACGTGCGCGGCGCAGTGCCGCTGGGCGGCGCGTTCAAGGAGCTGAAGGTGCGCGGCGGGTGGGCTGACTATCGCCACGACGAGATTGAATCGACCGGGGAAATCGGCACCAGCTTCTTCAACAGGAGCTGGGAAGCGCGCGCCGAACTGGTGCAGGCACAGCGCAACGGCTGGCAGGGTGCCAGTGGCCTCCAGTACTTCAGCCGCAATTTCAATGCCGTGGGCGAAGAGGCCTATATTCCCGCCAACGAGACACGGCAGATCGGCCTGTTCACCCTTCAGGAGTTCGACCTCGGCGTCGCGAAGCTGGAAGCGGGGGCGCGCTACGAGCATGCGACCGTCAGGTCCGCTGCAATCGGGCGGGAGAGGACGTTCGATTCGGTCTCGCTCTCGCTGGGCGGTTCGGTCGATCTCGGCAGTGGCTTCCGCCTTGCCCTCAGCGGGGCCCGCAGCGAACGTGCGCCTTCCGCCGAAGAACTGTTCGCCAACGGTGCCCACGCCGCCACCCGCGCCTTCGAGATCGGCAATCCCGATTTCCGCAAGGAACGGCAGATCGGCGGCGAAGCGGTGCTGCGCGGGCGCGGCGAGGGCTGGCGCGTCGAGCTTTCCGCCTTCATCAACCGCTTCGACAACTACATCTTCCTCAACCCCACCGGCGAGGAAGAGGACGAACTGCCGGTGTTCCAGTATGCTCAGGCCGACGCCCGCTTCTATGGCTTCGAGGCCGAAGGCGCGGTTACCGTGGCTCAGGCGGGCGATACCCGCTTCGAACTGACCGGCCTTGTCGATTACACCCGCGCCGATGTGCTGGGCGCCAATGGTCAACAGGGCGGGGCCGTGCCACGCATTCCCCCGCTGCGCCTGATTGGCGGACTGGAAGCCAGTGGCAGCGTGATCGGCGGGCGCTTGGAGGTGGAGCATGCCACGGCGCAGCGCCGCATTGCCGCGTTCGAAACCGAAACGCCGGCCTGGACCATGGTCAACGCGAGCGTTTCGTGGAAGCCGTTCGGCGCGCAATCGCAGACCACGCTGATGCTGCAGGCCAACAACATCTTCGATGTGGAAGCGCGCCGCCACACCAGCTTCCTCAAGGATGTCGCCCCGCTGTTCGGGCGAGACATTCGCTTGAGCGCCCGCTTCAGCTTCTGATCACCTGCTGAATCTGGTGGTTCATCGCAGATAAACCCGTGGCCCATCAGTTTTCTCAGCAAGGGAAAACGGTGAGGTCACGGCATGAAGCGGACATGGATCGTCGGCGCAGCGGCGCTGGTCATACTGGGGGCAGGGCTGGCGGAAGCCCGCCCCGGCGAGCGTTTGCGCGAACGCATCGCCAAGCGCATGGAGCAACGCGCGGAAGGTTCGGCAAAGCGTGAGCGTGCGCCGGGCGCGCAGACCTTCGCCTACGGCTCCGATCCCCTGCAAGTCATGGACTACTGGGCTCCTGCTACCATTGACATCGCGCCCAAGCCCAAGGTCCCGCTCGTTCTCTACGTCCACGGCGGCGGGTGGAAGCGCGGGAGCAAGGACACCGCGATGGGCAATGCCCTGCCCGGCCACTTGCGCGATCAGGGCTATGCCTTTGCCTCGATCAACTACCGCCTCGTGCCCGATGCCACGGTCGAGCAGCAGGCGAGCGACGTGGCGCAGGCGCTGGCCTATTTGCTGGCCCGCGCCGACAAGCTGAACATCGATCGCAGCAAGGTCGTCATCACCGGCCACAGCGCGGGCGCACACCTCGTCGCGCTGGTCGGCACGGACGAGCAATACTTGCGCAAGGCGGGCCTGTCCTTCGCCGACATAGACGGCGTGATGCCCAACGACGGCGCGGCCTATGACGTGCCCCAGCAGATGGCGCAGGCCGGCCGCATGATGGCCGATACCTACAAACAGGCCTTCGGCACCGACCCGGCGCGCCAGAAGGCGCTATCCCCCACCTACCACGCCGCCGCCCCCAACGCCCCGCGCTTCCTCCTCCTCCACGTTCAGCGCAAGGACGGCGTGGCGCAGGCGCAGGAGCTCGGCGCGGCGCTGAAGAAGGCGGGCGTGACCGTCGAATACGGCAGCTTCCCCGGCACCGGCCTGCAAGGCCACGCCGAAATCAACCGCAAGCTGGGCGAACCGGACTATCCCGCAACGCCGGTGATGGATGCGTGGTTGAAGGGGGTGTTTGGGGGGTGAGACAAAATCCTCCCCGTTTTTGCGAAGCACAAATGGGGAGGGGGACCGCCCGAAGGGTGGTGGAGGGGGAGAGAAGCCCCTCCGTCATTCGCTGCCGCGAATGCCACCTCCCCGTTTGTCCTTCGGAAAAACAGGGAGGATTGGGCCGTCGCCCCGTGCTCGACACGGGGCTTGGCTTCTCCTCGCAGCCGAGCGCGGAAGAAGAAAAACCAAGTCCCGGATCAAGTCCGGGACGACGGGTTTTGGGTTTGCGACAACCCTGCTTGTTGTCTGGATTCCCATCAGCGCCACAGGGCATCAATGCCGCAATGGAACTCGCCTTGCCTGGTAGTAAAATCGAACTCCGGCAGTGAATATCAAAATGACAAAAAACTGCAGTGCCCAAGACACCGCAAGCGCTTGAAAATCATCGGTCGGTTTTAGCGGAAGTTTTCTATCCATCGGCATCGTTGCTGTAACCGACGCAACACACGCGGTTGCAATTGCTGCGGTTGGCCATGACACACCGCGTCTAACCAATACGAAAAGGCAAAAGAGCAGCACACAAGCTAAGCCAAGTTGGAGGTAATAGCTCCACTCTGAAGAAGCCCAGACCAATCCGACTGCTGCCAACCCGAACAGAAGGGTTGCTCCAGCGAACAGTCCGATCACCAAGCAAATCACCTTCATGTTCGGTCCTACCTCACCTTCTCCGGCCCACTCTTCCCTAACACATGCGTGCACCCCAACCCCTGCGCGCTGTCCGCATCGCTCAACGCCGCGACCGTGCGCCACCCAATCGACCGCAACCTCGCCGCTTCATCACGGTCATGCCCCAGCGGCAGGAACACGCGGTCCTCCGGCGTTTCGCTGGCCGAAAGCAGGTCGATCAACGCATCCGGGTACAGCGAAAAGCCGGTGGCGGCTTCGTCCTTGCCATTGCCCGCAATGCGATAGGTGCCGCCGCGTCCCACCGGGCCGCGCGCGCCTTCGGCGTAGAGGGTGAAGCCGAACCAGGTCTGGTATTCGAAGCCGTGGCGCTCGCTGGGGTCGAGCGTCAGCCGCGCTGCGCCGTTCAGGCTGGCGGCGATCTGCCTGAGCGCCGCGATGCGCGAGGCGAGCGCGCCGCCGGCATCGATGGCCGAGAGCTTCTCGATGGCGCTGTCGAACTCGCCGGTGGCGTAAAGCAGCGGCACATAGGCCTCGCCGCCCACATCGCGTAAGCCCCCAGCGTCCTTGGTGTCGAGTTCGCGCCGCACCGCCTCGATCTGCGCAGGTTCCAGCGGAAAGGCCTTGGCGGCCAGCGTATCGACCAGATCGGGCAGGGTGAAATCGACGCTGACGCCGCGCGCGCCTGCGGCCTGCAGCGCCTCGACCGCGATGGAGACGATCTCGGTCGCCGCCGCCAGATTGTCCGCACCGACCAGCTCCGCGCCGCACTGCAGCTTCTCGCGCGCGGGGTTCAGCCCGTCGCTCTTGATGGTCAGCACTTGCCCTGCATACATCAGCCGCAGGGGGCGCGCCGCCTCGGCCAGCCGCGTCTGCGCGATGCGGCCGATCTGCGGGGTGTGGTCCGAACGCAAACCCATCATCCGCAAGCTCGACGGATCGGTGAAGCGGAACATGCGCCTAGTGGATGTGGGTGACTGGATGCCCGCCATGCGCGCGGCGAGGCTCTTTTCGAACTCGATCATCGGCGGCAGCACGCGGTCATAGCCGTGGCCGTGCATCACATCCTGAATGCTGCGCATCACGCGCGTGGTGGTCGCCGCCTCGGCAGGCAGGCGGTCCTCAAGCCCCTCGGGCAGCAAGCTGGAATCGACGTCGGTCATGGTTGGGGCGCTTAGCGGCTAGGTAGCCAAAAGCAAAGGGCGGGCGCATCGCTGCACCCGCCCCTCGATTTCACGCTGACGCTGGATCAGACGAAGTTCAGCGCCTTGACCACGCGTACGCCTTCGATGTCGCAGGCCTGCTTGAGCACGTCCTGCGGGACCGGGCTGTCGAGCGAGAGCAGCAGCACGGCTTCACCGCCGGCTTCGCGACGGCCGAGGTGGAAGGTGCCGATGTTGATGTCCGACTGGCCGAGCAGCGTGCCGATGCGGCCGATGAAGCCGGGCGCGTCGGAATTGACGATGTAGAGCATGTCGCCGTCGAGATCGGCCTCGATGCCGATGCCGAAGATCTCGACGAGGCGCGGCTGGCCGTTGCCGAACAGCGTGCCCGCAACCGACCGCTCGCCCTGGCTGGTGCTGACGGTGACGCGAACCAGCGTGCGGTATTCGCCTTCGCGATCATGGCGCACTTCGCGCACGTCAAGCCCGCGCTCCTTGGCGAGGAACGGTGCGTTGACCATGTTCACGCTTTGCGAATACTGGCTCATCAGGCCGGCAAGGACCGCCGCCGTGATCGGCTTCTGGTTGAGCTGCGCGGCGGCACCTTCAACTTCGATGGCGATCTTGGTCAGGTTGTCGTGCGCGAGCTGGCCCACCAGCTTGCCGAGCTTTTCGGCCAGCGCCATGTAGGGCTTGAGCTTCGGCGCTTCCTCGGCCGAGAGCGAGGGCATGTTGAGCGCGTTGGTGACGCCGCCCGTCACGAGGAAATCGGCCATCTGCTCGGCCACCTGAAGCGCGACGTTGACCTGCGCTTCGGTCGTGCTCGCGCCGAGGTGCGGGGTGCAGATGAAGTTCGGGGTGCCGAACAGCGGCGATTCCTTGGCGGGTTCGGTTTCGAACACGTCGAGCGCGGCGCCTGCGACCTGGCCCGAATGCAGAGCATCCTTGAGTGCGGCTTCATCGATCAGGCCGCCACGCGCGCAGTTGATGATGCGCACGCCCTTCTTGCACTTGGCGAGGTTCTCGCGGCTGAGGATGTTGCGGGTCTGGTCGGTCAGCGGCGTGTGCAGCGTGATGAAGTCCGCCTTGGCCAGCAGCGTGTCGAGGTCGGCCTTTTCGACGCCCATTTCCACGGCGCGCTCGGGCGTCAGGAAGGGGTCGAAGGCGACAACCTTCATCTTGAGGCCAAGCGCGCGGCTGGCAACGATCGAGCCGATGTTGCCAGCGCCGATCAGGCCCAATGTCTTGCCGGTGACTTCAACGCCCATGAAGCCGTTCTTCGGCCACAGGCCAGCTTGCGTCTGCGCGTTGGCTTCCGGGATCTGGCGGGCCAGTGCGAACATCATCGCGATGGCGTGTTCGGCGGTGGTGATCGAGTTGCCGAACGGGGTGTTCATCACCACCACGCCCTTGGACGAGGCGTAGGGGATGTCGACGTTGTCGACGCCGATGCCGGCACGGCCGATGACCTTGAGGTTGGTGGCGGCATCGAGGATCGCCTTGGTCACCTTGGTCGAGGAACGGATGGCGAGGCCATCGTATTCGCCGATGCGGGCGATCAGCTGTTCCGGGGTTTCGCCGGTGATCACGTCGACGTCGCAGCCCATCTCGGTGAAGATGCGGGCGGCGTTGGGATCCATCTTGTCGGAAATGAGAACCTTGGGCTTGGTCATGTTTCGATCCAATCCATCAGAATGAGACACCGTCATGCTGAACTCGTTTCAGCATCCATCCCTCGGCCCGAAATGTCGGTTGAGGGGGAGAGATGGACCCTGAACCAAGGACAGGGTGACGACTGGAAGAACGGGAAGGTCTTGGCGCTACCCTGCAGCAGCGCCAAGCCTTGATCAGGCCGCAGCCAGTTCGGCCTTGGTCGTCTCGTAGGCCCAGTCGAGCCACGGGCCGAGATCGGCGATGTCCTCGGCATTGACGGTCGCGCCGCACCAGATGCGAAGGCCCGCCGGGGCATCGCGGTAACCGGCGATGTCATAGGCCGCGCCCTGCTTTTCGAGCAGGCCTGCAAACTTCTTGATGAAATCTGCGTCAGCGCCTTCGACCGAGAGGCAGACCGAGGTCTTCGACCGCGTCGCTTCGTCAGCGGCCAGATGCGAGAGCCACGAACGCTCTTCGACGATCTTGTCGAGCGCTGCCGCATTGGCATCGCTGCGCGCCTGGAGGCCCTTCAGCCCACCCAGACCCTTGGCCCACTCGAGCGCGAAGATCGCGTCTTCGACGGCGAGCATCGAGGGGGTGTTGATCGTTTCGCCCTTGAACACGCCGTCGGCCAGCTTGCCCTTTGAAACAAGGCGGAACACCTTCGGCAGCGGCCATGCAGGGGTGTAGGTTTCGAGCCGTTCGACCGCGCGGGGCCCCAGGATCAGCACGCCGTGGCCGCCTTCGCCGCCAAGGACCTTCTGCCAGGAGAAGGTGGCAACGTCGATCTTCGACCAGTCGATGTCGTAGGCGAAGACAGCCGAAGTCGCGTCGGCGAACGAGAGGCCTTCGCGGGTTTCCGGGATGAAATCGGCGTTCGGCACGCGCACGCCCGAGGTGGTGCCGTTCCAGGTGAACAGCACGTCGTTCGACCAGTCGATCGCGTTCAGATCGGGGATCTGGCCATAGTCGGCGCGCAGGATCGTGGGATCGAGCTTGAGCTGCTTGGCGGCATCGGTGACCCAACCTTCACCGAATGATTCCCATGCCAGCGTGGTGACGGGGCGGGCGCCCAGCATCGTCCACATCGCCATTTCGAAAGCGCCAGTGTCAGACCCCGGAACGATGCCGATGCGGTGCGTATCGGGCAGCTGCAGCACTTCGCGCATCAGGTCGATGCAATACTGCAGGCGCGTCTTGCCGATCTTGGCGCGGTGTGACCGGCCGAGCGATTCGGTGCTGAGCTTTTCGGGGGAGTATCCGGGCGGCTTTGCGCAGGGACCGGACGAGAAGAAGGGGCGCGCAGGCTTGCGAGCCGGAATCGTAGCAGACATTGTAGTCTCTCCTTGCAGAGAGCACGCGCGGCGTTGGGACCGCGTGGCCCGCCGGCCGCTCTAGTGGCACGTGAGCGAATGTCAAACCATTCCGTTTCCAACTCTCCTGAACTCTGGGGCAAGTTTCCCCCAACTCATCCCCAACTCTCAGGGGCAAAGGGCCAACTCCCCTGCGCCAACGGCCTACTTCTCGAGGGTTTCGGCGAGCATCGCGGCGGTGCGTGGACCCGACCAGTCATGCGCGCCGATCATGCGCCAGACTTCCTTGCCATCCCTGTCGTAGAGCACCGTCGTCGGCAGCATTCCCGTCTCGTAGAAGAAACCGAGGTTGTTCTCGGTGTCGAGCCAGGGTTCCAGCTTGGCGAACTTCCTCTCGGCGTAGAACGGTGCGACCTTCGCCCCTCCTTCGATGTCCTGCGATACCGTGAGGACGCGGAGCTTGCCCGCGTTGTCCGCTGCCAGCTTGTCGAGCATCGGCATCTCGAGGACGCATGGCCCGCACCATGTCGCCCAGAGGTTGACCAGCACCGGCTTGCCCTTGAGATCGCGCAACTTGAGCGTCTTGCCCGACGGATCGGTCACGGTGAAGTCGGGCATGTCCTTGCCGCGATTGGCGATGTCGAGCGTGCCATTGAATTCGCCCTTGGCGACAGATTCCGTAGGTGCCGCGCTGCTCTGCGGTTGCGAGTCGCTCGGCGCTTGCCTATCGCACCCCGCAACGGCAAGGGCCGCCACGAGCAACAGCACTTTGGGCGAATAGACGGACATGGGCGACAAATCAGGCTCCAACCAGATGTGGGGCGGGCGCTTCGCAGGCGGTCCCTCGGCGATCATGCGCGAGATTAACGCCTCGATTCCCTTCGACAAGGCGCTGTGGCGGCAAGACATCGCCGCGTCAAAGGCCCATGTGGACATGCTGGGTGCGCAGGGAATCGTCTCGGCCGAGGATGCTGCGCTGATCGCGCAAGGGCTGGATCAGGTCGCGGCGGAGTATGAAGCCAACGGGGTGCCCGAGAACTGGGACCTCGAAGACATCCACATGACCACCGAAAGCCGCCTTGCCGAACTGATCGGCCCGGCGGCAGGGCGCCTCCACACCGCGCGCAGCCGCAACGATCAGGTGGCGACGGACTTCCGCCTGTGGGTGCGCGATGCGATGGACCAGGCCGAGCTTGGCCTCAAGCAGTTGCAGGTGGCGCTGGTAAGCCGCGCAGGCGAACACGCCGCATCGATCATGCCCGGCTTCACCCACCTGCAGACCGCGCAGCCCGTCACGCTTGGCCATCACCTGATGGCCTATTACGAGATGATCGGGCGGGATCGTTCGCGCTTTGCCGATGCGCGCAGCCGCATGAACCGCAGCCCGCTGGGTTCGGCGGCGCTGGCCGGAACCGGCTTTCCCATCGACCGCTTCCGTACCGCCGAGGCGCTCGGCTTTGACGGGCCGACCGATAACAGCCTTGATTCGGTGTCAGACCGCGATTTCGCGCTCGATTACCTGATGGCGGCGGCGCAGTGCTCGCTGCACCTTTCGCGGCTGGCCGAGGAGTTCATCATCTGGGCGAGCCAGCCCTTCGGCTTCGTGACGCTGCCTGACAGCCTGTCGACCGGCAGTTCGATCATGCCGCAGAAGAAGAACCCCGATGCCGCCGAACTGGTGCGCGGGCATTCCGGACGGATCGTTGGTTGCCTGACCGCCCTGATGATCACGATGAAGGGCCTGCCGCTGGCCTATTCGAAGGACATGCAGGACGACAAGCCGCCGGTGTTCGAAGCCGCAAGCCTGCTCGCCCTGTCGATCGCCGCGATGACCGGTATGGTGGCCGAGGCGAAGTTCCGCACCGACCGGATGCGCGCCGCCGCCGAACTCGGCTATGCCACGGCGACCGACCTCGCCGACTGGCTGGTGCGGCAGGCCAACATCCCGTTCCGCGAGGCGCATCACATCACCGGCAGCGCCGTGAAACTGGCCGAATCGCGCGGCATCGCGCTCGATCAGCTCTCGATTGAGGACCTCAAGGCCATTGACCAGCGCATCGACGATCGCGTCTACGCCGCGCTTTCCGTCGAGGCGAGCGTGGCGGCGCGTTGCAGCCATGGCGGAACCGCGCCGGACGAGGTAAGGAAGCGCGTGGCCCAGGCGCGCGTCGCGCTGGGGCTGGAGGAACAGGCTTGAAGCTTTCGCGCACCATTTTGCTCGGCACCCTTGGCGCCCTCGCTCTGGCGGGCTGCGGCAACAAGGCCGAGCTGAAGCTGGCGCCAGACCAGACGCCGCCGCCGATCCCCTATGGCCGCGAGGTCCAGCCGGGCGCGGACGATCTGCTCAAAACCCCCGCGCAGGCAGCCCCTGCGCGCAACGTCGAGCCGCGTCGCCGCTCGCAGGATCGCGAAGACGATCCTTTCGACCTGCCTCCCGAAGACTGAGAATTTCCGATGGACCATTTTGAACTGAACAACGGCGTGCTCTGCGCCGAGAACGTGCCCCTGCCGATGATCGCGGCGGCGGTCGGCACGCCCGTCTATGTTTATTCGCGCGCGACGCTGACCCGCCACGCCCGCGTGTTCCGCGATGCCCTTGGCGTGCTGCGCGACGTGAAGATCGCCTTCGCGGTCAAGTCCAACCCCAACCTCGCCGTGCTCAAGGTCCTGGCTGCCGAAGGCTACGGCGCCGATGTCGTCTCGGGAGGCGAGATGGAACGGGCGCTGGCGGCAGGCATGGCGCCCGATGGCATCGTGTTCTCGGGCGTGGGCAAGACCGCGGCCGAAATGCGCCGTGGCATCGAAGCCGGGATCGGCCAGTTCAACCTCGAAAGCGAGGAAGAAGGGCTGGAACTGGCGGAAATCGCCGCGTCCATGGGCAAGGTTGCCTCGTCCGCGCTGCGCGTGAATCCTGACGTTGACGCCGGGACGCACGGCAAGATTTCCACCGGCAAGGCCGAGAACAAGTTCGGCGTGCCGTTCGATCGTGCGGCGGCAATCTATGGCCGTCTTGCCACGACGCCGGGCCTGAACATGCGCGGCCTCACGCTGCACATCGGCAGCCAGCTTTCCAGGCTCGAGCCGCTGGAAGCCGCCTTCAACAAGGTCGGCGGGCTGATGGAAGAGATCCGCGCTGCTGGCCATAGCGTCACGCACATGGACTTGGGCGGCGGCATCGGTGTGCCATACAAGTCGGGCGAGGTGTTCCCGCAGCCCGCCGAATATGCGGCGATGGTCGCGCGGGTGACCGGCAACTGGGGCGTGACCCTGATGTTCGAACCGGGCCGCGTCATCACCGGCAACACCGGCGTGCTGGTGACCGAGGTGATCCGCGTGAAGGAAGGCGTGGGGCACCCCTGGGTCGTCGTCGACGCCGCAATGAACGATCTGGCGCGCCCGGCGCTCTACGATGCCTGGCACGATTTCGCCGCGGTGGAGCCGAAGGGCGAGACCTTCACCGCCAACATCGTCGGCCCGATCTGCGAAAGCTCGGACACCTTCGCCATGGCTCGCACCATCGACAAGGTTGGGCGCGGCGATCTCGCCGTGTTCCGCACCGCCGGGGCCTATGGCGCGACGATGGCCAACACCTACAATTCGCGGCCCTTGGTGCCCGAAGTCATGGTCGATGGCGACAAGTGGGCCGTGGTGGCTGATCGCATCGATCCTGCGACGATCCTGGCGGCAGAGCGCGTGCCGGACTTCCTCAAGTAAGATGCAGTCGCTCCCCCTCTTCCACCGCATCGCGGGCCAGCCGGTGATCCTGCTGGGCGAGGGGGAGGCCGCCGCGGCCAAGCAGCGCCTGATCGAGCGCGCGGGCGGAGTGATCTACCGCGATATCAACGCCGGGATCGACGACGGCGCGCGCCTCGCCTTCATCGCGCACGACAATCCCGACATGGCGCAGGGCGATGCGATCCGGCTGCGCTGTGCCGGCCTGCTGGTCAACGTGGTCGACCGACCCGAGCTGTGCGATTTCACCACGCCCTCGATCCTCGACCGTGACCCGGTGCTGATCGCCGTGGGCACGGGCGGGGCCTCGGCAGGCCTCGCCAAGATCCTGCGCCTGCGGCTGGAGCGTCTGCTGCCGCAAGGGCTGGGCGCCTTGGCCCGCGCGCTGGAAGAGGCGCGCGAGGGGATGCGCAAGCGCTGGTCCTCGGTCGCCGACCGCCGCCGTGCCCTCGATGCGGCGCTGGACGAGGGCGGGGAACTCGATCTGTTCCGGGGGGGGAGCGAGTCGAAGGTGGCTGACTGGCTGGCTTCTGGCGCGGAAGGGCAGTCCGGGCGGTTCGAAATCACCCTGACCTCGAACGACCCCGAAGACCTTACCCTTCGCACCGCGCGGCTGCTGGGGCAGGCGGACGTGGTGGTGCATGATGCAGGCGTTGCGCCGGAAGTCCTGTCACGCGCACGGGCTGATGCGGTGCGTGTGCTCGCCGGGTGTGAGGTTCCGCAGGGCGGGATCGTCGTGGTGCTGCGAGTAGTTTGACTGATCACTCCTGGCCGTCCCGGACCTGATCCGGGACCCCACTTTTCTTGCCGCAAGCTGCGTTTTCACCGAGGCCGCAAAAGGCAGCGGGGTCCCGGATCAAGTCCGGGACGACGTGGTTTTAAAGCGGACAGTTACCCCTTCATCGCCGCCTGCAACTGGCCAATGATCACCTGGCTCTGCTCCGCGCCTGATTGCGGGGCGAAGTCGCCGGTGCGGTCGCTGATCTTGTCCCAGTTGGCGGCGAAGCCTTCGACGGTTCGTTCGTTCGGTGCCAGCAGGACGCCCTTGTTCATGGTGACCCATGCGCCGTGGTACGCGCCGCCGCCTGCGCCGACGATGGCGTTGGTGGGGGCGTCTTCCGAGACGAGGAAGAGCGCGGCGGGGACGACGTTTTCGGGGCCGAACAGCTTGAAGGCTTCCTCGGGGAAAATATCCTCGGTCATGCGCGTGGCGGCAACCGGGGCCAGCGTGTTGACCTTGATGTTGTTCTTCGCGCCTTCAAGATAGAGCGTCTTGGTCAGCCCGGCGAGGCCGAGCTTGGCCGCGCCATAGTTGGCCTGCCCGAAGTTGCCGAACAGTCCGGTGGACGATGCCGTCATCAGGATGCGGCCGTAGTTCTGTTCGCGCATCAGGTCCCAGCAGGCCTTGGTGGCGAAGGCCGAGCCGATCAGGTGGACGCGCACGACCATCTCGAAATCGGCCGGGTCCATCTTGGTGAAGCTCTTGTCGCGCAGGATGCCGGCGTTGTTGATCAGCACGTGCACGCCGCCCCAGCGTTCCTTGGCCTTGGCGACCATCTCGACCATCTGCTCGTATTCGCTGACCGAGCCGCCGTTCGACATGGCCTCGCCGCCCATGGCCTCGATTTCCTCGACGACCTTGAGCGCTGCGTCCGAATGGCCCGTGCCATCGCGCGATCCGCCAAGATCGTTGACCACAACCTTCGCCCCGCGTCGGGCGAGTTCGAGGGCATAGGCGCGGCCAAGGCCACCGCCTGCTCCGGTAACGATCGCGACGCGGCCTTCGAACGAAATGCTCATGCTTGGGTCTCTCCGGAGCGCCCTAACCGGGCGATTAACGCAGGCATCAGCGATGCCACGGCGAGGACCGGAACGCAACGGGCGAGGCGTTGCCGCAGCATTTGCGACAAATCGGCAAAACCACCGTCAACAAAATGTAACACTACAGACATATTTGGCCGCAAACCGGTAGGCTCAAGGATTCGTCATGAAGTTTGCAACGCGCGTCTCGATCACCGCTCTTGCCTGCGCCGCTGGCTGGGCTGTCCCGGCTGAGGCCGCGTCCTCGAACGCGGATATTGCCGCCATGCAGGCCCAGCTTCAGCAGATGCAGGCGCAGATGCAGAGCCAGATGGATGCAATGGCCGCGATGCAGGCGCAGATCCAGACCTTGCAGGGCCAGCTCGCCGGAGCCAGGGCCAAGAGCGACGCGACCGCCACTGCCGTCGCCGCAATCCCTGCGCCGACCGCTTCGGGCAAGCCGCCAGTCGCGATCAGCTGGGATGGTGGGCCGAAGATTGAAGCCCCGGTGGACCCGAAGAACCCCAAGGCCGGCAAGTGGAGCTTCAAGCCGCGCGGCCGCCTGCAAATTGACACCGCCTCGGTCTCCGCGCCGTCGTCCATAGGCAGCAAGAGCCTTGGCCTCGCCACGGAATTCCGCCGCGCCTACCTGGGCTTCGACGGCACCATTCCCGGCAACTTCGGCTACCGTATCGAGGCGGACATCGCCAACAGCAGTGTCGATCCGACCGACGTCTACCTCACCTATAACGGTATCAGGAACCTTACGCTCACGATCGGCCAGCACAAACCGTTCGAATCGATGGAGGACACCGAGTCCGACCTGTTCACCAGCTTCATGGAGCGCGCCGCGTTCAACACCGCCTTCGGTTTCGAGCGCCGCCTCGGCCTTTCTGCACAGTACCAGAAGGGCATGGTCCTGGCGCAAGTCGGCGTGTTCTCCGACAACGTCACCGACCTCAACGCCGATACCGACAACAGCTATTCCATCGACAGCCGCTTTGCCTTGCAGCCCAGGCTGTTCGGCGGCCAGGCGCACATCGGCGGCTCGGCGCACTACCACGACCTCAACGACAGCAGCGCCACCGTGCGTTATCGCGCCCGCCCGTTCACCCACACCACCGACATCCGCTTCGTCGATACCAAGGCGATCAGCGCGCTGTCGGAAACGAATTACGGCGTGGAACTGGGCTGGACCGGCGGTCCGGTGCATTTCACTGCTGAATCGCAGTGGATGAAGGTCAACCGTCCGGCAGGGATTGCCGACCCCACCTTCAACGGCGGCTATGTCGAAGCGGGCGTGTTCCTGACCAAGGGGGATACGCTGCCCTACAAGGCAAGCGAGGGCACCTGGACCCGGATCAAGCCGAAGAACGGTTTAGACAAGGGCGGCATTGGCGCGGTGCAGGTCAACGCCCGCTATGACTGGCTCGACCTCAACGACGTCGATGGTGCTGGTGGGGGCGTGCTGGGCGGCCGCCAGCAGCTCGTCGGTGCCTCCTTGCTGTGGGTGCCGACGGACTACGTGCGCTTCATTGTCGACTACGGCCATCTCTGGCTAAAGGATGCCGCGGTCGCTGCAGGTGCGGATCGCAATTACAACGCCGACGTCATCGGCATGCGGGCGCAGTTCGACTTCTGAGGCAGACGCAATGAAAAAGGCCCGCCGTTCCACATGGATCGGCGGGCCTTTTCGTTTTCTCAGGTCTCGCTATCAGGCGATCCGCGTCACCCAGCCATGGGTATCGGCAATCTCCCCGCGCTGGATGCCGACGAGCTTGGCGCGCAGCTTCTGCGTCAGCTGGCCGGGACCGCCCGAACCGATCGTGAACTCGCCCTCGTGGCTGGCGACCTTGCCGACTGGCGTGACAACCGCCGCGGTTCCGCAGGCGAACGTCTCGATCAGCTTGCCCGAAGCCGCGTCTGCCTTCCACTGGTCAAGGCTGTAGCGGCCCTCGCGCACGGTCAGGCCCTCTTCGGCGGCAAGCTTGAGCAGGCTCGAACGGGTGATGCCGGGCAGGATCGTGCCGGTCAGTTCAGGCGTCAGGATCGAACCGTCATCGAACACGAAGAACAGGTTCATGCCGCCCAGTTCCTCAACCCACTTGTGTTCAGCTGCATCGAGGAACAGGACCTGATCGTGCCCGCGCGAGAAGGCTTCGGCGGTGGGCACGAGGCTGGCGGCATAGTTGCCGCCGCACTTGGCCGCGCCGGTGCCGCCGGGGGCAGCACGCGTATAGTCCGAAACCCAGATTGAAACCGCCGGCGCGCCCGACTTGAAGTAGTTGCCGGCCGGGCTGGCGATGACCATGAACTTGTACTGCTTCGCAGGCCGCACGCCCAGGAACGCCTCGCTGGCGAACATGAACGGGCGCAGGTACATCGAGCCGCCCTCCACAGTAGGGAACCAGTCCTTGTCGGCCAGCACCTGCTGGCGCACGGCATCGACGAACAGCTCTTCCGGCAGTTCGGGCATGGCGAGGCGGCGCGCAGACGCATTGAAGCGCTGCGCATTGGCTTCCGGACGGAACAGGGCGATGCCGCCGTCGGCCAGGCGATAGGCCTTCAGCCCTTCGAAGATTTCCTGCGCATAATGCAGCACTGCAGCCGCAGGATCGAGCGCGATGGGGCCATAGGGAACGACGCGAGCGTCGTGCCAGCCGGTCCCCTCGGCGTAGTCGATCTCGACCATGTGATCGGTGAAGGCGGTGCCGAAGCCGGGGTTCGCCAGCACTTGCGCCCGCACGTCCGCAGCAACCGGAGCCGGGTGCGGATGCTTGGTGAAAGTGAGGCCGGTGTCGGCGAGCGTCGCCATGGGGCAGTCCTTGCGCTAGAATCGAGGAAGCAGCGCCGTGAACTATTATTGCGCGAAAGGCAAGGGGAATGTAATAAATGTGAAGGGCCGCGTCGGTCAATCCGAGCGGCCCTTCGCATGGTCAGCGGCCGGAAGTGCCGCCCACGAAGCCTTTATCGCTTAATCGAAACTCAGCGATAATGCCTCGCGCGGGACTGTACCGACCTCTCTGCTGAACCATGAGACATCGGATCACCTCCTTTCGCGCTGTTGAGCCAAAGTCACAGGCTGTTGGGCCTGCTGGACCGGGAGTTTGTATTCTCACCGGCCTTGTTCTGAATGTGATTCATCCATGGCAAAACAACAAGACTTGATCGAAAAAAAATTGTCGTCACAATCTCCGCTTCGCGCCTGCAGTATGGTCACCCCTGCAACCGGATAGGCAACTGGCCATGCAGGCGGCCATGCAGGCGGATCGTGTTATTTCCGGCAATCCTCGATCACCCGCCCCACTTCGGCCCAGGCTGGCAGGTAGAGCGTCGGCAAGCCGTTCACCTCGACGGCAAAGCGACCGCGGCTGAACGCCATGGAATCCAGCAGCGGATCGCGCGAGGGCAGCGTTGCCACCAGTTGCGGCTGGCCCTGCGGCGCCGGATCGGCCGAAAGCGGGCGGATATCGCTGGTGGTTGCCACCGTCATCGGCAGCGGCACGGTGGAAGTGCCGGTGCGGATCAGGCTCATCGTTGCGGCGGCGCGGTTGCAGGCCATGGCGAACAGTGTGGCCTCGCCCGGGCCGAAACGGGCGACCCCCGGCTCATAGCGCCAGTTGCCCACGGTCTGTGGCGCATCGCGCCAGTCCTTGAAAGTCTGCGCAGGTGGCGGCGGGGGCGGTGCCTGGGTTGGCCTGGGGGCCGGCGGCGGCGCGGCTTGCGGGACCACCGTCGGCGCGGCGCAGGCGGAAAGGGCCAATGGCAGGACGAAAGCCAGCGCACCGGATAAAACGAGGCGGGGGCGGTGTGCATGGTTGATCTTCATGGTGCAGTTATGGAAGGAACGCGCCGTGACCTCAACCCGCCCCCCCAAACAGCCCGGCGCATCCAAGCTTCGCGTGGACCAGTTGCTCGTCGAACGGGGCTTGGTCGAAAGCCGCGCGCGCGCGCAGGCCCTGATCCTTGCCGGGCTGGTCTACTCGGGCGAGACCAGGATCGCCAAGGCCGGGCAGGCGCTCGCTCTCGATGCCGCCTTGGATGTGCGTGGACGCGATCACCCCTGGGTCTCGCGCGGCGGCATCAAGCTCGCCCACGCCATCGAGCATTTCGGCCTCGATCCATCCGGCGTCACCGCGATGGACATCGGCAGTTCGACCGGCGGCTTCACCGACGTACTGCTGCAAGGCGGCGCGGAGCACGTCTTTGCCGTGGACTCGGGCACCAACCAGCTCGCCTGGAAGCTGCGCCAGGATCCGCGCGTCACCGTACTGGAACAGACCAGCGCGCGCATCCTCACGCCGGGACAGATCGATCGACCAGCGACATGGGTGGTCTGTGATGCCAGCTTCATTGCCTTGCGCAAGGTGCTGGAAGTGCCGCTCTCCCTGGCGACGAGACCGACCCGCCTCGTCGCGCTGATCAAGCCGCAATTCGAAGTGGGCAAGGCCGAAGTCGGCAAGGGCGGCGTGGTGCGTGATCCCGCGCTTCACGAACGCGTCTGCGGCGAGGTGCGCGATTGGCTGGAAGGCGAAGGCTGGGAGGTTCAGGGCATCGTCCCGAGCCCGATCACCGGGCCCGAAGGCAACGTCGAATTTCTGGTTTCCGCGCTGCGTGGCTGAGTTTTCCCCGGATTGTGTCTCCGCGCGGGATGCAATGCGGGACGACTTCCGATTGCAGAGCAGGCAACCCCTCGCCAATATCCCCGGCGAATCGCGCGTTTTGCGCAGTTGCTTGCGGGTGCCATGAACTATCTTGCCTCTTCGGGACAGCTTCGCGCCAGTCTTCTGCGCTGGTCGCTGTTCACCATTCCCCTTGTCGTCGCTCTCGGGTTTCTGTCCGGACAAGCTGCGGGCAGCGGCCCTGGCAACCCGTGGTTCGATGCGCTGGTCAAGCCGTCGATCTATCCACCGCCGGCTGCCTTCGGAATCGTCTGGACCGTCCTTTATGTTCTGATGGGGCTGGCGCTGGCGATGGTTCTCTCGGCACGCGGCGCGGCGGGTCGTGGCATTGCCGTCGCGATGTTCGTGGTCCAGCTTCTCATCAACCTCGCCTGGTCGCCTACGTTCTTCGCGTTGCACCAGATCACGGTGGCGTTCTGGATCACCGTTGCCATGGCCGTGGCGATCGTCTTGACGGTGGTGCTGTTCTGGCGCGTGCGCCCGGTCGCGGGCATGCTGCTGCTGCCATATCTCGCGTGGGTCTGCTTCGCTTCGGTGCTGACGTTCGAGTTCGGCCGGTTGAACCCCGATGCCGATGGCGCATTCGGCACCGTGACGACCGAGCGCGTCGAAATCTGACCTGTCCGGCCACTTGCGCAAGGCTTGATGGCGGCCCACATAGCGGGAACCGAATGCCAGCCAGGACCCAAGCCCATGCAGAGTGAAAACCCGATGATCGCCGACTTCGTCAAGCTGCTGAACAGCGCGGCAGGAACGATTGCGGGCATGGGCCGCGAGGCGGGCGAAAACGCGCGCGAGAAGGCCAAGGAAATCTTCGGAGGCCTCGATTTCGTCAGCCGCGAGGAATTCGACGCGGTCAAGGAACTGGCTGCTTCCGCGCGTGAGGAAGTGGAAGCGCTCAAGGCCCGCATCGCCGCGCTTGAGGCTGCCTCAAAGGGCGAGTGAGGAACCCGTTTCCCGTTTCGCGGATTTAACCTGCATCAAGTTGGCGCCCGACGGCGCACTGCAGGAAGACAACCGTGTTTACGCAACTCAATCCGACAATTCCCTTGCACGTGCTGGGCAAGGGCGATGGCTATGCGATCGGGATGATCGACTATGGCCAGGAGCACAATCTCATCTGGGTCACGGCGCTCGATGAGTCGGGCGAGATCTGGTGTGCGCCCAACAGCAAGGTCCGTCTCGGCAAGAACTGGACAATGGGGCGGGCGGAAAACCGCCTGATCACGCAGGACAAGCAAGAGGCAACTTCCAAGGCCGAGGTAGAAGCAGAACACTGTGAAGGCCGGCGCGCCGCCTGAGGTTCAGCTTTCCAGCATCCTTGCCGTGGCGAGCGAGCAATCCAGCCGCCAGTGCAACCCGGTCGGCGCGTAATCGATGGTCACTTCGGCATCGAGGCTTCGGGCCGGGATATGCCGCATCAGCGTGGTACCAAACCCGTGATGCGTCGGCACGCACATCAGGGGCACGCCGCTCTCACGCCAGTCGATGACGAAGCGATCTGCGGTTTCCTCCCAGCACAGCACGACTTTGCCTGCCGGCGCGGCCAGGGCGCCGTACTTGAGCGCATTGGTGGCAAGCTCGTGCAACGCCATGCCGATGATCTCGGCGCTGCGGGGGCTGAGGGGAATCGAGGCTCCACGCAATTCGATCTGCGCCCGCGCCTCGCGCCCCAGTATCGCCAACTGGGCCTCGGCCAGCTCATCCATGAGGATGGTCGACCAGCCGCGTCGGACCAGCAAGTCCTGATTGGCCGAGAGGCTGGCGAGGCGGCGTTCGAAGCGGTGCAGGAAATCCGGGTCCTGGCAGCCCGAACGGCGGGCAAGGGCCTGAACGACGGCAAGCAGGTTCTTCGAGCGGTGGTTCACCTCCATCAGGAGAACGCGAATCTGCTCTTCCTTCTCGAGCATGTCGGTCACATCGGTATTGGTGCCGAACCAGTAGAGGATCGCGCCCGAAGCGTCGCGAATGGGTAGCGCGCGCGACAGGAACCAGCGGTATTCCCCGTCGCACGATCGCAAAGGGAAGGTGTCCTCCCACTCCACCCCGGATTCTATGCTGGTCTTGAAGTGTGCAAGGACCCTTTCGAGGTGGTCCGGGTGATGGACCTGATCCCAGCCCCAGCCGTCGCAATCGCCTTCTGCAAGGCCGGTGTAGTCATACCAGCGCTTGTTGTACCAACCTATCCAACCGGACCGGTCGGCAACCCATGCCAGTTGGGTGATGTTGTCGGCCAGCATGCGGAAGCGCATCTCGCTTTCGCGCAAGGCGCGCTGGCCTTCCTCGCGAGCGGTGATGTCGCGGGCGATCTTGCTTGCGCCGACGATCTTTCCTGCCTGGTCGTAGATCGGTGAGACCGTGAGCGAGACGGAGATGAGGGCTCCGTCCTGGCGCTGGCGGACGGTGTCGAAGCTCTTCACCCGCTCCCCACGCGCTATGCGAGCAAGGATATCGTCTTCTTCGGCCTGCCGATCTTCCGGGATCAGGCGCCGGATCGACTGGCCGATCATGTCCGCTTCCGCAAATCCGAAGATGCGCGTGGCCGCCGGGTTCCAGCTCAGGACTGTCCCTTGCAGGTCCTTGCTGATGATCGCATCATCGGAAGACTGGATTATGGCAGATAGATGGGCCTCGGCCAGCAAAGCAGCTTGCTCCGTTGCGACCCCACCCGGCTGCCTATTTACGGCAAGGGTGGCGCGATGCAACCGAATTGGCGCAATTTCAGGCAGATGGTTTCACAAACCCGCGGCCCGCAGGGCCTGGTCGAGATCCTCGATCAGGTCATCGGGGTCCTCAAGGCCGACATTGAGGCGCAGCATGCCTTCGCCCACGCCCATGTCGGCGCGGGTTTCCGGGCCGACGCCGTAATGCGTGGTCGAGGCCGGATGGCACATCAGCGAGCGCGAATCGCCGATGTTGTTCGAGATGTCGATCAATTGCAGCGCATCTAGAACGGCGTGGGCCTGCTTCAGCCCACCATCGAGGTGGAACGAGAAGATGGTGCCGCCCGCCTTCATCTGCTTGCGTGCCAGTTCGTACTGCGGATGGCTGGGCAGGAACGGATAGAGCAGACGGGGCACGCGGGCTTCGACAAAGCTCGCCACCTTGAGCGCGTTCTCGCTCTGGCGGTGGATGCGCAGGTCAAGCGTTTCGAGGCCCTTGTGGACGACCCAGGCGTTGAACGCGGCGATGTTCGGACCGGTGTTGCGTTGGAACGGCAGCAGGACGTTGTTGATCCACTCGGCCGAACCGCACACCGCGCCAGCCATGACGCGGCCCTGGCCATCCATCATCTTGGTGGCTGAATAGGCGACGACATCCGCGCCGAAGTCCATCGGGCGCTGCAGAGCAGCGGTGGCAAAGGCGTTGTCGACCACGGTGGTGATGCCGTGGCGTTTGGCGAGCGCGCAGACGAACTCGAGATCGACAATGTCCATCGTCGGGTTGGCCGGGCTTTCGAAGAAGAACACCTTGGTGTTTGGCCTGATCGCGGCTTCCCACGCAGCGTTGTCCGAAGCGTCGATCGTGGTGCCGGTAATGCCGAAGCGCGGCAGCAGGTTGTCGACCAGCCAGCGGCACGAACCGAATGCGGCCTTGGCGGCGACGATGTGGTCCCCGGCCGAAAGCTGGCAGAGCAGGGCGGTGGTCATCGCCGCCATGCCGGTGGCCTGCGTGCGGCACGCCTCGGCTCCTTCCATCAGGGCGATGCGCTCTTCCAGCATCTGCACCGTGGGGTTCTGCAGGCGCGAATAGGTCATGCCTTCCGCCTCGCCGGCGAAGCGTGCGGCAACCGTTGCGGCATCGTCGTAGGTAAAGCCGGAGGTGAGGAACAGCGCTTCGGACGTTTCGCCCATTTCCGAACGCCACGTGCCTCCGCGCACGGCTTGCGTTGCGGGACGCCACTTCTGCGTGATCGAACGGTCCTGGCCAGCAGTTCTCTTCATGCCAGCCGCCTTAGTTTTCCGGACGGCTGCGCGCAAGCGGCGGGATTGCGAAGCGGCCCTGCGCGCCCTATCGGTCAGGACGCATGACGCAACAGTTCCAGACCGCAGCCCCGCGCGAGAAAGACCCTGCATTCTGGTGCGCGGTCATCGCGTCCGCGTTCTTCCTCCTCGTGCTGCACCGGCTCGGCATTCCGTCAAAGCCGATGTTCGACGAGGTGCATTACCTGCCCGCGGCAAGGCGGCTGATCGACCTGACGTCGCGGCTGAACCCTGAGCATCCCCTGCTGGCCAAGCAACTGATCGCCTGGTCGATGCAACTGATCGGCGATACCCCGTTCGGCTGGCGCTTCCCCTCGGCCGTGCTTGGCGGGCTCGGGCTTTGGGCAATGATGCGGGCGCTGTGGTGGGCGAGCTTTTCCCGTTCGGCCACGGTCTTGTTCGGCCTGCTGCTGGCAACGGACTTCATCTGGTTCATGATGTCGCGGATTGCCCTGCTCGACATGGCGATGGCCGGGTTCATGGCGCTGGCCATGTGGCAATGGGCGCTCGCCTGGCGCAATCCTTCCGGCAGGGCCTTGCTGGCGCGGTCTCACCTGCTGCTGGCGGGCGTATTCATGGGGCTTTCGCTGGGCGCAAAGTGGAATGGCGCGCTTCTGCTGCCGCTGCCGGGACTGGTCTTTGCACTGAACCGCAGGGAGGCGCTGAAGGGCAGGAGGAGTGGCCTCCTGTGGGCCTCGCGCGAGGCCGGACCGGTGCCAGGTGTCTCGCTGGTCGAGGCGGCGTTATGGCTGGGGGTGGTCCCGGTGGTGGTCTATCTTGCCACCTTCCTGCCCGCCTTCTTCTATGAAAAGCAGCCGATGACCGTAGGCGGGCTGTGGCATTGGCAGCAATACATGCTGGAACTGCAGGACAGCGTGAAGAAGCCGCACACCTACATGAGCGTGTGGTGGCAGTGGGTGGCCAACATCCGGGCGATCTGGTTCCTTTATGAAGAGGTCGATGGTGCGCAGCGTGGTGTGCTGATGATCGGCAATCCGTTCACGATACTTGCCGGGCTGCCCGCGCTGCTGTTCTGTGCGTGGGACGGGTTCAAAGGCATGAAGGGTGGGGCAAAGCGGCTCCACCTGCTGGTCTTCGCCGCCTATGTCCTGCTCGTCGGCTTCTGGGCGATCAACGGCAAGCCGGTGCAGTTCTACTACCATTACATGCTGGCCAGCTGCTTCCTGCTGGCCGCCCTTGCTCTGGTCCTGGGCGAGTGGTGGGATCTGGGCCTGCGCTGGCCGACCAAGGTGACGCTGGTGCTGTCGTTCGGGCTGTTTATCGGCTTCTACCCGATCCTTTCGGCAGGCGAACTACCGCGCAAGGATTCCTACCGGGACTACACCTGGCTCAATAGCTGGAAATAGCGCGCAGCCGTAGCCAGACTGCGGTGGTCAGAGCGCCAAGCCCCGCAATCGCCATGTCCTTCTGCGGGTCCCACACATCGCCCTGCTGCCCGTTATACGCATCTGCATCCGGCCCGGCCATGACCACGGTAAGCTGCCACTCGAAGATTTCGTAAAGCGCGCTGCCTGCCAGCACGAACTCCACCGCGATGTAGGTGGCCAGCGCAGGCGAAAGCCCGCGATGGCGCGCAAGCCAGCAGGCGATGGGCCAGGCCCACAAGGCGCCGAAGCTGAAATGAACGAGCCGGTCCCATGAATTGCGACCCAAGCCGAAAGCATGGTCGATCGAGGGCAGGCCAAGTGCGCCCAGCCACTGCTCGTAGGGCACGTACGAGTAGATGTAGCGCCCGCCGATGGTGTGCAGCGCCATGAATGCCGCGATGCACATGATCGCGCTTGTCGGCATGGGCCAACGACGCAGCGCGAGCCAGAGCATGGCAACGATGAACGGCGTCGGCAGGTTCTGGAGCGGCGCGAGTGCCGGGTAAGGCGTATCGATCAGGCTGAACAGAGCCCCTGCGCCGGTCAACCCGAGCAGAAACGCTTGCGGTCCCGGAAGCCCCGCGACCGCGCGCAAATCAGTACTTGCCCCAGACGAAGCGCGAGGACAGCGCGAAGTTCCACACCGAGCCGAGCACGATGCCGACGATCACCGCGACCACGCTGTGGAAGCCGATGGTCTTGAGCACGGCAGCCGAACCGACGTTGGTCAGCAGGCCCAGTGAACAAGTCAGGCCGAACTGCGCCCACCCGCGCAGCAGCGGGCCGAAGCCGCGCAGGCGCTTGTCGGAATAGGTCAGCTCGTTGTTGAGCACGAAGTTGAAGGTCATGGCGATGATCGCCGCCAGCGTGTTGGCGGTGTTGAAGGTCGCGCTTTCCGACCAGTTGCCATAGACGAAGCGTTCGCCGGCAATGACCTTGAGCAGCACCCACAGCGCGCCCAGTTGCACCGCGACGCCCATGGCGCCAACGGTGCCGAACAGCGCGAAGCGTGTCGGGATGATGCGGCCGAGCCACTTGTCGTACAGGCCTACGAGGAATTCGAACACTACGGTCTGGTCCAGCTTGCTCTCGCCCTCGATGCGGGCGACGAAGTTGAGAGGGAATTCCTTGACCTTGAGCGGGCGGTCGACCGTCGCAAGGATATCGAGCAGGATCTTGAAGCCGACGCCGGACAGACGGTGCGCGTCCGCGCGCAGCGTTTCGGTGCGAAGCATGAAATAGCCGCTCATCGGGTCCGACAGTTCGACGCCGGTCACCTTGTTGGCGATGCGGTTGGCCAGGCCCGACGCCTTGACGCGGTCGGGACGGCCCCATTCCTCGGTACTCGCACCTTCCGCAAAGCGCGAGGCATAAGCGAGGTCATACTCGCCGCTTTCGACCGCAGCGAGCATCTTGGGCAGCAGTTCGGGATCATGCTGCTGGTCAGCGTCCATCACCGCGACGATCGGGGCAGCCGTGGCGCACATGCCCTCGATCGCAGCCGAGGCAAGGCCGCGGCGACCGATCCGCTCGATCACGCGGACGCGCGGATCGGTAAGCGAAATGCGGCGCGCCTCGTCGGCGGTGCCATCGGGGCTGTTGTCGTCAACGAAGATCGCTTCCCACGCCACGCCCTGCAGCGCAGCGTCGAGACGCGCGACCATCGGCGCGATGTTCGCGCGTTCACGATAGGTCGGAAGGATAACGGCTAGCTGGAGCATCGGACGGGGCCTTTAGAGCCTTGCGAGCACCGCGTCACCTACTTCCGTCGTCCCGGCGCTACCGCCAAGATCGCGGCCCAGCACGCCATCGGCCAGAGTCCTGGCCACGGCGGCCTCCACCCGGTCTGCCGCTGCTGCCAGCCCCAGCGAGTGGCGCAGCAGCATCGCCGCCGAAAGGATCGTTGCCATCGGATTGGCAAGACCCTGGCCAGCGATGTCGGGGGCCGAACCGTGGATCGGCTCGTAAAGGCCGAAGGTGCCGTGCGCGGTCTGGCGCTCGCCGAGCGAAGCCGAGGCAAGCAGGCCGATCGAGCCTACGCACATCGAGGCCTGGTCCGAGAGAATGTCGCCGAACAGGTTGCCGGTCAGCACGACGTCGAACTTGCCCGGCGCGCGGACGAGCTGCATCGCGGCGTTGTCGACGTACATGTGCTCGAGCGTGACCTCGGGATATTCCCTGGCCACCTCGATCACCACGTCGCGCCACAGTTGGCTGGTTTCGAGCACGTTGGCCTTGTCGACCGAGCACAGGCGCTTGGCGCGGCCCATCGCGGTGCGGAAGCCGACATGGGCGATCCGGCGCACTTCGGATTCGTTGTACGACATGACGTCGTAGCCCTCGCGGTCACCGTTGGCGGCAGTGCGGAAGCCCTTTTCGCCGAAATAGACGTCGCCATTCAGCTCACGCACGATGACCATGTCGATCGCGCCGGCCACCTCGGGGCGCAGGGCGGAATGTCCTTCGAGGCCGGCAAAGACCTTGGCTGGACGCAGGTTGGCGAACAGCGTCAGTTCCTTGCGCAGGCCAAGGATCGCCTGTTCCGGGCGCAGGTGGCGTTCGAGCGAATCGCAATCGGGATCGCCTACTGCACCGAACAGGATGCCATCCGAAAGGCGGGCGATCTCCAAAGTCTCCGCCGGGAGGGGATGGCCATAGGCCTTGTAGGCCGCGCCGCCGACCGGGGCTTCCTTCATCTCGATGTCGGGCAGGCCGAGCGCTTCGATCACGCGGACCGCTTCACGCGTCACCTCGGGACCGATGCCATCACCGGGCAGAACCGCAATCTTCATGAAATACCCCTTCGTCCCTGCACTCGCTCGCCGCTTATGCGTCGAAGCCAATCCTTCTCAGGCGGCCGAGCAGAATCGCGCGCGCCCCCATAACATCGCGCGTGCGATCGGCAAGCAGGCGGTTGGCGATGGCCTTGCCCTGACGCTCCAGACGGGCCAGCAGATCGGGCCATTGCTCGTCTGGCGGAGGGGCTGGGGCCGTGCCATATCCGACCTCGCGCAGCAGCAGCACTTCGTAGCCAGCCAGGACCCGTGCCCATCCTCGGGCCGAGGGGGCATGGCAGATCGCATCGAGCAAGGCGACGAGCGACTCGTAGAGCACCGGGTAAGGGTGGCCTTCGGGCAAGGTCGCTGCCGTCAGCGCGCAGGCCCAGCCGATCCCCGCGCTGGGCAATGGTTCCGACAGCCACGGCCCCCGACTTGCCACGAGCTCGACGCGGGCAGATGGCAGTTGCGAAGCCGTGCGTGAGCGCACTTCAACCTCGATCAGGTTCCCAGGGATCAGCACGGGCCGCAGTTCGCGCCCCCGCGCCCCGGCGACATAGGCGGCGGCAAGGCCGTGGTCGGCGGTCAGCACGCGGATGATCGCGCCGTGTTCGCCGTTGGGCAGGACCGAGCAGAGAATGGCAGGGGCGCGGATCAGCATTGCGTCATCCTCTGCGCCTGCCACCCTTTTTGGGCAATGCCTTCATGGGCAGGCGGCACAAAGTTGCACATCGGCGTTGGAACATCTGGCGGTTTGCGATAGTTTGATGGGCATGAAGCAGCTCTTCCAGCATGCCGCCATCACCGAAGGCGTCACGGTGCGAGTCGCCGTGAACTTCCTCCCCGAACAGTCGCGGGTGGAAGCAGGCAAATGGTTCTGGGTCTATCATATCCGTCTCGAGAACGATGGCGACCAGCCGGTGCAACTGCTGTCGCGCCATTGGCGGATCACCGACGGGCGGGGCATGATCAACTTCGTCGATGGCGACGGCGTCGTCGGCGAACAGCCCGTCCTGCAGCCGGGGCAGAGCCACGACTACGTCTCCGGCTGCCCGCTTGGCACCCACCATGGCAGCATGGAGGGCCATTACACGATGCAGCGTGCCGATGGCTCGTTGTTCGATGTGGCGATTCCGTTCTTTCCTCTGGCGGCACCGGCTCCGGCGAACTAAATCCGGTTCGCAATGAAGCGGACCCATCTCCCTCTCAATGGCCTGCGCGTGCTTGACGCTGCGGCCCGGCACCTCTCGTTCACGCGCGCCGCCGACGAACTGGCGGTGACGCCGGCGGCGGTCGGGCAGCAGATCCGCGCGCTGGAAGACCTGCTCGGTGTCGTGCTGTTCCGCCGCACTTCGAAGGGCCTTGAACTCACCGACGAGGCGATTGCCGGTCTCGATGCGATCCGCGAAGGCTTCCTGCGCTTTGAAGAAGGCGTGCAGGCGATGCAGGCCGGGCAATCGAGCCATGTCTACACGATCGCCTGCCCGCGCGACTTCTTCGCCGCGTGGCTGTCACCCCGCCTTGCGGCGTTTCGCGCCGGCAATCCGCAGATGCGCTTCTCGCTCGTGGGAGGCGATGCCGATATCGACTTCACCGAAGCCAATCTCGACCTTGCGGTGCGTTGGGCCGAGGGGCCGGGCGAACTGGAAGGCATCGCATTGGGCCAGCCGCTGATGGTGACGGTGGCCGCGCCCGATGCCGCGCCCGATTGCCCGTGGATCGGCTGGCCCGGCGATCCTGCACCGGGCGGCGGCGATGTCGGCTTCTCGGTCGGCGACGCCGGAACCGCGATCAGCGCAGCAAGCGCCGGGCTGGGCCGGGCGCACGTGCCCTATCAACTGGTCGACAATGCGATCGGCATGGGCCGCGTGGTCGTGCAGGGCGAACCCGTGACATCACGCAAGGGTTACTGGCTCGTCGCACCCCTGCCGCAGTGGCGGCAAAAGAAGGTCAAGGAACTGGTCGCGGCGCTTTCCGCGTAAAGCTAAGGCGATGATTTGCCACGCCAGATAGACCCGATTCGGAATTGACCCTTACGCGCTGTTAACTGCCTTGGTGCTATCCGCGCAGCCATGTTTACCGGGTTGCGCAGTCTTGTCGCTCGCGGACGGCGCTTCGGCCGTCCGCTGCGCAATGCGCGTCCCTTCTCTTCCAGCTGGCAGCAGCGCGAGGGCGACAATTTCACGCTCGCCTATGCGCGAAGCCTGTCGCATCGCCTGCCGCTTCTCTATCTCGTCGTCGTCTTCGACATGCTGCTTGTGGCATTCCGGTTTCGCCATATCGCGCCCGTCTGGCTGATCGCGCCGGGGCCGATATTCCTCGGCGGCTTTGCGCTGTGGCGGGCATATTACTGGCGACCGGCAGCGGTCGAGCGGCGTGCAACGGCGGTTCTCCGGCGTGATCTCGCCTCGATGAGCTGGCTGGGAGCATTCGCCAGTTTCCTGTTCGCCCTGTGGGGCATGGCGCTCTACGTCCATGGCGATTGGGAAGCGCAATCCTTCATCCACTATATCTTTGCCGTTACGCTGTTTTCCGGGATTCTCGGCCTCGGCCATTCGCCCATGACGGCATTGCGCATCGCGATTGCGACAACGATCCCGACCACTGGCCAGATCCTCTTCAGCGGGCATCCGAATGCGGTCATGGTCGTGCTGGTGCAAGTGGTGGTGACGACCTTGCTGCTGCTGATCACCAACGGCCACCACCGCGATTTTGTGCGGCTTGAACTGTCGCGTCAGCAATTGACCCGGCGAGAGCGCGAAGCGGCGCGGCTGGCGCAGGAGAACCTGCTCCAGGCAACCATCGATCCCCTGACCGGGGGTCTCAACCGTCGCGCCATCCTCGATCGGCTGGCCGAGGATATCGAACGCAGCGGCAGGGGCGTGCAACGGGCATGGCTTGCCTTGATCGACCTCGACGGGTTCAAGCACATCAACGATACCTATGGCCACGCGGCAGGCGATGCCGTGCTCCAGGCCGTGGCGAATCGGCTTGGCGGAATGGAGCGTGTGCGCTGCTTCGGCCGGCTTGGAGGCGATGAATTCGCCGTGGTGCTCGATCCTTCGCTTGATCACGCAGCCGCCTTTGCGATCGGTACGGCGCTTTCGGATTCACTGCGCGCCCCGGTGCTGCACGGCGGTGCAGTGCTGCGCTTTTCCGGCTCCATTGGCGTCCATCGCATGGACGGGCGCAGCGTCAGCGATTGCCTCGAACGGGCCGACGCCGCGCTCTACAAGGCCAAGGAGCTTTCCGATGGCGCCGTCGTCGTCTTCAGCCCGGACGACGAGGCCGAGCTGCAGGATCGCGCTGCAATCACCCGCCTGTTCAACGAAAGCAATCTCGCCGACCGGCTCAAGCTCGTCTACCAGCCAATCCTCGATGCCGAGAGCGGCGGCGTGATCGGCCTCGAAGCGTTTGTGCGCTGGAGTCCCGATGGCGAGCGCTGGCTGGCACCGGGGCAATTCATGTCGCTTGCCGAAGCGACGGGGCGGACCGGCGAACTGACCCGCACGGTCATGGCGCGCGCCTTGGCCGAATGCCCGGCGTGGAAGTACGGACGTTGGCTGGCGATCAACCTCAGCCCCCGCGACGTGATGCGGACTGGCACGGCCGAAGCTCTAGCGCGCCTGGTGGAAGACCATGGGGCGCCGCCGCATTCGATCATCCTGGAGGTTACCGAACGGGCCCTGCTCGAAGATCCCAAGCGCGCCGAAGCACAATTGCTGGCATTCCGCGCGCGCGGTTTCCGCATCGCGCTGGACGATTTTGGCGCGGGCTGGTCAAGTCTCAATCAGGTGCACAGCCTGCCGCTCGACATGATCAAGATCGATCAGGAACTGTCCCGCGCCCTCGCCACCGACCCGGGTGCGCGTTCCCTCGTCGGTACGATCGTTTCACTTGCCTGGCAGCTTGGCATCGACTGCACGATCGAGGGCGTCGAGGACGAAGCGCAGGCCAGCACGGCCCGCGCTCTGGGCATCCGGCTCATGCAGGGGTATCATCTGGGGCGGCCGCAACCCGCAGCAGAAGCCTTGGCGCTGATCGCGGATAATGCCTTGAGCCTGCGCGCCTGAGAGTTCTTTGATCCGAAACTGGCGTTTCGAATCTTGCGGCACCGGCCCGCTCCCCCGCCCGGCCACCCATTCAGGATACTTGCGTGGG
>NZ_JBXAFX010000023.1:0-62995 GCF_058793515.1 Novosphingobium sp. GW835-FHT14H07
CACCCATTCAGGATACTTGCGTGGGTGGCCGGGCGGGGGAGCGGGCCGGTGCCGCACGAACCTCGCCGGTGGCGAGGTTCAGATCAATGCTCCAGCACGATCGGGCGCGGCGTGCCCGGCGGGTGCAGGCGGCGGAACAGTTTCCCCTTTTCGCTGAACAGCACCAGCAGCAGGCTGAGCACGCCTGCTGACAGCAGCGCGAGCGCCAGCGGATGCGCCGTGCCGTCGTAGGCCTGGCCGACGAAGATCCCGATGACCGAGCCGATCACCATGCGCAGGAAGGCGTGCATCGAATTGGCGCTCCCTGCCGTGCGTTCGAACGGCTGCAGCGCGATCGAGCCGAAGTTCGCGCCGATGAAGCCGATCAGGATCATGTTCGTGATCATCAGCGGCATGAACTGCCACAGCGTCTGCCCTTCCAGACTCGAGGAGAAGGTCTGCAGCGCGCTGACGAGGATGAACGCGATTACCGCCGTGTGCGAGACGCGGCGCGCGCCGAAGCGCTCGACGATGCGCGAGTTGGAGAAGCTGGCGCAGGCCATCATCAGCGCCGAAAAGCCGAACAGCACGGGGAACATCTTGCCCGCGCCGAAGTGTTCGCCGACGAGCTGCTGCGAGGAGTTCACATAGCCGATCATCGCCCCGAAAGTGAGCGAACCGCCCAGCACGTAGCCGATGGCCGAGCGGTTGGTGGCAGCGTGCCCCATGTTCTTCGCGATCGTCATCGGGCGGATCGCCTGGCGATATTCGGGGTGCAGCGTCTCAGGCAGGCGGATATACAGCCATGCCGCCATGCCCGTGGCCAGAACGGCCAGCAGCACGAAGATCCAGCGCCACCCGGCAAACAGCAGCACGACCTGCCCAATGCTCGGCGCAAGCATCGGCACGACCATGAAGATCACCGAGATGATCGACATCTGCTTGGCCATCTGATCGCCCGAGAAGCGATCGCGGATGATGGCACCGGGCAGAACGGCAAGCCCGCCGCAGCCGATCGCTTGCCCCACGCGCATCGCCAGCATGCCGTCGAACGAAGTGACGAGCGCGCAGGCCAGCGAAAACAGGATGTAGATCGCCATGCAGGTCAGCAGGACCGGGCGGCGGCCATAGCGATCCGCCAGCGAACCCGGGAGCAGTGAGGCAAAGCCCGAGGCGAGCAGGAACGTGCCGACCACCAGCTGGCGGCGGTTGGGATCGGCAACGCCAAGATCCGTCGCAATGTCGCCAAGCGCGGGCAGCATGGCATCGACGGCGAGCGCCTGCATCGCCATGACGAGCGCCATCATCGCGATGGTCTCGCGCTCGCCCATCGTGCGCGGCGCGCGCAGGGTGTTGGAATCGTTAGCGGGCATAATCACCCTTTGAACGAGAATGGCTTCAAATCCCATCCCCCAAAACCGGGTTTATGTTGCAATGCGAAACGGAGTATCGTGGGCACATGGAATTTGCGCGAGACCAGGACGAGCCTGACCGTCAGGCGATTGCCTTGCGCAAGATCATCCATGTCGACATGGACGCCTTCTTCGCCAGCGTCGAGCAGCGCGACGATCCCTCGATCCGGGGCCTGCCCGTGGCGGTCGGCGGATCATCGGGGCGCGGCGTGGTGGCTGCGGCGAGTTACGAGGCGCGCAAATTCGGGGTGCGTTCGGCCATGCCCTCGGCCCGTGCGGTGCAATTGTGTCCGGACCTGATCTTCAGGAAACCGCGCTTCGATGTCTACAAGGCAGTGTCGCAGCAGATCCGCAGCGTTTTCCTGCACTTCACGCCGCACGTCGAGCCGCTCTCCCTTGACGAGGCCTACCTCGACGTGACCGATGATGTGCGCGGGATCGGTTCGGCCACGCGTATCGCCGAGCTGATCCGCCAGCGCATCAGGGCCGAGACCGGCCTTACGGCAAGCGCCGGGGTGTCCTACAACAAGTTCCTCGCCAAGCTCGCCAGCGACCAGAACAAGCCCGATGGCCTCTGCGTGATCCGTCCGGGCGAAGGGGCGCAGTTCGTCGGCTCGCTTCCGGTGCGGCGCTTCCATGGCATCGGGCCGCGCGGCGCTGAGAAGATGGCCAGGCTGGGCATAGAGACCGGCGCTCACTTGAGGGCCAAGGACCTGGCTTTCCTGCGCGCCAACTTCGGGAGTTCGGCAGACTATCTCTATCGCGCGGCACGGGGGATCGACCTCAGGCAGGTCAAGGCAGACCGGCCGCGCAAGTCGGTCGGCGGCGAGCGGACGTTCGAGCGGGACATCTCCTCCGGCCCCGCGCTGCGCGAGACACTGGAGCGGATCATCGAGATCGTGTGGGAGCGGATCGCGCGCAGCGGGGCAACCGGGCGAACGATAACGCTCAAGATGAAGTTCAACGATTTCACCCCCTGCACGCGCGCCAGGTCCCTGCCGCGCCCGATCGCAGGGAAGGAGGAGTTTGCCGCACTCGCCCGCGACCTGCTCGATGCGCAATTGCCGCTGCCCAAGCCGATCCGGCTGATGGGGCTGACGCTCTCGGCGCTGGAAGGCGAAGAGGCCGAGGACGGCGACGAGGGCGCCGCAGCGCCGGTGCTTCAGGCCGAACTGCCGTTCTGATCGGCCAGCCAGCGCGCAACCATCTCTCGCACCGGGCCGCTGGTGTTTGCCGGGAGCGCCTCGGCCGCAAAGAAACGTGCTTCCTCGATCTCGCGGTCATCGGCGGCGGGCAGGTCCCCTGTCGTCCCGACGACGAGTTCGATCGCATTGGTCCAGCCCTTGCGGTCCAGCACCACCGTGCCAAGGTGACGCGGCGCATCAAGGATGCAGCCGGTCTCCTCCAACAGTTCGCGTGAGGCTGTCACTTCCGGGCGCTCGTCACGGCCCAGCCCTCCGCCTGGCAGCATCCACGTGTCGCGCGCGTGGTAGCTGTGCCGGACGAGCAGCACTTCGCCTGCGGCATTGACAGCGATCACGTTGCAGCCGCGCACGCGCTTGCGCGTGATGCGCCAGTACCACAGCCGCGCGGCATGGGCAGTGCGCAGCAGGGTGCGGTGGAGCGGGCCGGGAAGGAAGTGCAGCACCAGCCCATTGTGAGGCCGGTGCTGCCGGTTGTCACCCCGGTTACGCCGCCTTCCAGCGCAGCGGCAGCGCCTTGAACCCGCCGACGAAGGTTGAATTCACGCGGCGCGGGCTTCCCGCCAGTTCGAGGCTCTCCACCCGGTCGAGCAGCACATCGAGCAGGATGCGCATTTCCAGGCGGGCGAGGTGCAGGCCGAGGCACTGGTGGGACCCCGCACCGAACGCAGCGTGCCGGTTGGCCGGGCGCGTCGCGTCGAACTTGCGCGGTTCCGGGAACTGGGCGGGGTCGTGATTGGCCGCGACGTAGTTCAGCATCAGCCAGTCACCTTCGGCGATCTGCTGGCCGCCAAGTTCGGTGTCGCGTGCGGCGGTGCGCATGAAGTGCTGCACTGGCGTAGTCCAGCGGATCGCCTCTTCCACGATGCCCGGCAGCAGGCTGCGGTCGGCCTTGGCGCGGGCAAACAGGTCAGGGTCGCGGGCAAGGGCAAGCACGGCTCCTGCAGAGGAGGCCGAGGTGGTGTCGTGCCCGGCGCTGGCGACGATGATGTAATAGCCCGCCGTATCGCGATCGCTCATCGGTTCGCCATCGATCACGGCATTGGCGATCACGGTGGCAACGTCCTCCCCGGGGTTCCGGCGGCGCTCGGCAGCAAGCCCGGCAAAGTAGCGCTCGAACTCGGCCACGGCGCCGGCGACGATCTGCGAAATCTGTTCGGGCGGCAGGTCCTTGATGCCGGACTTGTTCATGTCCTCGTCCTGCCCGCCGAACATCTGCTGGGTCAGGAACAGCATCTTCGGCTCGTCCTCCGGCGGCACGCCGAGGATCTGCATGACAACGTGGAGCGGATAGGGCGCAGCGACCAGCGGGATGAAATCGCCTTCCTCGCCCGCCGCCAGCATCCGGTCGATCGATTCGTTGGCGATCTTGCGGATCTCGCCATCAAGCTTCGACAGGTTCTTGGGCATGAACCAGTCCTGCGTCAGGCGGCGCAGCTTCGGGTGCTTGGGCGCGTCCATGGCGACGAGCGAATCCACCAGATGCGGGCTCCCGCCGGTGATCGAGCGGGCCAGCATGTCTCCGACGCGCAGGGTGAAGACGGCCGACTTGGGCCGGTTGAGGAAAGTCGCGTTGTCCTTGCTGACCTTCATCACTTCGTCGAAGCCCGAAACCAGCCAGAACGGCTCGTGCTCGTCTTGCGGCGCGACGACCCGGGCCACGGGCGCCTTGGCGCGAAGGGCATCGAACTGGTCGAGCAACGGGTCCCACGTGCCGTAGGACTTGGGGTCGATGACGGCGCGGCCCACTTCGGCCGGAACCACTGGAACGCTTGCCATTGTCCTGTCCTCCCTCAGACCGTGGCCGCTTGCGCGGCTTCGTAGGCCTGCTTGTATTCGTCGCGGAGCAGGCGCTTGAACAGCTTGCCGGTGGGTTCGCGGGGCAGCTCCTCGCGGAAGTCGATCTGGCGCGGCATCTTCACGCGCGAAAGCTGCGGGTTCAGCCACTCGGTCAGCTCGGCTGCAAGTGCCGGACCAGCCTCGGCCATGTCGCGCGGCTGGACGACCGCAACGACTTTCTCGCCCATGTCGGGATCGGGCGCGCCGATCACGGCGACGTCGGCCACCTTGGGATGGGTGACGAGCAGGTTCTCGATCTCCTGCGGGTAGATGTTCACTCCACCCGAAATGATCATGAAGCTCTTGCGGTCGGTCAGGAAGAGGTAGCCGTCCTCGTCGACCCAGCCCACATCGCCAAGGCTGGTCCAGCCGTGCTTGTTGGTGGCGTCGCGCGTCTTGTCGGGGTCGTTGTGGTAGGTAAAGGCATTGCCGCCTTCGAAGAACACCTGGCCTTCGGTGCGCGGCGGAACCTCGTCGCCCTCCTCGTTGCAGATGCGGATCGTGCCAAGAATCGCGCGACCGACCGAGCCGGGACGCTGCAGCCAGTCCTCGCTGGCGATGAAGGTGAAGCCGTTGCCTTCGGTGCCGGCGTAGTATTCGCGCAAGGCCGGCCCCCACCACGCGATCATCGCCTGCTTTACCGGCACCGGGCAGGGCGCAGCGGCATGGATCGCGCACTTGAGGCTGGAGATATCGTACTTCGTGCGGACGTCATCGGGCAGCTTGAGCATGCGCACGAAGTGCGTCGGCACCCACTGGCTGTCGGTGACCTTGTACTTCTCGATCAGTTCGAGGGCATACTCGGGATCGAACTTCTCCATCGCGACCACGGTGCCGCCCATGCGGTGAATGGTCATCGACCAGCGCAATGGCGCGGCGTGGTAGAGCGGAGCGGGCGAGAGATAGACCGCATCGCCGGTGATGCCGAAAGCCTGGTTCGCAATGCCGATCAGCGAATTGACCGCGCCGATCTCGGGGTCTTCGGGAAGCGGAATGCGCACGCCCTTGGGCTTGCCCGTGGTGCCCGAGGAATAGAGCATGTCGCAGCCGGCGCGCTCGTCCGCGATGGGCGTGGCAGGCTGCGCCGCCAGCGCGGCGTCGAGTGAAAGGGGGCCTTCGGTATCGAAGCGCAATTGCGGCACCTCAGGGGCCAGCTTTGCCACTTCGTCGAGCACCGGGGCGGTGTATGCCGAACCGATCAGCAGGCGGCTGCCACTGTCCTGCGCGATATAGGCGATCTCAGGCGCGGCTAGGCGGCACGAGACGGCGACGTAGACGAGGCCAGCCCGCTGCGCGCCCCAGGCCAGAGCGAAGAAATCGGCCCGATTTTCAAGGCACAGTGCGATCGTATCGCCGATCTGGAGCCCGTGCGAGCGCAGCAGCTGCGCGAACTGGTTCGATTTGGCCTCGAGCTGCGCATAGGTGACCACCTCGCCGCTGCCGCCCATGATCACAGCGGCGCGATCGGGATTGCGGGCGGCATGATACTTGGGGTGGAAATGCACCGGCCTTGTCCTCTCGCAACTGGCGGACTCAGGCCGCCATTTGCGAGGAAGCTTAACCGATCAGTTAAGGGGTGCAACCGGGATTTGCGAGTCCGGTTGCACCACCTTGCTGCAATTCTTGCCCGATCCTTTCACAGCGGAATCATCCGCTAAGGCCGTTACTGCGGCGCGGGCAGGACGCGGTCGATCGGATAGATCACGCCATTGCGGGCAACGATCGGTTCGCCGACCAGTCTGGGCGCGTCGTCTCCGCTGCCGAGGCGGATGGTGTCGCCGCTGCGGGTGAGCGTGAGAGGCTGCCCGCCGAGACTGGCGAGGCGCACCGTGCCGTTGGCGCGCTCGATACCCTGCTCCAGATCGGCCCGCGCGACATAGCCCGGCGAGAGGTGCTGGCTGACGAGAGCGAGGAGTTGCACCTTGCCGTCCTCGCTTTCCAGCGCCTTGCGATCGGCTTCGGGCAAGGCCTTGATCGCTTCGTTGGTCGGCGCGAACAGGGTGTAGCTGCCGACGCCCTCGAATGTCTTCTCGAGCCCTGCTGCCTTGATCAGCCGGGCCGATTCCGAAAGATCGCTGCTGTCGTCGAGAGCATCGAACAGGTCCTTGCTCGACGCCTCGGCGACTGCGCCGCTGCTCTTGGCATCTGGCACATCGCTCTTTCCGCAGCCGGCAAGGGCGAGCGCTGCGACCAGCACAGTCCCCATCATCTTATGGCGCACCATGGAAATCCCCTTCGTGTCTTCGAGTGCAGGTCAGGCGATCAGTTCGATCACGGCGCGGACCAGCTGGGTGGTCGGGTCGACTTCGTAGACGTAGCCGTCGCTATAGCGGTACCAGCTGTCGGGCGTGTCGGCGTAGCGGCCGCGCCAGTCAGGGGGTACGTTGTAGAAGCCGTAGCCGGCCGGCATCGGCTGGCCCACTACCCACGGATCACCCGTCAGCAGCGCGGCAATGCCCTCGATCACGTTGGACTGCGGATTGACCTCGAAGATGGCGTTCTGTGCGTAACGATAGTCATAGCCATCGCGGAAGCCATAGTAGCGGTCGTAATAGCTGGGTACGGCGTAGTCGCTGTACTGCGTGGGCCAGACCTGCCCGCCGAACAGGGCACCGCCAAGCAGGGGCACGATACCCGAGACCAGCCCGCCATTGCCGACGCGGTACATGTAGCCGTTGCCGTAGCGCCAGTCATAGTTGTTGCCGAGGTAGCGCACCGGGTACCAGTCACCCCAACTGCGCGAGTCCCGGATCTGGCGGGCCTGGCCCGGCGGCAGGCAGCCGTTGTTCTTCTTGGCAAGGCCGGGAGGGCAATCGCTCGCGACCGGAATCAGGAAGCGGCGGTCGTCGTAACGATAGCGGCCGTCCTGCCATTGGCGGCTCGCCACGCGGATGACGTTGCGGTCGTCCCCTCGGTCAACGCGGCCGTCGCCGCCGCGGTTGACCTGGCGTTCGACCTTATCGAAAGCCTTCGCACCGTTGTCGCGGCCCCAGTCCTTCCCGGGGTCCTTGTCATTGTTGCCGCGCATGGCCTGCTGGGGCATTTGCCGCGCGTCGTTGCCGCGGGACTTTTCCGGGCGCATTTCGGCGCGCTTGTCAGGGCCCTTCGCCCTGTCAGGACCCTTGGCCTTCTCGGGGCCTTTCTGGCCCCCGCGATCCATTTTCTCGGCCTTGGCCGGGCCGCCGCCGCCCTTGCTGTGGCCGTTTCCGTTGCCGTTCCCATTGCCTTGGGCGAGGGCCGGGGCACTGGCCGCGAAAGCGGCGATACCGGCCATGAGCATCATCTTGCGCATCGTCTTGTCTCCGAATCCGTCGGTTGAGGCAACGTGCGCCTTGTGGCTGCGGTTCCCGCAGACTAGGGCTTCAGAGATGATAGCACGCGAACTTCTCGGCACGGCTCGAGTGCCCGATGGTGAAGAGCTGAAGCTCTACAGGCACGACCGCGATTTCATGATCGTGCTCGGCCACAACGAACTGATGAGCACGCGGCAGAACGGTTCGGAGATTGCACTCGCCACGCAAAGCATCGCCCGGATTGTCAGGGCGCAGCGGCCGGCGATGCTGATCGGCGGCTATGGCATGGGCTTCACCCTTCGCGCCGCGCTGGAGAAGCTTCCGGCCGACGCGCACGTGACCGTGGCCGAACTGGTGCCCGAAATCATCCAGTGGGCCAAGGGGCCGATGGCGGAACTGGAAGCAGGCTGCCTCGGCGATCCGCGCGTGCGGCTGGTGATGACCGACGTGGCTGACGTGATCTCGGCCAATGCGCTGTCGGTGGGCGGGACCGGGTACGATGCCATCCTGCTCGATGTCGACAACGGACCTGATGGGCTGGTGCGGGCGGGCAACAACCGGCTTTACACGATGCGCGGGCTGCGCACGGCGATGGATGCACTGCGCCCCGGCGGCGTGCTGGCGATCTGGTCTGCGGCAAGGGATGCCAATTTCACCCAGCGCCTCAAGGCAGCAGGATTCAACGTCGATGAAGTGGAAGTGCGCGCCCGCACCAATGGCAAGGGTGCAAAGCACGTGATCTGGTTTGCCAGCGCTTGAGGGGTAGCCCAGGGCGAGACTGCGCACGCGAAGGCTCACGTTTCATTCACGGCGTTTATGCCGGGCAATAAATACCATTCCTTTGCTGTCTCGCCCGGCGCGGACTAGGCGTCGGGGCAAGACAGCATCGGGAGAATGACATGCGCCTCGCCACAATCGACAACGGTACTCGCGACGGGCGGCTGATCGTGGTCTCGCCGCAAGGCGATGCCTTCGCCTATGCTCCGGCCGCGACCTTGCAGGAATTGGTCGAGGGCTGGGAGGCGTTCTCGCCGGCATTGCAGGCCATCGCCGCGTTTCCCGAAGCGCTTGATGATGCAAGGCTGCTCGCACCGTTGCCCCGTGCCTGGCAGTGGCTGGATGGTTCAGCCTTCCAGAGCCATGGGGACTTGATGGACGCGGTGCTGGGGATCACCAAGCCCAAGACCGACGTGCCGCTGATGTACCAGGGCATGTCCGATACCTTCATGGCGACGGGGACCGAAGCGCGCTTCCCTTCGACCGACCTCGGCATCGATTTCGAGGGCGAGTTCGGGGTGATTGTCGATGCCGTGCCGATGGGGACAGGCGCTGCCGAGGCGATGCAGCACATCCGGCTTGTCGTTCAGATCAACGACTGGTCGTTGCGCACGCTCGCGGGGCCGGAAATGAAGACCGGCTTCGGCTGGGTCGGTGCCAAGCCAGTCTGCGCGATGGCGCCCTTCGCCGTGACGCCCGATGAACTCGGCGATGCGTGGAGGAACGGGCGCGTCTGCCTCGACCTGCTGGTCGACTGGAACGGGAAGCGCTTCGGCGCCGCCAATGGCCATGCGATGGGCTTTGGATTCCACGAACTCGTCGCCCACGCCGCGCGCACGCGCGATCTGGTGGCGGGCACGGTGATCGGATCGGGTACGGTCTCCAACGAAAACTTCCGCGAGATCGGCTCGTCCTGCATTGCCGAGCGGCGCGGAATCGAAGTGCTGGACGAAGGCGAACCCAGGACCGCATTCATGGCCTTTGGCGATACGGTGCGGATGGAAGCGGTCGATGCCTCGGGCCGCGCACCGTTCGGTGTCCTGCACCAAAGGGTCGTGCAGGCCTGACCACAACGCCCACTTGCCGTCCTTCCGATAATTGTTATAGCGCATAGCGAAATCGGAGGATGCCATGGCCGTTGTTGCGAGTCTGTCCCACGCTGCGCTTGATCGTTTCCTGCGCCCGAAGTCCGTCGCCGTCGTCGGCGCATCGGACAAGCCCGGCGCGCTTGGCGCAACGCTGCTGACCAATCTCGATCGCAACGGCTATGCCGGTGCCGTCTATCCGGTGAACCCCAAGCGTGACGAGATCATGGGCAAGCGCTGCTTCGCCTCGGTCGACGCGCTTCCCGAAGGTGTGGATGTGGCCGTGCTGGCGATCCCGCGCGCCGGCGTGCTGGATGCCGTGAAGGGCCTGGCGGAGCGCAAGTGCGGCGGCGTGGTGATCTTCTCGGCCGGCTTTGCCGAGGGCGGCGAGGAAGGCCTGGCCGAACAGCGCGAGATCGCGCGCATCGCGCATGAAGCGGGCATGGTGGTCGAAGGGCCGAACTGCCTTGGCCTGGTCAACTATGTCGATCGCATTCCGCTGACCTTCGTGGAAACCAATGCGGTGCCCCCTGCCGGCAAGCGGGCGATCGGCATCGTTTCGCAATCGGGCGCGATGGCGGCGGTGCTCGGCACGATGCTGCTCGCCCGCGATGCCGGCGTCTCCTACTCGGTCTCGACCGGGAACGAGGCAGCCAGCGGGGTCGAGGACTATGTCGATTGGCTGGTCGACCAGGACGATACGCACGTGATCGCGATGATCGTCGAACAGTTCCGCAAGCCGCAGGCGTTCCTCGCTGCGGCGCGGCGGGCGAAGGCGGCCGGCAAGCCGGTGGTCCTGCTGCACCCCGGCAAATCGAGCGCGGCGCGCGAATCCGCAGCGACGCACACCGGCGCAATGGCGGGCGACTACAAGCTGATGCGGGCCATGGTGGCACGTGCCGGCGTGATCTTTGCCGAAACGCTGGAAGAACTGGGCGACATTGCCGAGATCGCGGTGCGCTGTCCGGCGCTGCCTTCGGGCAAGACCGCGGTGCTGGGCGAATCCGGGGCCTTCAAGGCGCTGACGCTCGACCTCGCCGAAGAGCTCGACCTTCCGCTGGCCGATCTGCACGACGAGGATTCGCCACTGCTGCGCGCGGCCCTGCCGCCGTTCGTGCCGGTGTCCAATCCGCTCGACATCACCGCGCAGGGTCTGTCCGAGCCGGCTATCTACACCCGCTGCGTCGAGGCCCTGCTGGACGACGACCGCGTCGGCACGGTCTTCGCCGGGATCATCCAGGCCGAACCGATCACCTGCAAGATCAAGTTCCCGCCGATCCTCGCCGCTGTGGAAGGCAAGACGCTCACCAAGCCGGTGATCTTCGCCGGGCTCGACGAAGGCGCCGAGGTTCCGGCCGAGCGCATCGCCGCGCTGCGGGCGGCCGGCATTCCGTGGTTCCCCACCACCGAACGCGCACTGCGTGCCGTGACCCGGCTGACGCACTGGTCCGCTCAGGACCTTTCCGCCAACGACCTTCCGGCAACACCGCTGCCCGGCCTTGCCGATGTCCACGGCGTGATCCCGGAATACAAGTCGAAGGAACTGCTCGGCCCGCTGGGCGTGAGCTTCCCCAAGGGCGGCTTTGCCGACAGCGCCGATGCCGCGGTAGCGGCTGCCGATGCCGTCGGCTACCCGGTGGCGATGAAGGCGCAGGCCGCAGCGCTTGGGCACAAGAGCGATGCCGGCGGCGTGATTCTCAACCTTGCCGATGCCGCTGCCGTGCGCGAGGCGTGGGACCGCATCCATGCCAACGTCGCAGCCTACTCCGCGTCGATCCGCTTGGATGGCGTGTTGATCGAAGCGATGGGCAAGCGCGGCATGGAGATGATCGTCGGTGCCAAGAACGATCCCGAATGGGGTCCGGTCGTGCTCGCAGGTTTCGGCGGCGTGACCGCGGAGATCCTGCAGGACGTGCGCCTGCTGACTGCAGACCTGACGCAGGCTGCGGTCGAGGCCGAACTGATGAAGCTCAAGAGCTCAGCGCTGCTCAGCGGCTATCGCGGTTCACCCGCGCTGGACGTTCCGGCGCTCGCGGCCCTGATCGTAAAGGTTGGCCAGGTCCTGCGCGCCGAACCCTCGATCCGCGAGATCGACCTCAACCCGGTGATCCTGCACCCCAAGGGTGAGGGCGTGGTAGCACTCGACGCGCTGATGCTGGTGGAATGAGTAGGCGCGATGTGGTCGCCGGAGTTTCAGACTCCGGCCCACTCAAGGCCGTTGGGTAAAGCCAAGGCCGAGTAATCGACTTGCAGCACCCGGCGATGCATCGGCTGGGTGGCAGCGTCTGACGCGTGAAGAATGAGTGTCGAATAAAGCCAGACGTCTCCCCTCTCGGCGAGGCACGTCAGGATTTGGCTTTGCTCGACGATCGCAGCCACTTGCCGTTCCGGGATTCGACCAAGCCGATGTGATCCGGAAGCGACCAGCAACGGCGCATTGGTTTCCGGCACGGCATCCAGATGAATGCGCAGCGTGACCATGTCCCGCAAGATGCTTTCAGGCGGGGCGACGTGAACCATGCCCTGCTTGTTGGTCCAAGGACCGAAGCCGGGCGTCTCGATTCTCTCGGCCACACAAATCGTTCGGTCCTGATGCCAGCCCAAGGCCCAGTTCGTCCGTTCGCTCTTGTCGAAGAGGAGTGCGCGGACAGGTTGGGCATGCGCTCCAAGCGCGTGACATGCCGCTTGTCCTATCAAACTCCGATGATCGAGCAGTGGCCGCAGGCCAGGTTGTCCGTTCAGTCGCAGTCCTGCGCGCTCGGTCGGTAGATCGCAGACCACAGCCTCTATCGCTGACAGTAACGGCAGAGCCAGTTGCGGCAGTCTTACCGCGCCTGTCAGCTGCAGTTCTTCCAGATCAAACACGGCAGTTCAGTGCCCTGGAAAATCCATCAGCGCCTCTACCGTCAGCCCGGCGTCGCGCAGGCGGGCGGCGCCGTGGAGGTCGGGAAGGTCTATCACGAAGAGCGCGTGAGTGACGTGCGCGCCTGCCGTGCGCAGGAGTTCCGTTGCCGCAAGGGCAGTACCGCCCGTGGCGATCAGGTCATCTATGATGAGCACGCGCTGGCCTGCGGGAATGGCCGTAGGATCGATCTCCAGCCGGTCGCGCCCGTATTCGAGCGCATAGTCGATGCCGATGGTCTTGACCGGCAGCTTGCCGGGCTTGCGCACCGGCACGAAACCGAGGCCCATGTGCGCCGCTACCGCAGCACCGAAGATGAATCCGCGTGCCTCCATCCCGGCGATTGCCTCGGCACCGGCGTCCTGCGCCATCCGCGCCAGGTGGCCGATGCTGGCGGCAAGCCCGGTCCCGTGCGAGATCAGCGTGGTGATATCGCGGAACAGGATGCCGGGTGCGGGAAAGTCCGGCACGGTGCGGACAAGGGCCTTGAGCTCTTCGGGTGTCATGCCTCCAGCCTAGCCGCCATGCAGGTCAAAAGGAAAGGCCGAGAACCTGCCCGAGGTCGGCCAGGGCCTGTTCGCCGCTGGTCACCTTGATCGCCTGCATCCCCAGCGCGGCGGCCGGTTTGCAGTTGATGCCGAGGTCATCGAGGTAGACGCATTGCGCCGGGGCGAGGCCCAGCGTCTCGCACATCATCAGGTAGATGCGCGGATCTGGCTTGCGCACGCCCGCCTTGCTGCTTTCGATGACGTGTTCGAAGCGGGCGAAGATCTGTTCGAGCTCGTCGTGCGCGTCGGCGCTGCGGGCCATGCCGGCGCCGTGGCCGGTGGGCACGTTGTTGGTGATGCAGCCAAGCCGGTAGCCTTCTGCCTTCAGCCGATCGAGCGCCGACACCATCGCCGGACGCACCGCGCCGGCAAGGACGGCCAGGACCGACGCGCCATCAAGCTCGTGGCCAAGCGCCCGGGCCTCTTGCGCAAAGCGGCGGTCGAATTCGGCGCTGTCGATCTCGGCGCGTTCGAACAGCGCCCAGGCGTTGGTATCGCCGTTGCGGGCATTGACGGAACGGACGAAGTCCTGCGGCAGGCCCCGTTCCGCCTCGAGCCGGTTGAACGCCTCGAACGGGGAGGAGGTGATCACTCCGCCAAAATCGAAAATCACCGCTGCGTACGCCATCGTGCCTCCCTTTGTGTGGCGCGCAGCCTTAACCGATCGGTGAAATCGGACAAGGCCATCGGATTTTTCCTCCGTTTTGATGTGGATCATCGTATGTTGACGGCGGCGAAGGCAGACTTTTCCCATTGAAGGACAGGAGGATCCCGATGCGCTCCATTCTTTGCCCCGTCGAAAAGTCCGAAACCCTGAACGACCGCGTGGAAACTGCGCTGGCGCTGGCCCGCAAGACCGGAGGGCATGTCACCTTCGTGATCGCGACTCCGTTCGCGCAAATGGCGGCGTGGGAGCCGTTCGGCGGTGCCGCCATTTCCGCTGCCGCAATCAACGAAGCGCGTGAGGCCGACGAGGCGTTTGCGCGCGAGCTCGATGCCCGGCTGGCTCCGCAGGACGTCGCTTTCGACGTCGCGATAGACGACAACGGCCGGGTCGAAGCTGCAGCGGCCGCCGCGCGCTTTGCCGACCTGATCGTGGCCACGCTGGACGATCCCAGCGTCGAGGAACTGGTTCTTGGCGTGCGCAGCCCTGTGCTGGCGGTGCCACGCGGCGTGCCGATGCTCGATTTCGCGGCACCGGTGCTGATCGCCTGGGACGGCGGGCATGAATCCGCCAACGCCCTGCGCGCTGCCTTGCCGTTCCTGGCGATGGCGAAGTCGGTGCATATCCTGACCGTGCGCGAGAAGGACGATACCTTCCCGGCGGTCGATGCGGCCTGCTATCTCTCGCGCCACGGAATCCATGCCGAAGTGCATGAACAGGAGCGCAACGGTTCGATCGCCTTCACGATCGAGGAATGCGCCCGCAGTCTCGGCGCCGGCCTCGTCGTCATGGGCCTGTTCGGGCACAGCCGCCTGCGGGAACTGCTGATGGGCGGCGTGTCGCGCGAAATGCTCGACCGGTCGCAGATTCCGCTGCTGCTGGCGCATTGACGCCTGGGGCCCGGTTGCGACGCAGCCCGGGTGCGAGCCAGAATGCGGCAATGACAACGATCCGCTCGCTTCCCGCGCTCGCCCTGATGGTCACTGTCTCGCTTGCGGCCTGCTCTCCGGAGCCGGCAACCGGACCGACCGGCGTGGCGGGGGAAAGTGCAGCCGCAGTCGAAGCCGATTCCATGCCGCCTGCCGAGCCGCCTGCGCTGGTAGCAACCGAAGCGGCCGCAGTGATGCCAGCGCCGGTGCCGCCATCTTTTCGCGCCATCGGCACCGAGCCGTTCTGGTCTGCGCGGGTGGACGTGGACAAGCTCTCGTGGTCCACGCCCGAGCAGCCCGATGGACTGGTCGTTCCGGTGAAACGGCAGGATGTCGAAGGGAAGGCGATTCTCTCCGGCCAGGTCGAGGGGAGGGCGCTGGTGCTTGAAGTCAGTGCAGGGTCCTGTTCGGACGGCATGTCGGACACGGTCTATCCCTTCACCGTGACACGGCGTCTCGGCAACGACACCCAGCGTGGCTGCGCGCGCTGATGGTATCCAAATCACGCTTGTGCGCTGCACAACGACGAGTCGCACGACATGCCTGCAAACAATTGCGAACGGAACGACCTGGTATCGTTACGCTTGAAACAACTGCAAAATCCCTGTGAAACAGCGGTTTATGCGATAAATTGCAAAAACTGCAACCAATCCCGATCATTTCGCAATTGCACAATATGTGTGTGCAGTGCATACAGAACCTGCCTTTCAGGCATCCTCTCCCAAAACTTTCCGACCCGGCGGGCAACTGCCGGGTCTTTTTTGCCTGCGTTCCGGGCGGAGCGACGCTCTTCGCAACCTTCGCAGGCCTCCCGCGTTTGAAATCCTGATTGCCGGTTCCCACATCGGAACCCGTCGATAGCTCAAGGGGATTTCTTAAAGCTCATGGCAGATGCGGCAACCGAAGCCCGGACCGATGCGCGCACCGTGCGCCTTCAGGTTGCGGGTGCTCGTCAGGAAGAAAGCGGCCACGGCATTGCCCGCATCAGTCGGCATGTGATGTCGCAGCTGGGCGTGACCGAAGGCGACGTCATCGAGATCGTCGGCAAGCGCGCCACGGCGGCGCGGGTGATCCAGCCCTATCCCGAGGACGAGGGGCTGGAACTGATCCGCCTCGATGGCCTCCAGCGCGCCAACGCCGATGTCGGTTCGGGTGAGCACGTGGAAGTGCGCAAAATCGATTCGCGGCCTGCGCAGCGCGTCGTCTTCGCGCCCGCGCAAAAGGAACTGCGCCTGCAAGGACCGGCCGTGGCGCTGAAGCGCAACTTTGCCGGGCGTCCGCTGGTGACGGGCGATCTCGTGGCGACCGCCGGGCAGCAGCAGGTCAACCGCACCGACATGCCGCCACAGCTGCGCCAGATGCTCAATGCGCCTGCCTTCGCGCTGACCCAGATCCGCCTGACCGTGGTCTCGACCAGCCCGAAGGGCGTGGTCCATATCGACGAGAACACCGAGGTGGAACTGCGGCCCGAATACGAGGAGCCACGCTCGAGCCGTGCCGACGTCAATTATGACGACGTCGGCGGCATGGGCGATACCATCCGGCAACTGCGCGAGATGGTCGAACTGCCGCTGCGCTATCCCGAACTGTTCACGCGCCTGGGCGTCGATCCGCCCAAGGGCGTGTTGCTGCATGGCCCGCCGGGGACCGGCAAGACGCGTCTGGCGCGTGCCGTGGCCAATGAAAGCGATGCCTCGTTCTTCACCATCAACGGCCCCGAAATCATGGGATCGGCCTATGGCGAGAGCGAGAAGCGCCTGCGCGAGGTCTTCGAGGAAGCGACCCGCAACGCGCCCTCGATCGTGTTCATCGACGAAATCGATTCGATCGCGCCCAAGCGCAGCGAGGTTCACGGCGAGGCGGAGAAGCGGCTGGTTGCGCAGTTGCTGACGCTGATGGACGGACTGCACAGCCGGTCCAACCTTGTCGTGATCGCGGCGACCAATCGCCCCGATGCGATCGACGAAGCGCTGCGCCGGCCCGGCCGGTTCGACCGCGAGATCGTCGTCGGCGTGCCGGACGAATCCGGTCGCCGCGAGATCATCGGCATTCACACCCGCGGCATGCCGCTGGCCGAGGACGTCGATTTGCAGGAACTGGCCCGCACCACGCATGGCTTCGTCGGTGCCGACCTTGCCGCGCTGGCCCGCGAAGCGGCGATCGAGGCAGTGCGCCGGATCATGCCGCAGCTCGATTTCGAGCAGCAGACGATCCCGCAGGACGTGCTCGACAACCTGCGCGTGGAGCGCGACGACTTCCTGCAGGCATTGAAGCGCGTGCAGCCATCGGCGATGCGCGAAGTCATGGTGCAGGCGCCAACCATCGGTTGGGCCGACATCGGCGGCCTCGACGATGCGCAGGACAAGCTGCGCGAGGGCGTCGAACTGCCGCTCAAGAATCCCGAGGCCTTCCACCGCCTCGGCATTCGTCCGGCCAAGGGCTTCCTGCTCTATGGTCCGCCCGGCACCGGCAAGACGCTGCTGGCCAAGGCCGTGGCGAAGGAGGCAGAGGCCAACTTCATCGCGATCAAGTCGTCCGACCTGCTGTCAAAGTGGTACGGCGAGAGCGAGCAGCAGATTGCCCGGCTCTTTGCGCGCGCGCGCCAGGTCGCACCTTGCGTGGTGTTCATCGACGAGATTGACAGCCTCGTTCCCGCGCGTGGCAGCGGGCAGGGCGAACCGAACGTCACGGCGCGGGTGGTCAACACCATCCTTGCCGAGATGGACGGGCTGGAGGAACTGCAGTCGGTGGTGCTGATCGGCGCGACCAACCGCCCGAATCTGGTCGATCCGGCGCTCCTGCGTCCGGGCCGCTTCGACGAGCTGATCTATGTCGGCACGCCGAGCGTCGAGGGCCGCGAGCACATCCTTGGCATCCACACCCGCAACATGCCGCTGGCTGGCGATGTGGACCTTGGTCGTATCGCGCGCGAGACCGAGCGCTTTACCGGTGCCGATCTCGAAGACGTGGTGCGTCGCGCTGGCCTTAACGCCATTCGCCGTGCGGGCGGCAATGTCGATCAGGTCACCGCGGAGGACTTCGCCGGTGCACTGGAGGCGTCACGCGCGACGGTGACCGAACAGATGGAGGAAGAGTACGGCCGGATGAAGGGCGAGCTGAAGAAGCGCGCCATGAATCCGGGACCGCTTGGCTTCATCACGCCGGGAATGGTCACGCCCTTGCGCGAATCGAAGCACGGCTGACGGCAACGCGGGCGGAGAGGTTCAGGCCTCTCCGCCTTCCAGCGTGAAGTCCATTTCCACGACGATGCCGCGTGCTTCGAAGCGGCGGACGATCGTTCCGCCCAGCTGACGCTCGGACGAGCGGATCAGGGCTGAGCCGAAGCCTTCGCGGCCTTGCTCTGTCGGTCCAGCCGCTTCGCCGGCGGCAATCTCTTCCCAGATCACCTTGGCGCGCGAGTCCTCGCTCTCCCAGCGGATGCGCAGCAGGCCGCCGGGAGCGGACCAGGCGCCGTACTTCACGGCATTGGTCGCCAGTTCATGCAGGACGAGGCCCAGCGGCACCGCGTGCCGACCCGGCAGGTTCACCGTGCCGCCGTCGAGTTCGCACCGCTCGCTGGAAGAACGGTACGGCGCGATGACCTTGCCGATCAGCTCGGCCAGGTCGACCGTCTGGTCCTTGCCCGACCCTTGCGTGACCTCGTGCGCGGTGACGAGCGCGTGGATGCGCTTCGCGATGCGATCCACCGCGGGGGCGGCCGCAGCATCGCCCCGCGCGCTCATCTTGACGATGGCGAGGATCACCGCGAACAGGTTCTTGACGCGGTGGTTGAGTTCCTTGGCCAGCAGGTCGGCCCGGTCGCGCGCTTCGGCAATGGCGGCGGCGCCCTCTGCCAGAGCCTCGGCCTCGGCCTTGCGGATCGCCTGCCACAGCCCCAGCGCCAAGGCGCAGACGATCACCACGAACAGCGCGGCCAGCGAAGGCAGGATGCGCGCCTCGGCATTGGCCGCGCGCTGCGCCGCCTGATCCAGACGCACGCGCTCGATGTCTTCCAGCCGGGCCACGGCCTTGCGCAAGCCGTTCATGGCGAGCTGGCCTTCGTCGGACAGCAGCCGGGCGTGGGCGTCGGGAATGCGGCGTTGTTCGACAAGGTCGACCACGCCGGCCATCTCGGCCCACTTGGCGTCGCCCAGCCGCGCAATCTCGGCAACGAGATTCGCCTGCTCTGCCGGCAGGTCCGGCCCCATGCGGTCACGCAATGCGCGCATGCCGGCGGCATAGCGGCCCTGGCCTTCGCGGTAGGGTTCGAGGTAGCGGGTGTCGCTGGTGATGAAGTAGCCGCGCTGGCCGGTCTCGCCGCTCATCGTGGCGCGCACGATCTCGTCGAGCGAAGCGATGATGCCGCTGGTGCGGGCGGCCTGCTGGCGCTGGGTGCGTTCGACCTCGACCGTGGCAATGATCAACGAGAAGGTGCCGATCAGCGCCAGGGCGACGACTGCGAACAACGCAAGCGTGGGGATCCGCGGCGCGCGTTGCCACCAGTGCAGCCTCATCTCCTTGAGGAGGGATTCGTTTTCCCTGTTCATCCGGGGGGCCTAGACCCTATGGCTTGCATCGGCAATGTATTGAAGCGCTTGTGCCTTTGCCTGCAGGGTTGACGCAAATCGCCTTGTCGCCTATCGGCCACCCCCTGATTCCGGCGCTTTGTCCCGCGGCAAGTGCCAGTCCACAGATTCGATATAGAAGAGAAAAGCCATGAAGCGCACTTTCCAGCCCAGCAACCTCGTGCGTGCCCGCCGCCACGGCTTCCGCGCCCGCACCGCCACTGTCGGTGGTCGCAAGGTTCTCGCCGCCCGCCGTGCGCGTGGCCGCAAGAAGCTGTCGGCCTAAGCCTTTCAGCATAGATCCGGTTCCGGCGAAGGCGGGGATGACCCGAATCGCCACCATCCGGAAACGGGCAGACTTCGTTGCTGCCAATCGCGGAATCCGGGTCGCAAGGCCCGGATTCGTGCTGTTGGTGAACCGCGACGTCGTGCCTGCCGAAGAGGCCGACCTTCGCTTCGGCGTTACCGTCACCAAGAAGATCGGCAACGCGGTCGTCCGCAACCGCATGAAGCGCCGCTTCCGCGCCCTGCTGCGCGAAGCCCTGCCTGATGCCGGCATTGCCGGCGCAGACCACGTGATGATCGGCCGTGAAGGCGGCGTCGAGCGCGACTTTGCCCTGCTGCGCGAGGAACTGGCCGTCGCCCTGTCCCGCGCCGCTGCAGGCAAGGGCGACCCGCCGAGAAAGCGTGGCGGTCAGCGTTCCAGCCACGGCAGGGGCAAGTGAAGCGCCTGCTCATCCTCATTGCCCGAGGCTGGCAGCTCGGCCCTTCGCGCGTGCTTCCGCCATCCTGCCGCTACAGCCCTTCGTGCTCGCAATATGCGATCGAAGCGCTCGAAAAGCATGGCGCGATTAAGGGTGGCTGGCTCGCGGCGAAGCGGCTATTGCGCTGCCATCCCTGGGGCGGGCACGGCTATGATCCCGTACCTTAGGCCGGGTGCCCTGACCAAGACGACTTCTAGATTTAGGACGCGAACACGGTGCAGAATCAGCGCAACGTCATAATGGCAGTGATCCTGACGGGTCTGCTGCTGATCGGCTGGGAAGCGGCCATGCGCTGGTTCTACCCCGCGCCGCCGGCAAAGCCACAGGCGGCAGCGACCGCTGCCAGCACCGATGCCGCAAAGCCCACGCGCGAAGGCGGACTGCAGAACGCGGCTGACATCGCGCTCGAGAAGAAGGACTTGCGCGCCGAACTCGCCGCCGGCAACCGTGTCGCCATCGACGCGCCGGGCCTCAAGGGTTCGATCAACCTCAAGGGCGCGCTCGTCGATGACGTGACGCTGGTCCGTCACCGCGAGAACGTCGACAAGAACAGCCCGCCCGTGCGCCTGTTCTCGCCTGCGGGCACGCCAGCGCAGCACTATGCTCAGATCGGCTGGGTGGGCGAGGGCGTAGCGACGCCCGACACCAACACCGTCTGGCAGGCCGATAGCGCAAGGCTGACACCGCAGACCCCGGTCACGCTACGCTGGACCAATCCCACCGGCCAGACTTTCGCGATCAAATACGCTATCGACAGCGATTACATGATCACCGCAACGCAGAGCGTCGCCAACACCGGCGCCGCACCGGTCGTGGTCAAGCCCTTCGCGCTGGTCAATCGCACCGACAAGACGGCAAGCGTGGATACCTGGCAGCTCCATTCGGGGCCGATTGCCGCGCTCGATGGCTCGGTGAACTTCGACAACAACTATTCCACCGTGACCGAAGCCCCCGGCCAAGCCGTCGCGCTCAAGGGTGCAACCAACTGGATCGGGTTTACCGATATCTACTGGCTCTCGGCGCTGATCCCGGATGCCGGGGCCAAGGCCGAAGGTTCGCTGCGTTCGCTTGGCAACAACGTGTTCCGCGCCGACCTGATCTATCCCGGCGTGTCCATCGCCCCGGGCAAGGCGCAGAGCCAGACGGTCCGTCTGTTTGCCGGTGCCAAGGAAAATTCGGTTCTCGAGAAGTACGAAGCCACTGGCGTCACCAATTTCAGCCTCGCGATCGACTGGGGATGGTTCCGCTGGTTCGAAAAGCCGATCTTCTGGCTGCTCGATTCGCTGTTCAAGCTGGTCAAGAACTTCGGCGTGGCGATCATCCTGCTGACGCTGATCGTGCGCGGTGTGATGTTCCCGATCGCCCAGCGCCAGTTCGCCTCGATGGCGGCGATGCGCGCGCTGCAGCCCAAGATGAAGGCGCTGCAGGAACGCTACAAGGACGACAAGCAGACCCAGCAGCAGAAGATCATGGAGCTGTACAAGACAGAGAAGGTCAATCCGCTGGCCGGCTGCCTTCCGATGTTCCTGCAGATCCCGGTGTTCTTCGCGCTCTACAAGGTGCTGACGCTGGCCATCGAAATGCGGCACCAGCCGTTCGCGCTGTGGATCAAGGACTTGTCCGCGCCCGATCCGCTGCACGTGCTCAACCTCTTCGGCCTGCTGCCGTTCACCCCGCCCAGCTTCCTCGCCATCGGCGTGCTGGCGATCCTGCTCGGCATCACGATGTGGCTGCAGTTCAAGCTGCAACCGGCGGCGATGGACCCGGCGCAGCAGCAGGTCTTCGCGATCATGCCGTGGATGATGATGTTCGTGATGGCGCCGTTTGCGGCGGGCCTGCTGATCTACTGGATCACCTCGAACATCCTGACCATCGCGCAGCAGAAGTACCTCTACAGCAAGCACCCGCAGTTGAAGGCCCAGGCCGACAAGGACCAGCTCGATGTCGACCGCTCGGTTGCGCGTGAGCAGAAGCCTGCTGCCAACCGGAAGCCGAAGACGCGGTGACACCTGAAGAACAAGCTGCCCGCGCCGAACTGATCGAACAGGCGCGCCTCCTCTTTGCGGGGCGCGTCGAGTTCCTCAAGTCGGCCCCTGCGCTCAAGCACCTGCCCGATCCTGACGTGCCCGAGATCGCCTTTGCCGGCCGATCGAACGTCGGCAAGTCGTCGCTGCTCAACGCGCTGACCGGGCGCAAGTCGATTGCGCGCACCTCGGTCACGCCGGGGCGCACGCAGGAACTGAACTACTTCGAAGTGGGCGAGCCGACGCGCCTGCGCCTGGTCGACATGCCGGGCTATGGCTTCGCCAAGGCCCCGCCCAAGGTGGTCGAGCAGTGGCGCCGGCTGGTCCGCGATTTCCTGCGCGGACGTGTCGTCCTGAAGCGCACGCTGCTGCTGATCGACAGCCGCCACGGCGTGAAGCCGGTGGACGAGGACATGATGCAGATGCTCGATGAAGCGGGCGTCGGCTATCGCGTCGTGCTGACCAAGGCAGACAAGATCAAGGCCAGCGAACTCGAAGCCGTCACGGCCGAGACCATCGCTGCAGCGCGCAAGCGCACGGCCGCCTATCCCGAAGTGCTCGTCACCTCTTCCGAAAAGAAAATGGGCATCGAGGAACTGCGCGCAGCCGTGCTGAAGGATTCGTTAATCTAACATCTCTCTTTTCTGAATGACGAGCGCGTCAGTTATTCCTCCCCGGCCGCAGGCGGGACGGGCCTAACGCAATCTCCCCTCCCGCAAGCGGGAGGGGTCGGGGGTGGGCAAGCGGCGAAAACCGCCGACCATTTCCAACACCGCACCATTCCGGAACGATAAGCGCTGTCCTACAGCCGCGCGCATGACGCAGCCTTCGCGCCATGCCCTACCGCGATCCGCTCCTCCCCGCCCGCATTTCCTTCGGCCAAACCTTGCGCGAAGCCGTGACGGCGCCCGCTATGCTGGCCGAATATCGCCTCCACGAAGCTCTACGAGGGATCGAGACGATACACGCCCTGAACTGTGTAAACCGTGTAAACCCGTTCACGGTCGACACAGCGAACCTGAACGGCTACGCGGCTCGCAGGCGTAACAGGGCGAATACGATGAAGCTGATCATCGGCAACAAGAACTACTCCAGCTGGTCGCTGCGGGGCTGGCTGGCGTGCAAGCAGTCCGGCCTGCACTTCGAGGAAATCACCGTCCCGCTCTACGGCGAAGACTGGGACGAAGCGCGCCGGACGGACGAACTTGCACCATCTTCGGGCAAAGTGCCGATCCTGTGGGACGGCGATGGCGAAGACGCACCTGTGGTTTGGGACAGCCTCGCGATCATTGATTATCTTGCCGACAAGGTCGGGCGGGATCGCTTCTGGCCCAAGGACGAAACCGCGCGCGCCATGGCCCGCTCGATGGTGGCCGAGATGCATTCGAGCTACCTGCCGCTGCGCCGCAGCCTGCCGATGAACATCCGCAAGCGTGTCGAGGGCGTTGAGATCAGCGCCGAGGTTCGCGCCGACATCGTGCGCATCCTCTCGCTCTGGGCCGAGGCGCGGGCGCGGTTCGGCAAGGGCGGGCCGTTCCTGTTCGGCACCTTCTGCGCCGCTGACATCATCTATGCCCCCGTCGTCTCCCGCTTCATGACCTACGGCGTGCCTGTGCCCGGCTTCGCCATTACCTACATGGAAGCGGTCTGGACGCACGACTGGATGCAACAGTGGATCGAAGCCGCCGAGAGCGAGGGCTGGACCATCGAGCAGTTCGAGGAGCCCGCGCGCTGATGTCTCTTGATCCTGTAATCCTGGCCGAGCAGCTGATCGATTGCGAAAGCGTGACGCCCGCAACCGGCGCGGTATTCGACTGCCTGCAAGGAATGCTCGAACCGCTAGGGTTCGCAATCCATCGCTTCGTGGCGGGCGAAGCACCCGACGGCCCGGTCGAGAACATGTTCGCGATCCGGCGTGGTCCTGAAGGCTCGCGGCACTTCGCTTTTGCCGGGCACCTCGATGTCGTCCCGCCGGGTGAGGGCTGGACGACTGGTCCCTTCAAGGCCGAGCGCCGGGGCGAGCTGCTCTACGGGCGCGGCGCGGTCGACATGAAGGGCTCGATCGCCGCGATGGTTGCCGCTGCGGCCGAGGTTCCGGCCGAGGCCGGAACGCTAAGCTTCATCATCACTGGCGACGAGGAAGGCCCGGCGCGCTACGGCACGGTGCCGCTGATCGAACTGATCCGCGAAATGAAGACAGAGCCGGACCTGTGCCTGGTAGGCGAGCCGACCTCGGTCCACCGTCTGGGCGATATGGTGAAGATCGGCCGTCGCGGTTCGGTCAACATGTGGATCACCTGCAAGGGCGCGCAGGGCCACGTTGCCTATCCGCACCTCGCCGACAATCCCATCCCGCGACTGATTACGCTGCTGGCTGACCTTGACGCGCTGGTGCTGGACGAGGGCACGGAGTGGTTCCAGCCGTCGAACTTAGAGATCACCGACCTTGAAGTGGGCAACAAGGCGACGAACGTGATCCCCGCCGAGGCGCGCGCGCGCATCTCGATCCGCTTCAACGATCGTCACACCGGGGCGGGGCTGGTCGCGATGGTCGAGGACGTGGCGCGGCGGCACAAGGGTGAGGTTCGTGCTGTCATTTCCGGCGAGAGCTTCATCACCCTGCCGGGCGATTACTCGACGCTGATCGCCGAGGCGGTGAAGGCCGAGACCGGCCTCGACCCCGAACTCTCGACCAGCGGCGGCACGTCGGACGCGCGCTTCCTGCGCAGCCTCTGCCCGGTGGTGGAATTCGGCCTGTGCAACGCGACGATGCACAAGAAGGACGAGGCGGTGGCGCTGGAAGACCTGTCCGTCCTCCAGCGCATCTACCGGCGTATCACGTTATCTGCGCTGCGCGCGTGAGGCGGCACCGGCCCACTCCCCCACCCGGCCACCCACGAGAGTACCCTGAATGGGTGGCCGGGTGGGGGAGCGGGCCGGTGCCGATCAAAGGCCTCAGCCTTTGACTTTCGACGCGAAGCTCTTGCGCAGCTTCATCAGTTTGGGCGGAATTACGGCGAGGCAGTAGGGGTTCCGCTGGCCTTCGCCTTCCCAATATTCCTGGTGATAGTCCTCGGCCGGATACCAGGTTGCCATCGGTTCGATCGTGGTGACGATGGGCCCCGGCCAATCCGGCTGGGCGCGGGCAATGGCGGCTTCCATCGCGGCCTTCTGCGCCTCGTCTGCCGGGAACATGGCCGAGCGGTACTGCGTACCGACGTCGTTCCCCTGGCGGTTCAGCTGCGTCGGATCGTGCGTGGCGAGGAAGATATCAAGGATCTGGTCGAGGCTGATCGTTTCGGGATTGAACGTCACGCGGATAGCTTCGGCATGTCCGGTGTTGCCGGAACAGACCTGCTTGTAGGTCGGGTTCTCGACCGTACCGCCGATGTAGCCGCTTTCGACATTGCTCACGCCGATGACGTCGCGGAACACTGCCTCGGTGCACCAGAAGCATCCCCCTGCGAGGATGGCCGTTGCTTGTTCGCTCATGCGCTATATTCTCCTGAATTGAGTAAGAGATAAGTACGCCTCCCCCGCTTGTCACCGGCCCGAAGGAGAATCTCCCCATGCGTTCATTGAGCCTTGCCTTGCTTGCTGCCGTTGCTGGCAGCAGCCTTGCCAATCCCGTAATGGCAGAGACTGCGAAGACGGCATCGGCCATGATCGACCCGGCCCTTGCCGCCGCAGTCGCTGACCCCTTGCGCGAAAAGGACCGTGCCCGTGACGTCCATCGCAAGCCTGCGGAGACGCTGAGCTTCTTTCAGGTTTCGCCGACGATGAAGGTGGGCGAATATGCGCCGGGCGGCGGCTGGTATTCACGTCTGCTCGGGCTCTATCTCGGCCCGAAGGGCAAGCTGGTCGGCTTGTACTTCGACCCCACGTCGAGTGCGTTCGGCGACAAGATGAAGGCGGGCATCCGCGAAGGCGCGACCAAGTATCCGGCGGAGGTTGCGGAATGGTCGGGCCAACCGGCTGAGCGCTTCTCGGCCTTCACCCTCGATGTCCTTCCCGACAGCGAAAAGGGCACGTTCGACCGCATCCTCGTCATGCGCATGATGCACAACCTGCTGCGCTGGAACCTTGCCGCGCACGAGATCAAGCAGATGCGCGAGCTGCTGAAGCCCGATGGCATGATCGGCATCGAGCAGCACCGCGCCAAGCCTGATGCGCCCTACTCCTTCACCGACGGTTCGAAGGGCTACCTGCGCGAAGCCGACGTGATCAAGTTCATGGAGATCAACGGCTTCACCTTTGTCGGCAAGAGCGAGGCCAACGCCAACCCCAAGGACCCGGCGAACTGGCCAAACGGCGTCTGGACCCTGCCACCGCAGCTGGGCGGCAATCCGGACGAGGCCACCAAGGCCAAGCTGCAGGCCATCGGCGAGAGCGACCGCATGACCCTGCTGTTCCGCAAGCGTCCCTGATCTTGCGTTGATCGCAAACGGCGGCGGTTGAATTGCCGGGGCAGGGGCCTTAGGTCCCACCCATGACCACGATCTCCGTCGCCGCCCTGCAACTCGCCCTTCCCGGGGGCGAGGCCGAGAATATCGCCGCCACTGCCGCGCTGGTGGAAGAGGCCGCGCGTGGCGGCGCGCAGATCGTGCTGCCGCCCGAACTCTTCGCCGGGCCCTATTTCTGCAAGGTCGAGGACGAGGCCCTGTTCTCGATGGCCTATCCGCTCGATGCGGACCCGTCGGTGCGCGAGATGCGCAAGCTCGCCAAGGCGCACGGCATTGCCATCCCCACCAGCTTCTTCGAGCGCGACGGGCACCACTACTACAACACGCTGGCGATGATTGGCCCGGATGGCGAAGTCATGGGCATCTATCGCAAGAGCCACATTCCCGATGGCCCCGGCTATGAGGAGAAGTACTACTTCCGCCCCGGCAACACCGGCTTCAAGGTGTGGGACGTTTTCGGCACGCGCATCGGCGTGGGCGTGTGCTGGGACCAGTGGTATCCCGAATGCGCCCGCGCCATGGCGCTGATGGGGGCAGAGCTGCTGTTCTACCCCACCGCAATCGGCAGCGAACCCTATGACGCCGATCTCGACACCAGCCGCATGTGGCGCCGCGCGATGATCGGCCATTCCGTCTCCAACTGCATGCCGGTCATCGCCGCCAATCGCATCGGGACCGAAGATGGCCAGCGTTTTTACGGGCACAGCTTCATTTCTGACGAATGGGGCGATTACCTTGCGGAGTTCGGCGCCAGCGAAACCGGTGTGCTGCACGGGACGATCGACCTCAAGCGCGCTTCCACGCACCGTGCTGGCATGGGCTTCTTCCGCGATCGCCGCCCGCAGCTTTACGGCCGGCTTGCCGAGGACATCTGAGCCTGCACCGCTACATCGTGGCGCTCGGCTCGAACCAGCGCCATCCGCGCCATGGCGATCCTTCGGCGATCCTGTGGGCGGCGCTGGATGAGATCGGGCGGCGCAACTGCAGGATCGGTGCGGTGTCCCCGACGATCCGCAGCAGGCCGATAGGTCCGTCGCAGCGCGTCTATTGCAACGGCATCGCTGTGGTTTCGACCGGTCTCGAACCCCACGAGCTGCTGGACGAACTGCAGGCTGTGGAAGCCCTGTTCGGACGTCGCCGACAAGGGCAGCGCTGGCGCTCGCGCACGCTCGATCTCGACATTGTCTTGTGGTCCGGCGGGTGCTGGGCGGACGAGAGCCTGATCATCCCGCACCCCGAATTCCGCAAGCGCGATTTCGTGCTGGGTCCGGCGGCGCGCGTTGCCGCTGGCTGGCGCGATCCGATTACCGGACTGACAGTGCAGCAGTTGCATCACCGGCTCGCCAAAGGCTTGACCCGCTCGCCCACGCCCCCTAGGTGACGCGCCACGCCTGACGCGCGATCCGCGTCAATGCAGGCGGGCCCTTAGCTCAGTCGGTAGAGCAACTGACTTTTAATCAGTAGGTCGCTGGTTCGAACCCAGCAGGGCTCACCATTACAGATCCGCAGTGATGCCGAATTGCAGAGCTATCGCAAGTGGCCTGCTGGTCGCTCGAAGCCGGACTCTTTTCCATCTCCCGTTTGCCACGGGAATGGGGCGACGGTGAGGGCCGCCGCCCCTGCCGGCCCTCAGGCAGGCTGGTATTCCGTGGCCTTTTCCTTGCGAACGGTGCGGCTGTTGCGACCGTCGATGCCAACCGGCACTTCGCCCGCGATTGTCGCGCGGCGCAGGGTGCGGCGTTGCAGGCCGAAGTCGGCGACGGCGCGGTGCTGGGTCGACTGGTTGTCCCAGAAGGCCACGTCACCGGGCTGCCAGCGCCAGCGCACGACGTTCTCGGGACGGGTGATGTGGTCCTGCAGGATCTGGAACAGGCGCGAAGAGTCAGCCTGGTTCAGCCCGACGAACTGCTTGACGAAATGGCCCAGCAGCAGGCTGCGCTGTCCCGAGACGGGATGGACGCGGACCACCGGGTGCTCGGTTTCGTAGACGGTCGAGGCGAAGACATTCTTCTGGAACAGCTGCCGTTCCTTCTCCACCGCGTCACCCTTCGGCGCGTTCGAGAGGACCGCTGCGTAGTCGTAGAGGTTGGTGTGGACTGCCCAAAGGTTGTTCACCAGCTGGCGCAGCGTTTCAGGGAGGCTTTCGTAAGCTGTCTCGCCATTGGCCCAGACGGTATCGCCACCGGCTTCGGGAATGGTGATCGCGCGCAGGATCGAGCCCTTGGGATAGGCATCGACGAACGTCACGTCGGTATGCCAGCTCGAGGCGGCGTAGCCTTCCTTGCTGTCGAGTTCGAGCAGGTAGCGCGAACCCTCGGCCACCGGCACGGTGGGATGTGCCACCGGATCGCCGAAAAGCGAGGCGAAGCCTTCGTGGCGTGCGTCGTCCAGTTCCTTCTGGCCACGGAAGAAGACGACCTTGTGGCGCACGACCGCGTCCTTGATCGCCTGCACGGTCTCCGCGCCAAGATCGCCGGAAAGGGTCACCCCGCGGATTTCGGCACCGATCGTCCCGGTGATCGGAACGATGTCGAGCGGGGAGTTCGGGTCCTTGGCATTGGCATAGGTGGTGATGGCATTCATGTGGGTTACTCCTACTTGGGGTAAGGATTTGGGGTGTTATTCGGCGGGCTGGAGCGCGGGGTCGGCGGCGGTGTCCAACTGGCGGCGAATGGCGTTGTGCTGTTCGGCATCGAGCGCGAAGCCCGATATGACGGCAGCGGAGATGGCATGGGCGAGGGCCGGTCCGGTCGCGAAGACAAGCAACAGGCCGTTCAACGCCTCAGGAGAGTTTGCGGCGGACTTCGGATCGAAGCCCAGCCACGCGATCAGCGGCAGGGCGATGCCTGCGGCAAGCGCACCGCCGATCTTGTCGGCCAGGGCAAAGACTGAATAGTAAAGGCCGGCGCGCTCCTCGCCGGTCTCGGCGCGGTGCTTGTCGGCAACGTCGGCGACCATCGAGCGCAGCATGATGTTGCCTGAGCCCTGTGTGATCCCCTGAGCAAAGGCGAGCGCAAGGACCAGCCAGAACCGGTCGGGCGTGGTCAGCACCAGCGCGAGGTTGATCAGTGCCTGCAGCACTTCGGCGAGAATGGCAGCCCGGCGCTTGCCCAGGGATACACCGATGCGCTGCCAGATCGGCGCGGCGAGCATGCCGAAGGCGTATTGGAACAGGAACAGTCCTGCACCCCATTCAGGCCTTCCGAGATAGAAGGTCACGTAGAACAGCAAAAGCGTCGTGCGGATGCCCTGTCCTGCCCGGACTGCGGCGTCCGAAGCGAGGACGCGCAGCAGCAGCGGGTTGCCGAGCACCGCGCGCGCGGCGGCCAGTGGCGACAGCGGGAGTGCCAGAGCAGCAGGCGCGCTGTCATCGCGATTGGACAGCGTCAGCCACAGCGCCGGGATAGCGGCAGCGAGGACAAGCGAACCGAACAGCGTCAGTTGCAACTGACCGTCACCGGGTCGCAGATGCTGGGCGAGTGCCGCCAGCGCAAGGGCACCTACCAGCGCAATCGACTGCCACAGTGTAAAGGTTGATGCCGCGCGGGTCCGGTCGTGATAGCCGGTGGCGATCTCGCCGCTCCACGCCAGCAGCGGCGTGGAGAGAAGCGCAAGGCCGATGTAATAGGCGGCCAGTGCAGCAATCAGCCAGCCAACGCCGAGGTTCGCAGGCGGGAAGAACAGCATAGCGCTGCCAGCGACGAACAAGGATCCCCCGCCCGCTACCCACGGTCGCCGCCTGCCGAAGCGGCTCTGCGTGCGGTCGCTCAATGCGCCGACTATCGGGTCGAGCGCGCAGTTGAGCAACTGGCCCGCCAGATACAGCGTCCCTACCAGCGTGAGTGGCACGCCATAGTCTCGCGCAAGAATGGCGGGGAGCCAGGCAGCAACTGGCTGAGCAGCAGCGGTGACCGGCACGTAGATCGCAGCAAGGCGGTGGTAGCTACCAGAAGGCGAACTGACGGGGGATCCTGTTGTCATGCGGCCAGCCTCACAGTCGCGTCCGCAACGTCACACCATAAGTGCGTGGCTCGCCCACCTGGGCAGTGACCACGCCGGTGTTGCCGGCGGAGAGGTTGAGGAAATAGTCTTCGTTGAGCAGGTTGCGCGCCCAGACCGACAGGTCCCACAACCCGTCGTCGGTCTTCAGCCCGATGCGCGCATTGGCGATGCCGAAGCCCGGAACCTGCGCCCATGCGGAGTTGGTTGCAGATGTATTGAAACTCGAGCGGTGCGCGTAGTCGGCGTGGGCGTAAAGGCTCAGTTCGCGCCCGCCGAGCTCACCCAACGGCGTGTTGCCGTCGGCACCGACTGACCATGCGAACTTCGGAACGCCCGAAAGCGGTTTGCCTGACAGGTCCTGGATACCGCCGAGGTTGAGGTTCTCCACCGCCTGCGGTGCGTTGGCGTACTCGACGTATTTGGCGTCGGTGTAGCTTGCCGATGCGGTGAACGAGAGACTGTCGCTGGCCTGGAAGGCAAGGTCGCCCTCAACTCCGCGCGAACGCACCTTGGGGATGTTCGCGATATATTGGCGCACGTTGACGGTGTTGGGCACCTGTTCGGTGATTGCCGTCTGATAGTCGCGGATCTCGGTCCAGAACGCAGCAGCATTGAAGGTGGCGCGCCGATCGAGGAACCGGGATTTGAAGCCCAGCTCGAACGCATCAACCTTTTCCGGGGCGACTTCGGGCGCAATGCCGGCGGGCAGCGCCGTCAGGTTCAGTCCGCCCGACTTGTTGCCGCGCGAATAGCTGCCATAGACGCTCGCGTCCGGCGCAACCTTCCAGTTCAGCGTGACCAGCCCTGACAGGCTGTTGTCGCTGAATTTCGTCGCGAAGCTTGTCACCGGGTTGAACTGGGTGCGGATCGCGTTGATCGCGGTGACCTGCGCCGGGGTGAAGCCGGAAAGATCGGCACCATCCACCCAGAACTGGCTGAACGCGCCCGCCTTCTTCTCGTGCGTCCAACGCAGGCCGGTGGTCAGCGTCAGGGCATCGGACATGTGCCAGTCGGTCTGCCCGAACAGCGCGAATGTGCGCGTTTCCGGCGTCGAGGTCGAATTTGCCTCGAACCCGTTCAGCGCCGCATTGGCGAGGGTCTGGTCGGCCGCAGGCAGGTTCCACAGCGCGGCAGCCGAGCCATAGCGGGTGGCGCCATAGCCCTTGACGACCTGCCAGAAGTAGTACGCGCCGATCACGTAGTCGACCGTGCGGTTGCCCATCGAGGCAAGCCGCAGCTCCTGGCTGAACTGGCGCTGGCGGTTGGCTTGCTGGGCCTTGGTGGTGATGGGCAGCGAGGTGCTGTCGCCATCGTTGGCCGGGTTCCAGTCCCACCAGCGATAGGCGGTGATGGAGGTCAGGGCCGCGCTGCCGAAGTCCCAGTTGACCTCGCCTGAAACGCCATAGCCCGACATGTTCGACTGGTAGTGGCTATCGGCCTCGCCGATGCGGTCGAACGGCCTGAAGGCGGGGAGGGTGTAGCCAGGGAACCGGGCAGCTCGCAGGGCAAAGTTGTTGGGTATCGTCGCGCCATTGGCATAGGTCGTGTGCAGGTCGGCGAAGACCGAGAGCACGTGATCCTGCTCCTGCTTTGCGTAGTCGCCGATGATCCGCACCTCGAAGTCCGGGTCCGGCGTGAACAGCAACTGGCCGCGAATGCTCTCGTTGCGGTAGTTCTGGGCGCGGGTATTGGTGGTCTTGTTGAACAGGAAGCCGTCGTTCCCGCTGATCGCGCCGGAGATGCGCACGGCGAGCAGATCGGGCAGGATACCTGCCGAGGCCGAAGCCCGGACTTGCCGGAAGCCGTAATTGCCGATGCTCGCCTCGCCCGAAAGCTCGGGATCGAAGCTCGGCTTGCGCGAGGTGATGTTGATGACGCCCGAGGTGGTGTTCTTGCCGAACAGCGTGCCCTGCGGACCGCGCAGCACTTCGATGCTCTGCAGGTCGACGAGGTCGAACTGTGAAAGCCCGACGCGGCCGTAGTAGACGTTGTCGATATAGAAGCCGACGCCGTTCTCGAGCCCGTCGTTGGTCAGCGCGACGTTCGAGCCCAGGCCACGGATGTTGATGTTGGTATTGCGCGGATTGAAGCTGAACACCTGCAGGCTCGGTACCTGCTGCTGGATCTGGCCGAGGGTGAAGTCGCCACGCCTTTCCAACGCGTCGGCGCTGATCACGCTGATGGCGACCGGCACGTCCTGGACATCCTCGTCGCGGCGGCGCGAGGCGGTGACAACGATGGCTTCACCGGCCTCGCCGGCGTCTTCGGCGGCAACTGCCGGAACCTCGACATCGGCAGGCTGCTCGGCGGCGAAAGCCGGAGCCGCGCCGATGAGCGAGCCCAAAGCCACGCCTGCAAGGATAAGCTGGCGCTGCTTGAAGAGAAAAACCCTGTTCATTCCATTACTTCCCTGAACCCAAGTGGCTTGCCGCGTCGGGGCGGCGATTGAAGGCAGCGGGAACGGGCACGGCTTCGCGCACGGGGTCGCCGGGGGCGACGCCGCAAAGGGCAACGATCGACTGTTGCAGGGACGCGGGATACCGGGCCAGTTCCGCAAGGTCGGAGCTGGTTAGCGGTCGCATGACGCATTCCTCCGGGCGGCGACCGCAAGGGCCGCGCCGAACTGGCGTTATGGTGAGAGAGGCGGACGAGAGCGGACCGCGCCCGGTCGGGGCGGCAGGTCCGTCAATCGTGTCCGGTGGTTTGCGCGCTCTAGGCGCGCGTCATGGGCTTGTGCATCGTATCACCTCTTGATTGGAGGGGAACACGATGCCTGGCGCCGTCGCCCCAGCATCGCGCGCTTTAGCGGTTGTTCACGCGGAGCAAGCTGCTTCCCATCAAATGCCGCGGATCAGGACCCTGGATGTGCAGGCCGACCTGATCGTCGGATGTCCTGCGGGTTAATCTCTACTTATCTGGTTGAGTCTTCTCGGTCAACCCGGACCTCACCCGTTTGGCGCAAAAGGAAAACTTCCCGACGGACAAGATGAATTGTCTATCGATGCAATAGACATTGATGGGGCTGGCGATAAGTTCATATTGCCTTACGCGACCACGCGCGGGTCCACCTGCAACTGCAATCACGGACCGCACCATGACCTCGACCTACAGTCTTACCCGCCGCGCGACCCTTGCAGGCGCCGCCGCCACTCTGGCCGTCGGCTCTGTGCCCGCGATTGCCCGCAAGCGCGTGCGGCAGCCCAACATCCTCTACATCATGGCCGATGACCTCGGTTACGCCGATCTGTCCTGCTATGGTCGCCGCGATTTCGAGACGCCGGTGCTCGACAAGCTGGCGGCGCAGGGCCTGCGTTTCACCAATGCCTACGCCAACAGCGCCGTCTGCACGGCCACGCGCGTCGGCCTGATCACAGGCCGCTATCAGTATCGCCTGCCCGTTGGCCTCGAGGAGCCGCTGGCCTACCGGCCCAACATCGGCCTGCCGCCTTCGCATCCGACGCTGCCGTCACTTCTCGCCAAGGCTGGCTATCGCACCTCGCTGATCGGCAAGTGGCATCTTGGCAGCCTCCCGGACTTCGACCCGATCAAGAGCGGCTACCAGTCTTTCTGGGGCATCCGCAGCGGGGGCGTCGACTATTACACCCACGCCACCAGCAACGGTCAGCCCGACCTGTGGGATGGTCCCACGCCCGTCGACAAGGCGGGTTACCTGACCGACCTGCTTGCCGACCGCGCGATCGCGGAAATCCGCCAGGCGTCGTCAGCCAAGGCGCCGTGGTTCATGTCGCTCCACTTCACTGCGCCGCACTGGCCGTGGGAAGGGCCTGACGACGCCAGCGAATCCGCTCGGATTGCCGGACTGAAGGACCCCAAGGCCCTGTTCCACTTCGACGGCGGCAGTGCGGCGATCTACGCCGCCATGGTCCGCCGTCTCGATTACCAGATCGGGCGCGTACTCGAAGCCCTCAAGGCAAACGGCGCCGAGCAGGACACCATCGTCGTCTTCACCAGCGACAACGGCGGCGAACGCTTCTCCGACACCTGGCCCTTCAGCGGCCGCAAGACCGAGCTGCTCGAAGGCGGCCTGCGCATTCCGGCCATCGTACGCTGGCCGGGCGTCACCATGGCATCGACGATCAGCGATGCACAGATCATCTCGATGGACTGGCTGCCGACATTCCTTGCCGCCGCCGGTGCAGCGCCAGATCCCGCATTCCCCAGCGATGGCGAAGACATCACCGCAGCCCTGTCGGGCCGAGCCTTGCCCGGACGCACGCTGTTCTGGCGCTACAAGAACCACGCCCAGCGCGCGGCCCGTCGCGGCAACCTCAAATACCTGAAGATCGGCGGGAACGAGTTCCTGTTCGACGTCGTTGCCGACCCTCTCGAGCGGGCCAACCTGAAAGACCGGCAGCCCGAAGCCTTCACCTCGCTCAAGAAGGCGTGGGAGGACTGGAACGCCCGAATGCTGCCGCTGGATGCGCAGTCCTACACCCACGGTTTCGGGCCTGGCGAACTGGCGGATCACTTCAACCCCGAACTCTGACAAGCCTCCGGCAGCCGGCAACATTTGGCATTGCTGGGAAACACTTGTCTTGAAAGCAGAAACATTGCATCAGCCGTCCAACCGGGTCAGCGCAACCTCCCGGTCAAGCGCAGCGCGCGCTCAAGTGTTGCTTCATTGGACGGCCGCTTGGCCGCGATGGAGCCTGCCTTGAAGTCGTTCGCGTTCCTTTTGCCAGTTGCTGTCACCGCAGTTTTTCTACCGTCCGGCAGCGCACTCGCCGACACGCCCCGGCTCCAATCCATGCTCGGCGCGCCGCCGAATATCGCGGTCAGCGGCTCGGTCCGTCTGCGCTACGAGACCCTGACCGGACAGCCGCGCGTAAACCTGCCGCCCGCCGACGAGCAGCTCGCGCTTCGCACGACACTGGCCATCGAATACAAGGCCGCGCCGAACGTCCGCATCGGCGCGGAGATGTTCGACAGTCGGGCCTGGCTCGGCAAGCCCGGCAGTTCGGTCAGCGCCAACGACGTCAACACGCTCGAAATCGTGCAAGGCTATGTGGCCGTCGATCTTGCGCCCGCACAGGGCACCAGGCTCACGCTCGAAGCCGGGCGTTTCGTTCTTAACCTCGGCTCGCGACGACTGATCGCGGCAGACGACTATCGCAACACCACCAACGGCTACACCGGCCTGCGCGCGGACCTCAAGGCAAGTGATGGCACCGCTGCTACATTGATTTACACCTTGCCGCAGATCCGCAAGCCCGATGATCAGGCATCGGTGTTGTCCAACCGCCATGGGTTGGACAAGGAGAGTTTCGACCTCCGGCTCTGGGGTGGTCTGGTCTGGCATCCCAGGACCGTCGTAGGTGCCATGGCAGAAGCATCCTACTTTCGCCTGCAGGAACGCGACAGCCCGTCACGCGCCACGCGGGACCGCAACCTCCACACCGTTGCCGCACGCCTGATCCGCGAGCCGAAGGCTGGCAAGCCCGATTTCGAGATCGAGGGCGGATGGCAGTTCGGAGATGTCAGCGAGACAACGCGGCCCAATGCCCGCAAGCTCGATGTCGATGCCTGGTTTGTCCATGCCGATGTCGGATACCTGTTCCCCGGTCCGGCGCGGATGCGGCTGTCAGTCGAATACGATTACGCCAGTGGAGACGGTCCTAGCGGCTCCTATGGCCGCTTCGACACGCTGTTCGGCATGCGACGCGCTGACTTCAGCCCCGCAGGCGTGCTCGCCGCGATCGGCCGTAGCAACATCAACAGTCCCGGCATGCGCGCCGAAGTGGCCCCCGGCAAGCGCTTCGACGCGTTCGTCACCTACCATCCGCTTTGGCTCGCCGAAAAGACGGACAGCTTCGCCACGACCGGCGTGCGAGATGCGAGCGGCAAGGCAGGCTCCTTTGCTGGCCATCAGGTGGAAGGACGGATGCGCTACTGGATCGTGCCAGGCATCCTGCGCGGGGAGATCAATGCGTTCTGGCTCGCAAAGGGACGGTTTATGCGCAGGGCTCCCAACGCACCGGCTTCAGACAACACGACCTATGTCAGCTCAGCCCTGTTGGCCTCATTTTGATGTTCGAAGACAAATGGGATCTTGATTGCCAATGGGGCGTCCCTTGCGCCCAGCAGGGCTCACCATTCCTCATCCTTGGCGCGCGCGGAGCCCTTCGCCCAGCAGGTCTGCGGCCACTTCGGCGATCTCTTCCACCGGACGGCTGTCGTCCCAGACGCCGAAGCGCAGGCCGAGGAAGACGTTCATGCCCATGATGGCCCATGCCCGCACGTCCTGTTCCCCATCGCGCAGCGTGCCGGACGCCACGCCGTCGGCCAGACGCGCGGCGATGCGAGTGGCGGTGCCTTCGTAGTGGTCGCGGTAGCTTTGCGGATCGGCAAATTCGGCCTCGTCGATAATCCGGTAGATTTCCTTGTGATCACGCGCAAAGTGCAGGAACCCGACCAAGGCTTCGCGCTCACGCTGCAAGCCGGTGGCGCCTTCGCTTACGGCGGCGGCGGCGGTCGTTGCCACCCTGGCTGACATGTCACGCACCAGCGCGGTGAAGATCGCGTCCTTCGAATCAAAATAGGTGTAGAAGCTGCCCAGGGCCGTCCCGGCGCGCCGGGTGATGCCGCTGATCGAGGCTTCGTGAAATCCGCGCTCGCCGAACTCTGCGGCAGCGGCGTCAAGCAACTTGCGCAAGGTTTCGCGCCCGCGCGCAGTGCGCGGCACCTTTCCCGGACTTGCAGCGCTCGTCTGCGCCATGTGCGATCCTCCCCGCAACCGCCCACCCCACACGCGTGTTGCCGTTTCGCCACGATTCGTAGCGACAAACGGGCAATCTCACAACGAGAAGTTGAAAGGTGGTTCAACTTTCAATATCAGGGTGCTCGAGCGGACGGAGCAGTCCGCGAGAGGGAGCCTGTCTGATGACCCGTATTTCCACGCGCGCCGCCCTGGCCGCCACAGTTGCGCTGTTCGCCGTGCCCGCCATGCCCGCCTTCGCACAGGAAACGCCTGCTGCCGAAGATGCTTCGGATATCGCTACCGGGAACGAGATCACCGTGATTGCCCGCCGCCGCGAGGAACGCCTGCTCGACGTGCCGATTGCCATATCCGCACTGAATACCGATGCACTCGAACGTGCCGGTGCGAAGGACCTTTCGGGCATCCAGGGCGCCATTCCCAACGTGAACATCGTGCAGGGCCGCGGTTCGGCCAGCAGCGCCAACTTCTACATTCGCGGCATCGGCCAGCCTGATGCGCTGCAGACATTCGACCCCGCAGTCGGCGTCTATGTGGACGGGGTGTACCTGAGCCGTATCCAGGGCGCGCTGCTCAACCTGTTCGATGTCGAGCGGGTCGAAGTGCTGCGCGGGCCGCAGGGTACGCTCTACGGCAAGAACACGATCGGCGGTGCTGTCAACGTCGTGTCGAAGAAGCCCCATCTCGATACCGTGAAGGGCGAGGCTGCGTTCACCTACGGTCGCTTCGATGAAGTGACGGCGAAGGGATATGTTTCGGCCCCGCTGGTCACCGACAAGCTCGCGCTGTCGCTTGCCGGGGTCTATGACGACCGCGACGGGATCGTCACCGACCCGCGCACCGGCCGCAAGTACAACGATCGCAACAATCTTTCCGGCCGCGGCATCCTGCGTGCCAAGCCGACCGATACGGTCGAAGTGCTGATCTCGGGCGATTATACGCGCCAGCGCAATGCGGCCACGCTTGGCTATCTTACGGCACCGTTGATCCAGACCGACTTTGCCCGCGGCGCGGTCGTGCTTGCTCCGGCAGAACCTTATGGTCCCTATGACTACAAGGCATCGACCAGCCTTGCCCCGGATCAGGGCCAGAAGCTTGATCACTGGGGCGTTTCGGGCACGATCAACGTCGATCTCAGCGACAGCTTCCAGCTCACCTCGATCACTGCCTACCGCAAGCTCAAGACCGACTTCTTCATCGACATCGACGCCACGCAGTTCGAGCTGGGCGACGTGTTCGTCGGCGTTCGCCAGGACCAGTTCAGCCAGGAACTGCAGCTCAAGTACGATGCCGACAAGCTCAAGGGCGTGTTCGGCCTTTACTACCTCAACGAGAACGTGAGCTCGCATCAGGAAGCCTACGCCGACGGTCTGTTTGCCTTCAACGGCGCGCCCATTACCTTCCTGCGCACGATCGACGACAAGCAGGTGACCAAGAGCTATGCCGCCTTCGGCCAGCTGACCTACGACTTCACCGAGCAGCTCTCGATGACTGCCGGCCTGCGCTACACGCACGAGAAGAAGACCTACAACCGCTGCACGGTTACTGCCTCGACGCTCGGCCTGCTCAATAACATCCGTTACTGCTTCCCCGACAACCTGCCCGCGCCCTTCACCGGCGACAACGACGTCAGCTACGATGCGTGGACGCCGATGGTCAGCCTTTCCTACAAGCCGACGCCTGACACCCTGCTCTATGCCTCGGCCAGCCGCGGCTTCAAGGTGGGCGGCTTCAACGGCCGCGTCAACTCGAACGGCGATATCTCGGTAACGCGCAATGGCGTGACGACGGTGGTGCCGAACTTCGAACCCGAAACGGTCTGGTCCTATGAAGCGGGTGCCAAAGGCACCTTCCTCGACGGCCGCGTCAATGTTTCGGCTGCCGCCTTCTACACCGACTACAACAACTTCCAGGCCCGCGTCGGCAATGGCACCAATGTCGGGCTCGGCGGAAGCTTCCCCGTGCTCAACGCCGGCAAGCTGCGCATCCAGGGCTTCGAGTTCGACATCTCGGTCCGCCCGGTCCAGCCGCTGACGCTTTTTGCGTCGGTCGGCTACCTCGATGCCGATTACAAGCGCTTCGACGATCCGCGCCGCTTGCCGCCTGCCGGTGGCGCCGCGTTCAGCTGCAACCCGACAGGCACGCAGATCACCTGCCGACCGGCCTTCGCGCCACCGCTTACGCTGCGGGCGGGCGGCGAATACCGCGTCTCGCTCGGCGATGCTTCGCTGACGCTGGGCGGTGACGTCCGCTTCGTCGACAAGCAGTACCTCTCGGTCGACAACCGCCCAGGATTGACCGAAGACGGTTACCTGATCGGCAATCTCTATGCCCAGGTCGACTTCGACAAGTTCTACCTTCGCGGCGCGGTCAAGAACGTGGGCAACACGCTCTACAAGACCGATGGGCAGGAATTCAGCTCGGTGGGCAACATCCAGACCGTCTACTACGGCGATCCGCGCACGTGGAACGTCACGGTCGGCGTCCGCTTCTGATGTGACACAAGACCTCGAGCGGGGCAGGCGCCCTCAAATCCCTCCATCGCCTGCCCCTGCCGCCGAAGCCCCGGTCCGACGTGGCCGGGGCTTTTGGCAGGTTTGGACTGCTCCATACCTGTTGGTTCTTCGCTTTGCGGACGAAGCGCGTCCCGCTCTATTGACGGCATGGAACTGCACTTCGAATGCACGCAATGCGGGCGCTGCTGCCATGATCTCAGGTTGACGCTTTCGGTAGCAGAAGCCTGTGCCTGGGCTGGCAGAGGCCATCAGGTTGACCTGCTGACGGAAGCCTGGCCATGGCCCGACGATGGCGCTTCTTCCGATGCCGGGATGGCGTGGCGGAAGGCGACCAGCTTCGCTGTTCGCGTCGGGGACGTTCCATTCCGGATCAATCTCAGGCTGGTTGCGCGGCACGAGGGCGCTTGCCCCCATCTGCTGCCGGACATGCGCTGCGGGAACTACGAAGCCCGTCCTCGCATCTGCCGCATCTATCCGCTCGAAAGCCGCCCCTTCGAAGCGGTGGAGCCCGTGCGTCGGAAGTGCCCTCCCGAAGCCTGGCACGATGATCTGCCGCTGCTGGAGCGCGACGGTGAACCGTCCGACAGCGCAGCGGGCGAAGTGCTTGCGGCGCATCGCCAGGCCATGATCGATGACGTCCCGGTCAAGGCGCGGCTGGCGTCGGCACTGGGATTTGCCGAGACGGCTTTTGCCGGGGAGGGCATGGCAGTGTGTGAAGTCGCTCCGCTCGCCTTGCTGACGGTTGTCGAGGAAGTGTCCTCCGGTCGCTGGGATGTTGCGCAGGGCTGGGCAATCGTCACGAACCGGACATCGACGGCGCAGATGCTGGCCAATCTCGATTGCCCGGTGCGGTTGGTGTCGGCCGGGCCCGCTTACCTGCCGGCCTTTGCTGACGAGGCTTGATCAGGCGGACTTGGCGCGTGCGCCGAAGCGACCGAACTTGCGGTAGCGCGTCATCCAGCGGGCGAGAAACAGGCCCAGCGGCCGCGGAGTTACGCCGAGTGCCTCGATTCCGGGCAGGTCGCCCGAAGCCACGTTGCCAGCCTTCAGCAGCTTCCACTGGTCGGTGCTCATCGGTGCGCCCGGCAGCCATCCGGTCAGCGAAGCGAAGGCGCCCGAAACCGCGTCGGGCAGTTCGACCAGCATGGGCGTGCGGTCCGCAGCCTTGGCGATGCGGCGGTTGAGCTCGCCCATGGTGATGACTTCGGGCCCGGCCAGCTCGTAAGTCTTGCCGCCATGCGCGTGCGGGTTGGCCAGGGCATTGCCGATGGCTTCGGCAGCATCGTCCACGAAAACCGGCTGCAACCTGGCGGCAGGGCCGAATACCGGCAGCACCGGCAGCTTGGCTACCAGACCGCCGAACATATTGAGGAAGTTGTCATCCTCGCCGAACAGGATCGAAGGGCGCACGATCGTCGCTGTGGGGAAAGCAGCCAGCGCGGCCTTCTCGCCCTCGGCCTTGGTCCGGGCATAGGGCATGTCCGATCCGGCATCGGCCCCAAGCGCGGAGACATGGACAAACGCGCGCGCGCCCGCAGCCTTTGCAGCTTCGGCCACGCGGCCTACGCCCTGTCCCTGCAGCGAATCGAGATCACCGGCAAAGGCACCCACCAGGTTGACCACGGCGTCTGCGCCGGTCAGGGCAGCTGCGACGGTGTGCGGCTTGGTGACATCGGTGGCCACGAACTGGATCTGTCCCAGCGTGCCAAGCGGGCGCAACTTGAAGGCGCGCTCGGGATGACGGCTGCACACGCGCAGGCGCGCGCCGCGTGAGAGCAGTTCCTGCGCCAGATGCGTGCCGAAGAAACCGCTGCCGCCCACCAGTGCCACCAGCATGCCTTCGAGATCGCGCGTCCTGCCGTTTGCCATATCGAGCGTGTCCTGAATCATCTTTGCCCGCCAATCCGGGCCATTTCACGCGACGCCTTTGGCACAGCAGCGGGCGCAGTTTCAATGAGGAAACACCCCTCTGCCCTGCCAGTTGCAAAAAGAGTTACCCTCGCGTGGATTTGCCCCGTTGACACCCCGCCGCGCCTGTCCTAGTGGCGCGCTCCTACCCGGCGAGACGGCGCTTCAGCCCCTCGCCTCCGTGCCCAGATGGCGGAATTGGTAGACGCACCGTCTTCAGGTGGCGGCGCTGGAAACGGCGTGGAGGTTCGAGTCCTCTTCTGGGCACCATTTGTTCTTCTCAGAAGAACCCAGCAAGTGTATTAAACCCGCAGAAATCCAAGGGAATTGGCCCTTGGATCGTGCCGGATCGTCCCGCCTTTTCTCGGGGGTTCCGCACATTTTTGCGGGCCTTTTACGGGCCTTTGCGAAAACCACATTGGGAAAAGGCCCGCCCATGCCTCTGACCGAAACCCGGCTTCGCGCACTCAAGCCAAAGGACAAACCGTACAAGGTCGCCGACGACCGCGGATTGTACATCGAGGTGTCTCCATCGGGCGGAAAACTTTGGCGATTCCGCTATCGAATCGGCACCGTTGAAAAGAAGCTCTCGATCGGCTCCTATCCCGAAATCAATATCAAGGACGCACGCCAAGCGGCCTATGAGGCGCGGGTCAAAGTCGCGGCGGGCGGTGACCCGGCGATGGAGAAGCGCAAGCAGAAGATCCGTTCGGAATTCCTTTCCGCCCAGACATTCGAAGCGGTGGCACGCGAGTACATCGATGAGATGATGGTGCAGAACGGTCGCGCGGATGCGACCATCATCAAGGCCAACTTCTTCCTCGACCAGCTGACGGCCGCCATCGGCAGCCGTCCGATCGATGAGATTGAGCCGTTCGAGGTGCTGGCTCCCCTCAAGCGCCTCGAAGCGAAGGGCAAGCACGAGACCGCCAAAAAGACCCGATCCTTTGCGAGCCGCGTGTTTCGCTATGGAGTTGCCACGACGCGCTGCAAAGGCGACCCGACGACGATGCTCCGCGGGGCGCTGATCACGCCCAAGGCAAAGCACTATGCAGCGATCCTTGAGCCGAAGGATCTTGGTGGGCTGCTCCGTGCGATCCAGGACTACACTGGCAACTTCATCACCCGGTACGCCTTACTCATTGCACCCCATGTCTTTGTACGCCCTGGCGAGCTGCGGCATGCCGATTGGAAAGAGATCGACCTCGAAGAAGGCGTCTGGCGCATCCCAGAGGGAAAGATGAAGGCGCGCCGCCCTCATGCCGTGCCGTTGTCCAAACAGGTAGTCGGGTATCTCAAAGAACTTGCCGAGATGGTCGGCACTGAAGGGTACGTGTTTCCGTCAGCCCGCGCGTCCGTCCGCCCGATGAGCGAAAACACCTTGAACGCCGCTTTCCGGCGGATGGGTTTCACGAAGGACGAAGTCACCGCGCATGGTCTTCGGGCTACGGCCTCCACCATGCTGAATGAAAGCGGCCTCTGGAATCCGGACGCGATTGAACGCGGCTTGGCGCACGGTGACAGTAATGCCGTTCGCGGTGTTTATCACCGCGGCAAGCACTGGGAGGAACGTGTCCGCATGGCGCAGTGGTGGAGCGACTACCTCGATACGATCCGGGAGGGCGGCAAGGTCATCAAGGGCGCGTTTGTGGGAAGAGCCTGACCAGGATTTCGAATACCGGTAGGGTATAGCTGGAACTGGGACTTACCAGTCATTCCGCCGCCACAAGGCCAACGACAGGTCATTCGCCAAAACCAGACATCCGCACCGACCTGCCCCCGAGTGTAACCCGCACTTCTAGCGATCAATTGCATCCAACTTGATCTGCTTGAGCTTAGATATGTTCTCATTGGAGCCGCCGATCTGTATATCTCTCCGAAGGCCGTGTTCGGCATCACTTGGGAGGGGGCCATGGACGGGTTAGGGTCTTCAGAGGCGCGATGCCTCTCACGCTGATACCGATATCGCATGGAACTCTTTGTCACGGCTCGCGGTGGACCGTTTCCGACGAGGACGATCTTGCCAGCAAGGTCGCGCGCTTGGCGCTTGGGCAGACGCGACATGTAGCAGCGATCCTGACCGGTATCGACAAACGGCCGCCTGTCACCCGCGCGGACACGGCGGCCGGTGCGATCAAACTGCTGACCGTGCCGAAGGATAAGCCCCCGTATCATCGCGATGGCTGGGTTTTCCAGGCGATCTCATGGATCGCGGCGCACCGTGCCGATGCCGGAGCGGTGATCCGCGCGCCGCATATGATTCATGCGCACAAGGGCTTTGATGGCTTCCAGTTGAAACTCGATGAGTCCGGCCAGACCGTCTCAGCGGTGGTGATTTTCGAGGACAAGGCGACGGAGAACCCGCGCAGCACGATCGCTGGAGATGTGTGGAAAGGCATCCGAGATCTGGAAAGCGGACTGCGCATGAACGAACTGATCCCGGAGGCTGGCGGCCTACTCGAAGCCCACCAGCAACGATTTCCCGAACTCGATATTGACGGTGCGGTGGAACGGATAGCCTGGGAGGAAGCCCGGCATTTTCGTGTCGCGGTCACAGCCGACATAGCTCATGACAATGACGACGCGCGAGCTGCACTGTTTAAGGGGTTTGACGAGGTTGCGCCTGGGCTCGCGAGTCGCCGCCAAGCGGAAACCATTGCGATCCCGAAGCTGCGCGACTGGATGAAAGCTTTTTCGGCTAAGGCGATCAAGCAAATCGAGGCATGGCGGGACGATGTTTGATCCTGTCACGATCGACCTTATCAGGGGCGCACCGCCACTTGGCGACCTCGACTTTTCCGAGCTGCCCCAACGCTTCACCAATGCCTTCGCCGAAATCGTCGCAGCGCGAGTCCGGCTGCGAGGTGCCGCAACGGTCGAGCAGCGCGGCGAAGCCTTTATTGAGCTGCTTTCGGAGATGCGCCGTCTGGCGGCGGCGCAGGAGCTGCTCGTCGCAACTGCGCCGGAGCGTGCCGACCGCGCCTCGGCCGCATTCGTGGCCGGCACCGCACACCAGCTGTGCCTCATGGCCGAGACCGTCGTAGCCGAAGGCGAGCCGTGTTTTTCCAGCATTAACGCTATCCATGCCGATCATGACATCTGCGCGACGCTGCTGTTCTTGATCGCGGACTCGCAGAGCGACGCTGCCGAGATGGCCAAGCGGCTCAAGCGTCCGGACGGCGACCTGAGCGCCGAAGGTCGACTGGTCGCCGCGATCGCCGACTTGGCTACTGGCCGTCTGCGCGAAGTGATCACAAGCGAGGTCGACGAAGACAATTTCGAATTCTACGATCCTCCGTCTGATACGACCGCCAGCGGTATCGCAGTGGAAGCGCTTCTTCGCCGGCTGCACGCGGGCGTCATCCAGCTCGCGCGTGAGCTGCTCGTTCCACCACACGAGGGCGTCGCGGCGGATGCGATCCCGGAATCGCGCCGCATTTTCGCCCAGGTGCGCGACCTTTCCGTCACCCCGATTGAAGGTGTGTTCGAAGAGGATGGTCCCGAGGTCTTCAGTTCCTTTCCCGGTCCGCTCCACATCGCCAAGCTGCTGCTGGCGGTGTCGGGCGATCTGGCCGAAGCAGCACTTTGCCGGGTTCCTGCGCCGAATGGCATCGACCCAAGCGCGTGGTGGCAGGTCATTCGCCGGGCCGCGCGCAAGCGCCCCTATCTCTGGCGAAATCACCGCGAGGCGCTGGAGAAGGGCTATCTCGCGAAAGGCGTTTCGGCGGCGGTCAGCTTCCCAACCGGGGGAGGCAAGTCGACGCTGGCAGAACTTAAGATCGCTGCGGCGCTGCTTGGCGGCGGACAGGTCGTTGTGCTCGCGCCGACACTGGCGTTGGTCGACCAGACCGCCTTCACGCTTGGCAATGCGTTTAAGGACTATACCGTTCTCGGCGATCTCGACGACGAGATCACCTTCTCCGACGTCCTCGAGCTTCCGGAGATAATCGTCACCACGCCCGAGCGCTGTCTCGTGCTGCAGTCGATACAGCCGGAAGCATTCGCGCAGGTCGCGCTCGTGGTGTTCGACGAGTGCCACCTCATTCATCCTCGCGAATCCGACCGCAGCCGGCGGGCGATCGACGCAATGCTGTGTATCCTAAATCTCACTAGCTATGCGCCCGGTGCCGACCTGTTGCTCGTATCTGCGATGATGCAGAACGCCGAAGAGATGGCCGGCTGGGTGGCCGAGCTCACCGGCCGCCCTTGCCTCCCGCTCGACCTCGCTTGGAAGCCGACCCGCCAGGCCCGCGGCTGTGTGGCCTATGAAGCCGCGCGCATCACCGAGCTCAACGAACTGCTCGCCACGGAACAGCTCACCGCGACCACTAAGGGCGTGCCCAAGCCTCTCGCAAGCCGCCTCGATGCGGCGCCCTTTGCCTTTTTCTGCCTGCGGCAGACCTGGGCGACCCGCAAGCGCGACGACTATGCGCTGATGGCGCTGCTTGACGAGGCGGTGCCGTTCGCGACCGGCGTGTCAGAAAAATCCGGCGACTGGTATATGACGCCGAACGGCAACATCGTCGCGGGTACGATCGCCGCGGCAGCAGCCGAGGACGGCCTAAAGACCCTGACCTTCGTCCAGAGTACGATCGCCGCCGAATCCACCGTCCGGCATTTTCGTAGCCTGCTGCCCAAGCGTCGCGTCGTGCTCACCGAGGAGGAGCAAGGTTGGCGCAAGCTGGTCGAGGAAGAGATGGGCGGGCCGCAGCACTGCTATCTCAAGCTAGACGCTTCCGGCCAGGTTGATGGGAGCGCCACCAGCCATCACGGCCAGCTGCTTAAGCCCGAGCGCATGCTGCACGAGTCGTTATTCAAGCGGCGTGACGGTGTCGACGCCCTGTTCGCCACTTCGACCCTGGCGCAGGGCATGAACCTGCCGAGTGACGTGGTCCTGATCGCCGGCGACAGCCGCTGGGACGTGTCGGACGACAAGTTCAAGCAGCTGGACGCGCACGAACTGCTCAATGCCGCCGGCCGGGCCGGGCGTGCGGGCGAAGGCGGCCAGGGCTTTGTGCTGGTGGTGCCGAGCAAGATCATAAACATCGATGATGATGACAATACGATCCATCGCCACTGGATGTCGCTCCAGAGCATCTTCTCGCAGTCGGACCAGTGCTTGAAGATCGATGACCCGATAACCGGCCTGCTGGATCGCATCCACATGCAGGCGCACGAAGGCAATGAGGACTATTTCCTTGCCCGACTGCCAGTCGGCGAGTCGGATGCGCCCGACGAACCCGCCAAGGCCATGATCCGTCGATCCTTCGCCGCGTACCGCAAGCGCCAGGAAGGCAAGGCCGAGTGGATTGAAAGCCGCATCGTCGCAGCGCTTGCGCGCCGTGACGAGCTGGCGCCGAAGCAGGACCTGAACTGGTTCGAGCGAGTGGCTGCCTCCGCGGGGCTACCCTATGAGGTCGTCGCCAGCCTGGCTGCGCTGATCGAGGCGGGGGCGTTTGACGGTGACAGCACGGACTGCATGAATACGTTGTTTGACTGGATCGAGGCCAACCCGACCTGGTTGATGCACCTGATCAGGCCCAACGACATCGAAGGGCTGTTTGGGAAGGACTATCGTGCGATCGCCGGCAATGCCGCCAAGGCGAAGGTCGCCTTGCCGCAGATCAGGCCGCTGCTGACCGCATGGATGGCGGGAAAGCCGCTCTGCGAACTCGAACGGGCGATCGGAACCAAGGAGCATCTTATCAAGACCTGCGAGACCGCGCGGCACTTCGCGGTTCGCCTTGTTCCGGACTTGGCCTTCGTCGCCGGCCTGCCGGCACGCATACTCGCGGCAAGAGCCGTGGCGGCTGGAAAAGAGCCTGTCATGCCGATTGTCTTGCAGACTTTGAGCGGCGTGGTCCGCAAGGGCTGCGCAAGCGCTGAGCAACTCGCGAACGCGGTGCATCTGAACTCGGATTCACGGCCCGCTGCTCGTGCGCAGTTCCTGCAGATCGAGCGCCATATTCCAGCGGGCGAACCCTTCGAGACTTTTGACACCGTCCTTGAGCGGGTCCGGCATGCTCATCTGCTCGCAATGTTCGACGAACTCTAGCAACTCTGGATCAACCAATCAGCCTAGCCGGCCGCGACCGGGGGTGACTCATGGCGACGGTCAAAGCGTGAGCATGTCGGCATAGTCCAACATTGGCCCAATCGAGAGAAAGACGGGCTTCAACGGAGCCGACGGCCTGCGCTTTGGCCGGAAGACAATCCGTGCCTCCTTTTGGTAGGCGTACCCGAAGTGCTTCGCCATTTCGGGCACCCTGAACTTCGAATAATCTCGGTACGGATCGTAATAGATCACGCTGCCTTCCATCGGCTCGTAGTCCGGGTTCGATGCGAGGAAGGTAGAGATCAGCCGCTGCTTGAAACGAATGGGATCGTGGATCACGATCGCCGCGTCGGCCTCAAAGTCCGTCGGCATCCGATAGTGGATGTGTTCGCAAAGGCTGACGAGAAAATAGTCATCGAACACGAGGGGCAGGACGATGTCGTCGTCGTTGAACTCAAAGCGGTGCCCTTGGACATCTAAATACGTCCGATTCTCCATCCGCTCCCGCCAAGTGGGAATGAAGAACGTCCGGCTGGTCTCGTCGTCGCGGACAGCGCTGAGGAGGTTTGCGTCGTTATAGAGTCCCGCGTTAGCGATCCTCATCTCGCCATGCTTAAACATCGGTTCGAGGAACTGGCGCTTGCCATATTTGACGAGGATAGGCCCTGTCGGGGTCGAGTAGCCTTCAAAGAGCGTTACACCGACCGGCGTCCCCTTCTCGAAATATTTGAGCAGCGGCGCACGCGCCCTGCCGATCACCTCGTCAGGCGGCATGCCATTTCGTCTTGCCCCGTATTCCTCGAGCATATGGGTGAAGACCTGCATGTATTCGTCGGTCTCCGACATCGCGACCATCGTGATCTGGCCTTGCGGACTGACCTCCATGGCGTTCATAAAGATGTTGCAGAAGCGCTCAGCCACCCGGTCCTCTGGCGCCCCGAGTAGGTAGGGCCGCGCGAGATACGCGTGACGCCAGACCTCATGGAGAGCCAAGCGGCCAGGCTGCTCCGACTTCCACTCATAGTGGCGGCGCCTGGCCTCTACAGCCTCATGCCGCTCGCGAATCTGCTCCACGCTCACTTTCATAGTTGATTAGATAGCATCTCCGTCGCACCGAGCATCACATGCGGTGCGTCAGGATCACCACGGCAGTTCTTCGATAAACAGGATCAATTCCTGGAAATCCGCGGGCCCAAATCCAAAGGCATGCCCGCTCTCGTTAGGGGAAAATCGCGCGACTGCATCGATCACGGCGGCACTGAACCCTTCGTGGCGGGGATCGTGTTCGGCTTGCCATGCGCTGAGCGCCGCGAGGCGCGCAACGTAGCCGGATGGTTTCAAAACGACGAAGTCGTTCTCGCGTTGCCCGAGGGTCCGGTGTGATCGAGGACCAGACGTTCACCGATGACGGAGTGGGCGACCAGCTTTGGGTCGCGCGCTGCCGGAATCAGAACGCCGCAACATGGGACAAAACTGCCATTCGCCGCCGCTACCGGAGGCGTCCAATTATGCCAGGGGAGAACGGCAGCCGATCAGTCCTGGTCATCGCCTTCATCGTCATCGGGCCGATCCTCATGCCAATAAACGTAGTTAAATAGTGCATCGAGTTCGGTGAAATCGCGAAGCCCGAGCGCCTTGCGCACAGCGTCCGCGTGATCGCAATAAAGCTGATAGATGTCGGGGCTCAGGCTTCCCTTCGATGGGTGAAGCGGAAATCCATCGTAGCCAGCGAGACGCAGGCCCGCGACCGCATTCTGATTCATTACCGCGAAACGTGTGTTGTCCAGCGTGTGCAAAATCTCGGTAAGGAGATTGATCCCAGCACCTTTGATGTTCGCAAACGCCGCGTGGAGAGTGGCGAACGCATCACGCGGCGACAAATCAGCGTGATCGATGATTGACGCCACCGCGCGGACAAAATCCTCTCGCTTGTCAGTAATGCGCGTCTTTGCGCGGTCGAGGCCGCCCGAATGGAATGACCCGATCAGATGCTCATATTCGGTCAGGAAGCCACGCGCTGTTTTCCCCTTCCACGCCGCGATGGAACGAAGCTGTGTCGGCGCAACCGCAAGATTGTTCCGTCTGACTTCCATCTGAGCATTGAACGGCGATGATGCGCCACCTTGCTTCATCATTCGCAGGAAACCGGCTAGGACATCGAGTGACGCTTCGCCGGAATCAACAGCGCGCGTGGCGCGACGCCTTGCAAAACGGGCCCATGCAGCGTTGATCGCATGATCTTTTGCATAATCGTCAATCAGCGGCTTCGTCGCCAGCACAATCTCATCATTGTCGGTCAAGTCATCGAAATGCTCTGTGATCTTTTCCATCATCGTGCCGCTCTCATCGTCGATGAGAACCGACGCTTCATAATTTTGAAGCAGTCCGCCTTGTGTGAAGTTCGCCGATCCCACGACGACCTTGCATTCATCGTCGTACTCGAAGGCATAAATCTTGGGATGAAACGTACTCTCGGAATTGCTGAGGTATAATTCCAGATCGTGCTTCTTGCTCAACCGGAAGAGGGATCGAAGCAACGCGGGATCAGTGTGATAAAAATCCAGGCCAACCGCGAGCCGCGCTGTCATGCCTTTGGACAACGCCTTTTCCAGCGATGCCTTCATTTCCTTCCAGCCCGACATTTTTGCGAACGCGACCATGCACTCGAAACGCCGTGCGTTCCTGAACAGCGCGCCAATCTCCGTCCGGTGATCCGTGCTGTCGTCATTGAGCAGAAGTTGGATTGATTGCGCGTTTGCCATGATGCCCCCATGAATTCAGGGGGATATGTAACGTCTTAGCGCACAAACGAAAGAAGGCGGTGGCAATAGCAATGGTTCGTCATCTCCCTGTCACTGGCGAGCTTTTCAACCAAGGCGCCAGCGATCAGAGGCGAGGCGCCACACGTGACCGGTATTTCGCGTAACCGCACCTTCCCAGCGCTGCGAGTTAACGGCGATAGTTGGTCGGATCCTGCCGATCAATCCTGCAACAAATGTTGACCGGTCAGTGGCACGGTCACTGTCAGCACCACGGTTCCCGACGCCCGGTCCATGTGCGAGCCAGCCCCTCACGCACAAGCTGATCCCCAAGTGATTGGCCGCCCCGAACAACGACCCGAAGCTTACGTCCAAATCGGTCTTCATCGCGGTTTCCAATCGGCCTGACCTCGAAAGTGCCTTCGTTCAAAAGGTCGCGAAGCCGGTAAGTCGCCTTCATACCAAGCTGATACTCAGAATCGCACTTGGGCTCGCTGATCTCGGGGGTGTCGATGTCTGCGATCCTGATCTTCTCACCCTCAAGCCAGAAGGTATCTCCATCAACGACGCAGGTCCGACGTGTAACTCCGCAAAGCTCGAAGCGCGGTGAGGCGCTTCCGGCCATCAGCGAAAGTTTAGGCGGGAGTTCTGACGGGGCGGTCGAGGTCAGACCGGACACGGGCCAACTCAATGCCAACATCCCGGCAGCGACGACGATCGAGAATGCGCCTAGACCAAACATCCAATCCTTGCGCCGACGCTTGTCGTGCTGCTTCTTCAGTTTGTCCCGGAAATCGAAGCGAACGACGTTGTCATCCTTTGTGCCTCGACCTTCTTTTCGAGCCATCAAACTTGGCCTTCCCTACTCAAGCAATCGCTTCTTCATTTATCCATAGACGAACGCCTTTCATATGCGCGAGCCAATTGCTTGCCATCGTTCGAGCACGCTGCGGACATAGTCGGGCGTCTCGCTGTTTCTGGGAATGCCACCAGCTCGCGAAACCGCTCCAGGTCCAGCATTATAGGCAGCGAGGGCGAGATGTATCTGCCCAAACTTGTCCAGCATCTCGCGCAAGTAGCGTGCCCCGCCATCAATGCTCGCAACAGGATCATGCCGGTTCGTGATGCCGAGGTAGCGAGCCGTGCCTGGCATCAGCTGCGCCAGCCCCGCCGCGCCAGCGGGGCTGATCGCCATCGGATTGAAGCGCGATTCAGTCCAGATCAACGCCTGCAGCAAGCCAGTGGGTAGGCCATATCGAAGCTCTGCCTCCCGCACATTCGCCAAATAGATCACCTCGCGGAACGAGGGCGCGAGCGCCGCCTTGCGCAGACTCAAGTTCATCTCACCGTGTGCCGGGATGGCCGGCTTGACAGCCTCAGGCTCTACAGGGGTCGGTCGATGTTCGAATATCGCGAAGGATGGCGTGTCTGCTTGGGCTGAAACCTGCACCGCGGAAACGCTCATAAGGATCATCCCTATCCTTCCAAATCTGATCATCATCCATCTCGTCGCATTGCCTCGAATCGAATCGGAACGTATGGTGAACAAAGAGGTGTAGGAAAGTGCTATTACGCGCGCGATAGGGAGGAGAGGTCGCTCGCAAGGGGGCGGTATTTAGAGCTTGAGGAGCCCCGCATGTCCCACGCGTTATCCAGTCCTCCCAGCTTGTCCCTTGCTTCAGCAGCAAAGCAGCTTTGCGAGGAGCTGGGAGGGTATTGGTCCGGCTGCAAGGGCATGGCGCGATGTCCCTCCCACGATGATCGAACGCCCTCGCTCAGCGTAACTTTGGGACGACGCGCGATCCTCTTTCACTGTTTCGCGGGCTGCAGCCAGCATCAGGTGCTGACTGCACTTGCCGCTCGAGGTGTTTCGCCGGGGAGCTTCTTTGCTGGGAAGGTCGAAGTCGAGCCAAGTGCCAATGTCTGCAAGCCAGCATACAATGCGTTTGCAGAGCGAATTTGGCGTGAAGCAACGCCAATCGACGGTACTCCCGCCAAAACCTATCTCCAGGCCCGCGGCATCCGCGCCGTCTCTCGCGCGCTCAGATTTCACCCTCATACCCCGCTCGGACCGAAGGGGAACACGCAATACTTGCCTGCTCTGATCGCGGCAGTGACGATGGATCATGGGCTGGTCGGAATTCACCGCACGTTTCTCAACCCGCTGAGGCCCGCGGTGCCACCTTTCGCCAACCCAAAGCGCGCACTCGGGAGCTTGGCATCAGGCGCAGTTCGCCTCTTCGAACCTATCGACGGGCGGCTCGGCCTTGCCGAAGGTATCGAGAGCGCGCTCGCTGCCAAGGCCTTGACCCAGATCCCTTGCTGGGCCTCGCTCGGCAATGAGCGTTTTGGCCTCGTGTCGATCCCGGAAAGCGTGAGCGAATTGCATCTGTTCGTCGACCATGATGCAGGCGGCGACATTGCCGAGGAACGCGCGCGCAGCGCCTACGCCTGTGAGAACCGAACGATCGTCACGCGTCGCCCGCGCGGTCACGGGAAAGACTGGAACGACGCCTTGCAAGCGTGGCTGCGGTCCAAGTCCTGACGTGAAGAGAGGGGAGAAGGCTTTTGGCCTGATGAAGCCCGGCCAGTGGACTGGGCTTCGTCAGGAGGTTCCAAATGCTCAGCTCTGTTCCCGCTCTCTTGCTTCCCCCACCATCTGAACCGCTAGTTCTGCTAGCTGCTCGCACCATCGCTGCAAACCTAGCATCCGGCGAACCGATCACGCGTCGGCAACTGCATACGCTTCTGACCGATCATTTCGGCGGCACAGACGCAGATGGGCGCTGGTCGGTGCGCGATGCGCATATCGCCTTGGAATTGGCTCAGACTGAATTCCTGCAGGCCACCCCACAGATCGACCTTGCCGCTTCGGCAGCCGACGCCGACCGGATGTTTACGGCGTTGGAATCCGTGCTGCCGACCCAGACCAATCGCAGCGACGAGCAGATCGAATGGCAGCAGTTCGCAACACCGCCGGGCATTGCCTGGCTTGCCGCCCGGGCGTGTGCCCTGGCCACGGGCGAGCTCGTCCTGGAACCCTCGGCCGGAACCGGAATGCTCGCGGTCTGGGCGGCCAAGGCTGGCTCGCGCCTTGCTCTCAACGAAATCTCGCCGCTTCGCCGCGACTGCCTGAGCGCCTTGTTCCGTGCGGCCCGAGTGACCGGCCATGACGCTGAGCTGATCGACGAACTGCTCGATCCAGCCATCATCCCGAGCGTCGTCTTGATGAACCCTCCCTATTCCCACGGCATTGAGCGAGGGCACGATAGTCGCACTGGCTCGCGCCATCTGCGGTCGGCCTGGAACCGTCTGGCGTCCGGGGGGCGGCTTGTCGCGATCATGCCTGAATGGTTCGACTGCGCGAAGTGCCTGGCGGGGCTGAAGGGACCGATCTCGCTGCGGCTCAATGCCGCCGTCGAACGCGCGTTCGTCAGGCAGGGCACCGGCATCACCACGCGGCTGTTGGTCTTCGACAAGGTGGAAGGCTCCTCGGAGGCGGTCACTATCCGCACAAACGACTTTCGCCAGCTGGTCGATTTTGTCGATGCTTTGCCGGCTCGCGCCAGCTTGGAGGCTGTTACCGAGCAATCGAGCCTTCCGGCTCGTGCGCCGTTTCGCCTGGTGGCGGTGCCGCGCAGGCCGCTGCCGACACCAGCCAGGATCACGCCTCCAGCCTCCGCCATCGGGTCGCTCACCTACCAGTCGCTCGAAACCCCTGCGCCGCTTGCCCCTCAGGTCGGCCACTATCTGCCCTATCGCCCGAGCAGGATTGTGATCAATGGCGCGGCCGAGCATCCGACGCAGCTCGTCGAGTCTGTTGCCATGGGGTCGATCGCCGCACCGATGCCCGAAGCTGTGCCGCAGCTGCCCAATGGTCTGGTTGCCAAAGGGCTGCTGTCGGCTGCCCAGGCAGAGACTCTGATCTACGCGGCAAGCGCCCATGCGCGCGATCTTCCCGGCCGGTTCGAGCCCGAGGACAAGGGTTGTTCGCTCAAGGCATCTGCGGAAGGCCAAACGTACCGGCAGGGCTATTTCCTTGGTGATGGAACGGGCGCCGGCAAGGGCCGCCAGGTTGCGAGCGTCATCCTCGATCGCTGGGTGCGCGGGGAACGACGCCATATCTGGGTCTCGAAGAACGAGGCTCTACTGGAAGATGCCCGGCGCGACTGGGCTGCGCTTGGCGGCCTGCCGATCGACATCCAGCCGCTTGCGTCCTGGAAACTCGGCACGCCCATCGCCATGCGCGAGGGAATTCTCTTCGTGACCTACCCGACCCTGCGCTCGGGCCGAAACGATGCGACTCGCCTCGACCAGATCCTCGCCTGGGCTGGGGACGACTTCGACGGCGTCATCGTATTCGACGAGGCGCACGCCATGGCCAATGCTTCTGGCGGCGAAGGATCGCGGGGCAAGGTAAAGGGTTCTGAGCAGGGTATCGCTGGCGTGCGCCTGCAGAACCTCTTGCCCCGCTCACGGGTGCTCTACGCTTCGGCAACCGGCGCGTCCGACGTCAACAATTTGGCCTACGCGACGCGTCTTGGCCTTTGGGGACCTGAGACCGCCTTCGCCAATCGCGAGGCCTTCGTGGCCGACGTTCGTGACGGCGGGATAGCAGCAATGGAGCTGGTCGCCCGGGACCTCAAGTCGCTCGGCCTCTACACCGCGCGAGCATTGTCCTTCGCCGGCGTCGAATACGAGATCCTCGAGCATCGCCTGACCGAGGATCAGATCGCGGTCTATGATGCCTACGCTGAAGCCTGGGCGATCATCCACGCCAACCTGCGCGAAGCGCTGGAGGCCACGAGGATCGTCGATAGCGAAACCGGCGGGACGCTCAACTCGGGCGCCAAATCCGCAGCGCTGTCCATCTTCGAAGGAACCAAGCAGCGCTTCTTCGCGCAGCTGCTTCTGTCGATGAAGCTGCCCAGTCTGTTACCAGCCATCGACGCGGCGATTGCCGATGGAAACGCCGCAGTCGTCCAGCTGGTCTCGACCGCAGAAGCCATGCTCAATCGTCGGCTTGCCGACCTCTCGGAAGAGGAACGCGAAGCGCTTGAGATCGATCTGTCCCCGCGCGAATATGTGATCGACTACCTCGCCAAAAGCTTTCCTGTCCGGCTGATGGCGGTCTTCACCGACGAAAACGGCAATCCCCGCTCCGAGCCGATGAGCGACGAGCACGGCGCGCCGGTGCTCTGCCGATCAGCACTGGCCGCGCGCGACCGGATGATAGAGCAGCTCTGCGCCTTGCCGCCGATCGCGACAGCACTTGATGCTATTATCGAAAGCTTCGGCGTCGAGCAGGTGGCGGAAGTGACTGGCCGGACGCGCCGGCTCATCGTCGGCCGCGATGGTCGTCAGAAGCTCCAATCCCGTTCGCCTCGCGCCAACGTCGCCGAAACCCAGGCTTTCATGGACGGCACCAAGCGCATCCTCGTCTTTTCCGATGCCGGAGGAACGGGGCGCAGCTACCATGCCGATCTCGCCGCCAGGAACCAGGCCCGCCGCGTGCACTTCCTGCTCGAACCGGGCTGGCGCGCTGACGCCGCGATTCAGGGTTTGGGGCGGACCAATCGCACCAATCAGGCATCGGCGCCGCTGTTCAGACCGGTAACGACCGATGTGCGCGGCGAGCGGCGCTTCATCTCGACGATCGCGCGGCGCCTCGACGGCCTCGGTGCATTGACGCGCGGGCAGCGCCAGACCGGCGGTCAGAACCTGTTCGATCCGGCCGACAATCTCGAGAGCATCTACGCCAAGGAAGCGCTCCACCGCTGGTTCGGCCTCTTGTTCACCGGCAAGCTCGAAGCGGTCTCGTTAGGGTGCTTCCAAGAGCTGACCGGCCTCAGGATTGAAGCACCCGACGGGTCGATGGTCGATGATCTTCCGTCGATCCAGCGCTGGCTCAATCGCATCCTCGCGTTACCGATTGCCCTGCAGAACGCGATCTTTGACGAGTTCATGGGGCTGGTCGAGGCGCGGATTGATGCCGCGCGTCAGGCCGGCACGCTCGATCTCGGCCTTGAGACCATCGCGGTCGAGGACTTCACGGTCCTGTCGGACACGCTGCTGCGCACGGATCCGGCGTCGGGCGCGACCACCCATCTGCTGGAACTGGAAATTGCCAGAGCTTTGAAGCCGCTTACACTGAAGCGGCTCGAGGAACTCCACGGCCTTGCTGTGCCACGGCAGCGGCCTGTTCGGAATGCCCGCTCAGGCCGCGTTGCCTTGCTCGTGCCCGCCCGCAGCATTCTTGCCGATGACGGCACGCGCGTGGCCCGCTTCGAATTGCTGCGCCCGCTGAAACGCAGCCACATCACCGAGGATCAGCTGGCTGAGAGCAGCTGGGAGGGAATCTCCGTCGATGCTTTCCGCGAAGCCTGGGCAGCCGAAGTCGAGGAAGCGCGGACCAACCACAAGCGCGAGCGCCTCTATCTTGCGACGGGCCTTCTGCTGCCGGTCTGGGACAAGCTTCCTTCGGATTTCGTGAGGGTCAGTCGCATATCGGCGGCGGATGGTCGGTCGCTCCTCGGCCGGGAGGTTCCGGTCCATTGCGTTCCGGAACTGTGCCGAGCGCTGGGTCTGGAACGCGAGCAATCGCTCTCCGCCGACGACATCGTACAGGCCGTTCTCGCGACCGGTCGACCGATGGAATTCACTGGCCGCGAGCAGCTCATGGTCAAGCGGAGCCTGGTCAATAGCTCACAGCGAATTGAACTTACCGGATGGAGTGCGGCTCACCTCGACTGGTACAAGGCCCAAGGCTGCTTTACGGAAATCATCCGCTACCAGACGCGGCTGTTCGTGCCGATCGAGGGCGCGGCGAACGTGATTGCCAGATTGGCATCATCCACATAGATCATTGCCAGATGGCATTGATTGACGTATATGATGCCATATGGAGATTTGCCATGCTGGCCCTGCAACCCGTTGATACTGCCGTTACCGCATTCCGTGCCGATCCGATTACCCAGGACGAAGCAGCTGCCATGTTTCGGGCAGTCCTCAATCTGTTCGGCAAATGGGAGCTGACCGACGAGCAGGCGGCAACGCTGCTCGACATGCCGGTGCGATCCTATCGCCGCTGGAAAGCCGAAGGCCCCGGGCGCGTTTCGCGCGATGGCCGCGCTCGGCTGTCCAACCTGATGGGCATTCATAAGGCGCTTCGGATCATCTTCTCGGAGGCAACCCGCAGCTATGCCTGGATCAGGTCGGCCAACGATGCGTTTGGCGGATCCAGTGCGCTCGACGCGATGCTCGGGGGCGAACTCACCGATATCATGCGGGTGCGTCGCTACCTCGACGCCGAGCGTGGTGGCTGGTGAACGAAACGGCGGATATCCCCGTTTCTCGAGTTGAGTGGAAGGGCGCTGTCAGGATCATCCGCAGCGCCTTTCCGCCGATCGACCTGTTCGAAGACATCGCAGATCCAGCCGACTGGCCGCTGCTGATCTCGGCAGAGCAGAAGACCAATCCGCGCATCATGGCGACTATTGGCAATCTCGACCTAATTCCGGTCGAACGCCGCGTCGGCGGTAATGGCGCGTCCTACCTCATGGCGCCGTTCACCCACGTCAGCACGGATCGGCCAAGCCGCTTTACCGATGGCAGTTACGGCGTGCTCTACTTGGGCGACCGGTTCGAGACCGCACTGTTCGAGACGATCCACCACCATGCCCGCTTCATGGCCCGGACGAAGGAAGCACCTGGCTGGACCTCGCAGTTCCGGGAGATCGTCATGTCAGTCGATGCTGACTTGCATGATCTCCGAACTCTGGCGGGGGAGCCGGTTCCGGCGCTCGATCCCCACAGCTATGCCGCATCCCAAGCGGTCGCGCGGCACCTCAAGGCCGCGGGATCAAACGGCATTGCCTACCCGAGCATCCGGCACACCGGCGGGGAATGCGTCGCGCTCTTCTACCCGGACTGCGCGTCAAATCCTCTCCAGGGGCGGCACCTTGACTACCACTGGGATGGCGCGCGCGTCGACCTCGTGCGTGATGCCGGATCAGGGGCTGTTTTCCGTATCGTCGACCTGCCTAGCAATGACTGACAGCAATTGCCGATTAAGAGCAGGCGTCCAAGGAAGCCGGATAGGCCTTCCAAACTGGACATCGGTTCAGAGGGCCGGGTCATAGCTTCATCACTAAGCGGCAAGAACTTGGTCTATCCCGCACAGATCTTCCGGGGAATATTGGACGTCGGAGGCAAACGAGTAAACCGTGCGGACGCGACTGCCATCCCAAACGAACTTGAAATGATCGCGTTGAACGGCGCGCTCCAGCACGTCGCCTCTAAGCACGCTCACGCAGAGGCCTGATGGTCGCTCGGCAGGCCTGAAAAGCAGACCATCGAAGCCCGCTTCCGCAATCAGAAGACCGCGCCGACGCCGTTCTGTAAGATCAAGCTCGGGATCCCAGTCACGCCCATCGACAAATCGTCCCTTCACCTGCCGCGAGAGTTCGCGCATTTCCAGGCCAATCGGCGCTTCACCAGTCTTGCTGAGGAACGTCTCGCGCTTTCGGATCGAGATGGCCAATGCCGTTTGCATATCCGCGGCCAGCTCGAGCGCGGGGCGATCCGCGTCGAAGAAACGCGTGCCGTCCGGGTTCGGGTAGGTGAATGGCGCGTGGTTCCAGTTTTGCAGAAGCGGACCATTTCCATCCACGACTTTCGCCCCGTTCATCAGACGATTCCGTTCGCGCAAGCGCGGATTGGTCAGCGATTCAATCTCGGCCAGCGCTTCGCTGCGATCATTTGCCACACGGGCGAACACGTCGATGGTGGGGAAACGCGATGGAATGAGCGTGAAGAAGGGCTGCTCGATATCTACCGCAATGAATTCATCCGCCACGTTGCGCATCCACATATTGTCTCACGCGATAGATATCCATCACCTGACCGCCGCGCATGACATCAAGGGCACTTTGCCCGTTGAACTGGGCATTGTGCCGGCGAATCCAACCATCGGCAGCGCGAGTGTCGGGCAACAGAATCTCGAGCGCTTTATGAATCGCCAGTAGGTGGGAAACGCGTTCGACCGTGTCGCGCGGGAGCGATCCGCCATCCTTCTTCCATTTGAAAAAGGTCGATCGGCCGGGTGACCCGAGCAGTAGCAACTGGTCCTCGGTCGACAGCTGCCATAATTCCGCCAGCCCTTGGAATGCCTCCATTGCCGCTGGAATCGCGGGCCTCCCCTCGCCCGATTGGGCGGTGGGTTCGAGCTTAACCACGCATAATTCTCCCTCTCATCCAGATTTGGACTTGAAACGCAAATCAGTCCCGATGTAGATAGTCCGCATCGGGACTCGATGCTGATCCTAGTCCATGGTGGATTCGGGATCAAGAGTCGGCAGAATATGGAGCACCGTTATGGCCAAGGGCCACGACAAATTTCAGTTTAGCGTCAACGGTGTCCTTCATGGCACCGGAGACAAGTTTCTGGACGGTAGCCAGATCCGCGAGATTGCGGGGCTTGAACCTGCCAGCGATTTCGTTCTGATCCAGATCGAAGGCGGCCTCGCCCGTTCGATCAGCATCGAGGAGGAGGTCAAGTTCGCAACCGGCGAGATCGCGGTCTTTCTCTCATTCGCCGGCGACCGCACCTACAACTTCACCGTCAATGAGCGGGGCTGGGAATGGGGTTCCCCGACGATCCTCGCCGCCGACATCTATCGCTATGGCAAGATCGACGAAGAGCTTGAGCTCATCCTCGACAGCGCTGGCGATGCCGTCATCCCCAGCGATGGGGAGGTGACGCTGGATGGCGCCGGGGTCGAGCGGATCCGCAGCCGTGAACCCAAGACGGTAACCATTAAGGTCAACGGGCGGCCCCGGAGCGTGGAAAAGCGCCCGCACAGCTACCGCGAGATCGCGGCGATCGCTTACCCCAACCCTGACTTTGAGAACTTCAACTACACGATCACCTATCTCCACGGTGTCCATGGCGCCGAGGGCGATCTCGTCGAAGGCGAGACCATTCAGGTGAAGAAAGGGATGGTCTTCAATGTCCGCCGCTCTGATAAGTCGTGATCCCCATCTCAAGCGCCTCGTTGAGGAGGGCTTCGAGATCGAGGTGCGCAACAGCCACTTGATCGTGCGGAGTATTCCGCACGTCACGGTTGACGGAAATTTGGCAAGGGGCGTGCTCACCTGCGCCCTGTCGCTAGACGGCACGGGCCTCACGGCAACGCCGCAAGGCGATCACACGATGTATTTCGCAGGGGGGACGCCGTGCCATCGCAACGGCGCCCCCATGGGGAACATCATCAACAATTCCCAGAAACAGCGCTGCGGCGAGATGGACGTGGATCACTATCTCTCGTCCAAGCCCGAGGTCACCCACCGGTACGAAAATATCTATGACAAGGTGGTCGCCTATGAGCGACTGATCGGCGGCGCTGCCCGGTCTCTCGATCGGACCGCCAACGCCCGGACCCATGCCAAGGCGATGATCGCCAATGACGATAGCCCGTTCGCCATTCCCGATTCCGCCTCGGCCCGCTATCGAATTGGCGGCGTGAACCGCAAGCTGAAGGGACGGGTCGCGATCATCGGTCTTGGCGGAACCGGATCGTTTCTGCTCGATCTGCTGGCGAAGACCTGGGTTACCGAAATCCATCTTTATGATGGCGACCAGCTCTTGAACCACAATCTGTTCCGGTCGCCTGGCTCACCGGAGCCGGAACTGCTCAAGGGTTTCCCCTACAAGGTCGACTATTACGCACAGGTCTATGCCCGGATGCACACGGGCATCACCGCGCATCCTGTTCGGGTGACAGCGGCTAATGTGGACGAGCTGGCAGGCTTCGATTTCGTATTCGTCTGCGTCGATAAGGGGTCTTCACGCCGCGAGATAGCCGAGGGATTGCTTCGGCTGGAGATCCCCTTCGTCGATACCGGGATCGGAGTAGGCCTGGAAGAGGATTGTCTTGATGGCTGCGCCCGAGCAACCTTCATCCGCCCCGGCATGGCCTGGTCCGAAGTCGAACGGTTGCTGCCGTTGGGCGATGACAAGGAGGAGGACGACCTTTACCGGACAGATATTCAGATCGCCGCTGTCAATTCGCTCAACGCCATCATGGCGATCATGCGATGGAAGCGCTGGTCGAACTATTTTCGCGACGAGCGGAACGAGGTGAACTCGGTCTACATGATCGAGGGCAACAACATCTCGAATAGGGCCGCATAATGGCCCGGGTCGACAGGCTCAAAACCGTCTTCGTGGATGAAATACCCGAGATTCTCGAAGACGGCATCCTGTATGTCTCGGAGGAATGCCGCGTCGCGTTGCATAATTGCGCATGCGGGTGCGGGGAAGAAGTGTCCACACCCCTCGTTCGTACCGAGTATCGACTGACGATAGAAGGGGATGCTGCATCGATCTGGCCTTCGATCGGCAATCACGACTTCGCTTGCGCTTCACATTATGTGATCAAGCAGGGCGAAATTCTCTGGGCAGGAAAGATGTCTCGCGGTGCGATCGAGGCAGGGCGGGAGCGAGACCGGAGGCTCAAGCGGCCCCCTGCTCCAAAACCGTTGCCTTCGCGCATACCGGCACCCAAACCGGGGCAGCCGTTCGCGAACGCATTGGTCAAACGCACGCTTGATTGGATCGTGGATGTCTGGCGCAAACTTTTCGGATGATAGGGAAGTCCGTACCGCGGCTTTCGTGGCTGCAATCCAACTGCCGCGATCAAGTCAGCTCAGCAACCCATTCTCCTGGAGTGTCCGCATCTCTGCTCAATCGCGTTTGACCGAAGCCATCGGGCAATTTGCTGCGGATGCACCAGAGAAGAGTGGGCTTTGCCCTGATTGAGCCATTTGGGCGTCGATGGTCGATGCGCCGGGCTCACAATCAGGAGTGTGTCCCATGATCAAGTCGATCCCGCTGAACAAACTCGTTCAGTCGCCCCGTAATGTTCGTCGTCACAGCGATCCGACTGCAGATGGTGAGCTTAAGGCCAGTATCGCAGCCTTTGGTCTGCTGCAGAATCTCATCGTCAAGCCTGCCGCCAAGGGCAAGTTTGAGGTGGAAGCCGGCGAGCGCCGCCGCCGCGCCATGCTTGAACTCGCAGACGAAAAGATCCTCGACCGCGATCACGAAGTTACCTGCCTCGTCCTCGAAGACAGTACCGAAGCCGCGGTCGAGACCAGCTTGGCAGAAAACTTCCACCGCCTCGCCATGAACCCAGCGGACGAAGCCCAGGCTTTTGCGGCGCTCGTCTCAAGCGGTGCAACTGTCGAGGATGTTGCGCGCCGCTTCGGCCTGACGGTCCGCTTCGTCGAGGGCCGTCTGCGTCTCGCGACGCTTGCGCCGGTTGTGTTCGAGGCCCTTGCATCCGGTCAAATCACTCTCGACATCGCCAAGGCCTTCGGTGCGACCTCGGACCAGGAGATCCAGGCTCGCGTCTTCGAACAGGTTTCCTCGGCCTACTATGCGCCCAATCCCGACAGCATCCGACGCATGGTTCTCTCGGGGACCGTCCGGGGCTGTAGCGCGACATCGTCGGTGACTGGTCAGCGACATTGATGGTGATGTGTCAGCGGTGACGTTGGGGATAGTGTCAC
>NZ_JBXAFX010000024.1:0-59298 GCF_058793515.1 Novosphingobium sp. GW835-FHT14H07
CATTCACTCCTTCTCTTCGCAAAGAGGCGTGAATCACAACATGCTGGTATTGCTCAACAACTTTCGGTTCGGGCTCTCAGCAGTGAGTTTCCAAAACCCGTCGCCCCGGACTTGATCCGGGACTTGGCTTTTCTTCTTCGGCGCTGGGCTGGAAAGAAAGGCCAAGCCCCGTGTCGAGCACGGGGCGACGGTTAGGTGGTCATCCGCGGCGCAACGCCGCCAACATCACGCCGCCCGCAGCAGCTTGGGCAGATCGCCGCTCATGCCGCGCGCTTCGTCCATGAACCAGCGCTTCAGCGGCGCCGCGCGCTGCACGCCGGCCATGCCGAGGCGGCGGACTGCCGAGGGAAGCTTGCCGGGGATGCCGAACAGGCGGGTCAGCACATCCGTTGCCGTGGCCACCATGAAGGTATCGGCCGCGCGCCAGCGTTCGTAGCGGGCGAGGAGTTGCGCGTCGCCTACGTCGAGACCCAGGCGCACGCCGTCCGACAGCACCTCGACCAGTGCCGCGACATCGCGCAGGCCGACGTTGAGGCCCTGCCCCGCGATCGGGTGCATGCCGTGCGCGGCATCGCCGACCAGCGCCAGCCGGTCCTCGACGATGCGCGCGGTGTGGTGGAAATTGAGCGGATAGGACGAGCGCGGGCTGGCCAATTCGATCTTGCCGAAGATGCCGTGCATGCGGCTGGCGACTTCATTCAGGAACATCGCCTCTGGCATGGCCAGCACGGCGGCGGCGTCCTTCTCGGCCACGGTCCAGACCAGCGCCGAACGATGCTTGCCATTTTCATCAAGCAGCGGCAGCAGCGCGAAGGGGCCCGCCGGGTAGAACACTTCCCACGCGACGTTGCCGTGCGGCTTCTCGTGCGTCAGCCCAGCGATGATCGCGCGGTGGCCGTAGTCCCACTTGGCGGGCGTGAACCCGGCCTCGTCGCGCGTCGGGCTCTTGCGCCCTTCGGCTGCGACCATGAGCCGCCCCTTGAGCAGGCGGCCATCGGAGAGAGTGACCGAAACGCCGTGTTCGCCGCGCTCGCGGGCCACGACGTGGCTGTTGGGGTGGAAGGTGATCGCCTCTTCGCGCGCGGCCACGCCGTACATCGCAATGCGCAGATCGCGGTTGGCGTACATGCGGCCCAATGAGCCGTCCCCCTCGCCCGGCTTGAAGTCGATCCGGCCCGGTTTCATACCGTCGGTCACCGCGATGGATTCAATCGGGCAGCCCTTGGGCGCCAGTTCCTCGGCCAAGCCGAGGTTGGTGTAGAGGTTCCAGCTCGCGGTGGAGATGGCTGAGGCGCGGCCGTCGAACCCTTCGGCGGTCTGCGCCGCAGGGTCGGAATTGTCGACCACGTGGGAGGTGATTCCCGCCTTGGCGAGGCCGATGGCGAGCGTCATGCCCACCAGACCACCACCCAGAATAACGACGTCTGCCTGCGACTCGTTCACTTGACCACTCCACATGTATTGCCGACGCCACCATCGAGATCGAGGCAGCGTCCGTCAAATGCACCTTGGGGGATCTTGAGGCCGATCAGTGCCGCAAGTGAGGGGGCGATGTCCACCGTTTCCACGCCGCTCGGCTGTTCGAAACCGGTCATCCCCTTGCGCCAGAACAGGATCGGCACGCGGCGGTCGTAGTCCCAAGGGCTGCCGTGGGTGGCGACGTAGCCCTTGCGCGCCTGCGGAATGGCGACCACGCCCCGCTTGAGCATCACCACGAAGTCCCCCGAATGCAGCGGATTGTACGAGGCGCGCGCGCGTTCGGCCAGGGTCCAGGTTTCGGGCGAGCCCTGCGGCATCGGTGTCGCGGCGATTTCCGCGGCCGAGAGCACCTTCTCGACGAAGGGGCTGGTCATCAGGATCGCGCTGGCGTCGTCGATGATCTTGCCCTTGAGGCCGATGTCGAGGTCCTTGCGCAGCCAGTAGTCGCCCGCGGGGCCATCCGACAGGATCAGGCCCTTGGGCTCGAGCCCGTAGCGCTTGCCGAGGGTAGCCGACAGCGCCTCGGCCGAAACTTCCGGGCCGACACGAGAGGTCTTTTCAAGGCCCTGCTCGTGAAGGCGTTCGGGAATGTCGAACCCGCCGTGATCGGCAGTCAGAACCACGGCATAATCGATCCCGCGCTTGTCGAGGCTGGCGAAGAAATCGCCGAGCGCCAGGTCAAGCTGGGTCAACTGGATGCACATCTCCGCGCCCTCGGTGCCGGTGGCGTGGCCGACATAGTCGGTGGCCGAGAGGCTGACGGCGAGGAGATCGGGCACGGTGTTACGGCCCAGCTTCTGTTCGTCCACCAGCTTGACCGCGAGGTCCAGCGTGGCGCGGTCGAGCCGGGGCGACACGCGGAACTGCTCGGGCTCGCCCGCCTTCAGCGCGAAGTGGCCATTGCCGACTGAAACGTCGCCCGCCTGCACCGCACGATCGGCGCGGCGACAATAGGCCGGCAGCGGAAACTCACCCGCGCCCTTGGCCAGCAGACGATCAATTTCGGCATTCTGCGCGACCGCCGTCGGGCCCAGCTGACGCCCGGCAAGCGTGACGAACTGCTTGCCCTTCCACCAGTAGACCTGGTCGATCTCGTGCCCGCCCATCATCAGCGCGCCGCGATCCTTGCCCGAGACAGCAATGTTGCGGGCCGCGGGGTTGGCCTTCTTCATCCACTCGCCCAGCGTCGGCACCAGCAGATGCACGGGCGAGGCGACGTAGTCCCGCGATCCCGCCGTGCGCTTCGATACGTCCTCGGCGCAATAGACGACCTTGGAACCCGTGGTGACGGTCTGGTCGATCCACGAGTTGGCGATGATGCCGGTGTGGGCTGGGCGGTTGCCGGTCAGGATCGTCGAGTGGCCGGGGCAGGTCTCGGTTGCGGCGTGGCTCTGGTAGCCCGCCGGGAATACCGCGCCTTGAGTCAGCCGCACGAAGCCACCGGTAAAGTGCTGGCGATACTGCGCGAAGATGTCGGCGGAGAACTGATCGATGGAAATCGCGACAAGCAGCTTGGGCGCGCCTGCCGGGACCTGCTGGCTGACCGCGGGCGATACCTCCTGCGCTGCAAGGGGAAGGATCGGGGCAGCGCATGCCAGCAGAACTGCGGCGTAACGGATAAGGGCTTTCACGCGAAACATACTCCTGTGGGCACGTACACTGGACTCGAAGGAAGGCCAGCCGTAGGACGCCCAAGAGCGCTACGCATGGCCCGCCAAGCGCTCCCGTTCAAGGGGCCAGATGGAACCGGTAACGCCGTGATGCCGATACGCGAACTGGCCGGGATCAAGACCTTGCGCACAATAGCGATGTTTGTGACAGCGCTATTGCTGATGGTCTTCGCGCCCGCGCAAGCAGCACCCAACCACATGCGCGCCAGCCTGATTGCCGAAGGTCCGGCGCAGCCCGGCGGCACGGTCACCCTTGCCCTGCTGATGCAGCCCGAAAAGGGGTGGCACGGCTATTGGTCGAACCCGGGTGATGCCGGCTATGGACTGACGCTCGACTGGACCCTGCCCAAGGGCGCAAGCACCGGAGCGATGGAATTTCCGGTGCCGCAGACCCTGGTCATCCAGGGACTGATGAACCACGTGTACGAGCACGACTATGCCGTGCTGGTGCCGCTCAAACTGCCCGCCGATGCAAAGCCGGGCACGATCCTGCCGATCTCGGTCAAGGCGCAATGGCTGGTCTGCACCAATGAGATCTGCGTGCCCGAACGCGCCGAGTTGCAGGGCACAGTTACCGTCGGAAGTGGCCCGGGGGACAAGCGCTTCGAGGGCTGGCGCGCAGCGATGCCTGCCCCGCTCGACCGTCCGGGCACGTTCACGCTGACCGGCAAGGTCCTGCGCCTTGCCTTGCCCTTTCCCGCCTCGGCGCCGCTCGATGCACCCCATCTTTTCCTGAAGACCGAGCGCGTCATCGACTATGCCGCCGCCCAGCGCTTTTTCCGCAACGGCGATACGCTGGTGGTGGAAGTCCCGCTGGCCAAGTCACCCGCTCCGACCGAAAGGATCGAAGGCGTGCTGGCGATGGGCAAGGATGCAGGCGGCATCGCCTTCGCTTCGGCCCCGGGAGCCGTGCCAACGGGGGGTGATGAAGTCGGCGGCGAAGGGGCCTTCACCGCATCGACGCTGGCGTTCGCCTTGTTCGGCGCATTCCTCGGCGGCCTGATCCTCAACGTCATGCCCTGCGTGTTTCCGATCCTCAGCCTCAAGGCCCTCGCCCTCGCCCGAGGCAATTCGCAGAATGCACGGAGCGAAGGCCTGGCCTACACGGCAGGCGTAGTGCTGGCCTGCCTGATGCTCGGCGGTGCGATGCTGGCCCTGCGCGCGGGTGGCGAAGAGGTCGGCTGGGCGTTTCAGCTGCAGGAGCCGGGCGTGGTCGCGGTGCTGCTGCTGCTGGCCGTGGCGATCACTGCCAACTTTGCTGGCCTCTATGAACTCCCCGGCCTTTCGGTCGAACGCGGTGCAGGCCATTCGGGAGCATTCGGCACCGGCCTGCTTGCCGCATTCGTTGCCACGCCCTGCACCGGACCGTTCATGGCCGCAGCCATGGGTGCCGCCCTGGTCCTGCCGGCATGGGCAGCGCTCGGCGTATTTGCGGCGCTTGGCCTTGGTCTTGCGCTGCCGTTCCTGCTGCTGGGCTTCGTCCCTGCCCTGCGCCGCCTCCTGCCCAAGCCTGGCAAGTGGATGGAGCGCTTCCGCCGCATCATGGCCCTGCCTATGGGACTGACGGCGCTCGGCCTGGGTTGGCTCACCTGGCGGATCGGGGGCGCGCAATACGCGGCCGTCGCCGTGGCAATCGCGGTGATCCTTCTGGCAGCGCTGGCCGCCATCGGGATCACGCAGCGCAAGAGCAGGCCAATTGGCGCGCTGGCCGCAGTCTGTGCGCTGATCATGATCGGCGGAGTGGTGGGGCTTCCACCACCGGCACCCGTGGCAGGCGTCGAGGAAGACCTGCTCGGTTCACGGCCGTTTTCCGAGGCTGCCCTCGCCGAGGCACGCCGCAACAACCTGCCGGTTTTCCTCTATTTCACCGCCGATTGGTGCCTGTCCTGCAAGGTCAACGAGAAGGTTGCGATACAGACCGACATGACCGATGCGGCGTTTCGGATGCGTGGCGTGGTGGTGATGCGCGCAGACTGGACGCGGCGCGATCCGGAAATCACGCGCTTCCTTGCAAGGCACGGCGCGGCGGGCGTGCCCCTGTACCTGTGGTATCCCAACGGGGGCGGAGAGCCGCAACAGCTGCCGCAAGTCCTCACCAAGGACCTGCTGGTCAGCCTGGTTGGCTGAGGCCGGCGGTCAGCGCCTTAGCATCAGAGCGACTGGCCGTCGTCGACCGAAATGAACGTGCCCGTGACCTGCCGCGAGGCGTCGGAGGCAAAGAACAGCATCATGTCGTCCAGCGCCGAAATGTCGGTCAGCCGCTTCCTCGGCCAGGATGCGATCTGTGCCTTGCCGCCTTCGCTATCGAACCATTCGCCATCGATCTCGGTGCGGATGTAGCCGGGCTGGATCACGTTCACGTTGATTCCCAGCCGTGCCCATTCGCGGGCGAACTGGCGGCCGAGGTGCTGCACGGCGAGCTTCGTGGCCGCATAGGCGCTGTCGCCCTGCGCGGTCATCTGCGCGGTGATTGATCCGGTCAGGATGATGCGCCCTTTCTCGGACTGCTTCGATCCGGCCGCGATCATCCTTCGCGCCCCTTCGCGTGCTGTCAGGTAGACGCCATTGAAGTTGGTATCGACGACCCGGCGCATCGAGTCAGCAGGAAGATCGATCGAGCGTCCCGCCTCGACGATGCCGGCGTTGGCGACGACGACATCGGGCACTCCGACACTGGCTTCGGCCGCATCGAAGGCCGCGATGATCGAGGCTTCCTCGGTCACGTCAAGAGCAACGGCCAGCGCCTTGCCGCCTTGGCCGTTGATCTCGTGGGCAAGAGCAGCCACGCGCTCAACCCTGCGCGCGCCGATGACCACCGACGCGCCGGCGGCTGCGTAAAGACGGGCAAAGCGTGCGCCGAGGCCCGATGACGCCCCGGTAATCAGCGCAACGCGGCCTGCGAGCGAATAACGTGGGGCTTCCATGGTTCTCTCCCGATGTGGCTCGAACCATTTAAGCGCGTGGTTAAAACTGGCAACCCGCTTTTCGCAGGGGCAGTCACTTCCTTGTGACTTCCACCAGTCCCCCACCCAGCGCGCGGTAAAGTTCCACCATGTTCGCCGCCTTGGTCAGCCGCGCCGATATCAGCGACTGGCGAGCGCTGTAGAGCGTCCGCTGGGCGTCAAGCGGTTCGAGGTAATTGGCGACACCAGCGTCATAGCGCGACTGGCTGATGCGATAGGCAGTCGCCGCATTGGCCTCAAGCGACGACTGGGCACGGATGCTCTCGTCAATCGTCCCGCGCCGGGCCAAGGCGTCGGCCACTTCGCGAAACGCGGTCTGGATGGTGCGTTCGTAGGTTGCAAGGGCTGCATCGCGCGAGGCCTTTGCCGCAGCAAGGTTATTGGCCGTAGCGCCCCCATCGAAGATGCGCTGCCGCAGCGAGCCGTTTACCGTCTTCTGAAATTCTCCGCTGTTGAAGATGTTGGTGAGCCCGGCACTGGCAAAGCCGAACAGGCCCGTGAGCGAGAGGGTCGGGAAGAAGGCAGCGCGGGCTGCGCCTATGTCCGCATAAGTCGCCTTGAGATCATGCTCGGCCGCAAGCACGTCGGGGCGGCGCAGCAGGACTTCCGATGAAAGCCCGACCGGCAAGGCATCGCGTATTTGATCGCCCGCCCCCAGGGTTGTCGGCAGAAGATCATCGGTGAGCGGCTTGCCCACGATAAGGTCGAGCGCATTGCGCGCCTGGGCAAGGCTGGTGCGAAAGTCTGCTACGGCCGCCTCAGCGCTGTTTAGCGCGGTCGTCGCCGTGGCGACTTCGAGCCTGGTGCCGATGCCGTTTGCTTCACGCCGCACGTTCACGTCGAGCGTGCTGCGCCGGGAAGCGACGGTTTCCTCGGCAATGCGCAAGGCGTCGGCTGTCGCCGCGTAGGACAGCCAGGCGCTCGCCGCCTCGGCGACCAGTGCGATCTGCGTCGCCTTGCGGCCTTCGTCGGTGGCGAGATAGGTCTCGAGCGAGCTGCGGCTCTGATTGCGCAAGCGCCCCCACAAGTCGATCTCGTAGACGCTCGTCCCGGCTTGGACGAGGAAATTGTCGGTTACCCGGCCCGCCGTTCCCTGCACCGCCGATAGCGTGCCAGTGGCGTTGACAATAGGGAACAGTGCCGCACTATCCACGCGATAGAGCGCCCTCGCCCGTTCGACGTTGGCCAGAGTGGCACGCAGGTTCCGGTTCTCGGCAAGAGCCGTGGCGATGACCTGCTGCAGGCGGGGATCTACGAAGAATTCCCGCCAGCCCAGCGCGTCGGCGGCAGTCTCGGTTCCGGCCAATGCCGGATAGACCCCGCCTTGGGGCAAGGACTGCGGCACCGGCGGCGTGGGCTGCACGTATCTCGGCGCGAAATTGCATGCGCCCAGCGCCAGCGCAGGCAGGGCCGCGAATGCGATCTGCCGCTTCATGCCGTTTCTCCTGCAGCAAGAGGCGGCCGCTTGTTCTTGCGACGGTCTACCCAGCCCTTCACCACGACGAAGAACACCGGCACCAGGAAGATCGCCAGCACTGTTGCCGAGATCATACCGCCCATCACGCCAGTGCCGATCGCCTGCCGCCCGTTGGCGCCCGCACCATCTGCGAACGCCAGCGGAATGACGCCGGCGATGAAGGCCACGCTGGTCATGATGATCGGGCGCAGCCGCAGGCGCGCGCCTTCAAGCGCGGCGTCGATCGCGCTTGCCCCGCGCGCCATGGCGAACTCGGCAAACTCCACGATGAGGATCGCGTTCTTGGCGGACAGGCCGATCGTCGTCAGAAGTGCCACCTGGAAGTAGATGTCGTTGTCGAACCCGCGCAGCGTGACCGCCAGCACCGCGCCGACAATCCCGAGCGGGATCACCAGCAGCACCGCTACCGGCACCGACCAGCTTTCGTACAACGCGGCAAGACACAGGAAGATGAAGAAGATCGAAGCCGCATAGAGAAGGCCCGACTGGCTCGATGCCGCGCGCTCCTGATAGGACAGGCCGCTCCATGCGGGTGTAAAGTTTCCTTCGAGCTTGCCGACGTTCTCTTCCATGATCGTCATCGCATCGCCCGAGCTCACGCCCGGCGCCCCGCTTCCCTGAAGCTGTTGCGCGGCGATGCCGTTGAAGCGGTCCAGGCGCACCGGTCCTTGCGTCCACCGGGTCGATGCAAAGGCCGAGAATGGCGCCATCTCGCCGTTGGCACTGCGCACGAACCACTGGCCAAGATCTGCCGGCTTGGCGCGATAGGGCGCATCGCCCTGCACGTAGACACGCTTGACCCTGCCGCGATCGACGAAGTCGTTCACGTAGAGGCCGCCCCAGGCGATCGACAGCGTCGAATTGGCGCTGGCAGGCGCGATCTGGAAGGCAGTGAGCGCATCGTCGTCGATGTCCACCTTCAGTTGCGGCGTGTCTTCCAGACCGCTGAACCGGACTTGCGCCATGCGCGAGTCCTCGCCAGCCAGCTTGGTCAGCTGTCGGCGTGCAGCGGTAAGCGCTTCGCGGCCCGCGCCGGACGCATCCTGCAACCACATTTCAAAGCCCGACGAGCTGCCCAGCCCGCGGATCGGTGGTGGATTGAGTATGAAGATCTGCGCTTCGCGCGATGAACGGAAATGGGCGTTCAGGCGTTCGGCTATGGCCGATGCGGACCGGTCCGCACCCTTCCGCTCGGACCAATCCTTGAGCAGGATGAAACCTTGCCCCGCATTCTGCGCCGATCCCGACTGCCCACGTCCCATCACGACAAAGACTGCCTTGATGTTGTCGGCCTCGCTCTTGCGAATGTAATCCGATATGCCCGTTGCGACTGCGCGAGTCTGTTCCGTGGTCGAACCCACCGGCAATTGGTAGCTGATCGAGATATTGCCCTGATCCTCGTCGGGCAGGAAGCTGGTTGGCAGCTGCACATAGAGCGCGACCATGGCGATGGTGATACCGATGAAGGCGATCATCCAGGCGCGGGGGCGCCCCACGATCCGGGCCAACCGATTGCGATAACGCTCTTCAAGACCGGAATAACCCGAATTGAACGCGCGGAAGAACCGGCCTTTGGGCTTTTCATGATCTGCCACGGGCTTTAGCAGCGTGGCGCACAGTGCAGGCGTGAACACCAGCGCGACCAGCACCGAAAGCGTCATGGCTGAAACGATCGTGACGGAGAACTGACGGTAGATGGCGCCGGTCGACCCCCCGAAGAACGCCATGGGCACGAAGACAGCCGTGAGGACCAGCGTGATCCCGATCAGCGCCGAGGTGATCTCCTCCATCGACTTGACGGTGGCCTCGAGCGGACCAAGCTTCTCCTCGTGCATCACGCGTTCGACATTCTCGACCACCACGATGGCGTCATCCACCAGCAGGCCGATGGCAAGAACCACGCCGAACATCGTCAACGTGTTGATAGTATAGCCAAACAAGAAGAGCACGCCGAAGGTGCCCAGCAGAACGACCGGAACGGCAATCGCCGGGATCAGCGTGGCGCGCCAGTTCTGCAGGAACACGAACATCACCACCACGACCAGCGCAATGGCTTCGAAGAGGGACCAGACCACTTCCTCGATCGAAAGCTTCACGAAGATCGAGCTGTCACGCGGATAGGCAACGGCATAGCCTTCGGGCAGATCGGCGGAGAGTTCCTCAACCTTGGCCTTGACCAGATCGGCCGTGCGGGTGGCATTGGCGCCCGAGGCAAGGCTGATCGACAGGCCGGTGGCCGGCATGCCGTTGAACCGGCTAAGCGCACCGTAGCTTTCCTCGCCCAGTTCCACCCGGGCGACGTCCTTGAGCTTGACCACCGAGCCATCGACATTGGTCTTCACGACCACGTTCCTGAACTGGTCAGGCGTCTCAAGGCGCGAGCGTGCAGTGACCGTGGCGTTGAGCCGCTGGCCTTCGGGCGCAGGATTGGCGCCGATCTCGCCCGCTGCAACTTGCGTGTTCTGGGCCTGCAACGCAGCCGTCACGTCCGAGGGCATCAGTTGCACCGCCGCCAGCCGCAAGGGATCAAGCCAGACCCGCATGGCAAAGGATCCGCCGAAGATGTTGGTGCTGCCAACGCCCTCCACGCGCGAGATCGGATCCTGAAAGTGCGTGGTCAGGTAGTCGGAGATGTCGGAGTTCGTCGCGCGGCCCGTCTTGTCGTAGATCGACACGACCATGAGCTGATCGGACTGCGCCTTGTTGACGTTGACGCCCTGCTGCTGGACCACGGCCGGCAGGCGGCTGACCGCACGCGAGATCGCGTTCTGGACCTGAACCTGCGCGGTATCGGGATCAGTACCCTTGTCGAACGTGACTGTGATGCTGGCAGACCCGTTCGACGAGGTCGAGCTGAAGTAGAGCATCCCGTCGAGGCCCTTGAGCTGCTGCTCGAGCACCTGGGTGACCGAGTTCTCGACCGTCGAAGCATCGGCGCCGCCATAAGTCGCGTTGATCGAGACCGTCGGCGGCGCGATATCGGGATATTGCTCCACGCCCATGGTGCGCAGCGCCAGCAGGCCGGCCGCCATGATGACGATGGCCAGTACCCACGCGAAGATCGGTCGGTATGCGAAGAAACGGGAAATCATCCGCGATCAGTTCCCGCCGCTTGCGCCAGAGCCCGCTGCCCCCTCGGGCTTCGACTTCGAACCCGCCGGAACCACCTTGACCTTCTGTCCCTCGCGCGCATTGATCAGCCCCTCGACGACTACCCTGTCGCCTGGCTTCAGTCCTGATGTGACGAGCCAGTTCTGTCCCACCGGATTGTCGGCGACCACGTCGCGCTTTTCGAGTTCGTCCTTGGCATTCGCGACAAGCACACTGGCCCGCCCACGCGGATCGCGACTGACGGCGGCCTGGGGCACGAGTATGCCGTTCGGCACCGTTCCCTGACCGACGCGGGCCCGGACGAACAGGCCGGGCAGCAGATCGCCTCTGGGATTGGGCACGACCGCGCGCACGGTGATTGTACCGGTTTCGGGATCGACGTCGATGTCGGCGGGATTGAGCTTGCCCGCAACCGGATAGGTGCTGCCGTCGGGCAGGATCACGGTCACGGGGGCCGCGCCGGCAACGAGCTTGCCGCTCTCGATCGCGCGACGCAGCGCGATGAAGTCTGCCCCCGACTGCTTGATGTTGACGTACATCGGATCGAGCCGCTGCACTTTGGCCATGGGCGTAGCCTGGGCGTTCGTTACCAGAGCTCCCTTCGTCACCATCGAAATGCCGATGCGCCCGCTGATCGGCGAGGTGACGCGGGTGAAGCCAAGATTGACCTGTGCCGACGAAAGCGCTGCCCGCGCCTGCCCCACTGCCGCGCGTGACTGATTGTAGGCTGCGCGTGCGTCTGCTGCTTCCTGCTTGCTTACGCCGCCCTGTTGGGCAAGCAATGCAAAGCGTTCGGCCTTGAGTCGGTTGGCCTCGACGGTAGCCTGCGCAGCCGCAAGCGACGCCGAGGCCTGAGCTTGGCTAGCGGCGTAGAGCCGGGAATCGATCTGGTAGAGCGGCTGGCCGGCCCGCACGAACGAGCCTTCCTGGAATAGCCGAGCGGTAACGAGCCCCGCCACCTGCGGTCGCACTTCGGCAATCTCCGATGCTTCCGTACGCCCGGATAGTTCGGTCGTCAGTTCGACCGGCTCGGCTCTTGCCACCATGACGCCGACGACCGGCGTTGGCTTTTCCTTCTGGGCATCGGCGGAGCCGCAAGCCGAGAGCGCCAGCGCCGAGGCAACAACGGTAGGCAGGGCAAATACAAAGCGATTGGTCGACGACAAGGACAGTCTCTCTCGAAATCTCGATCGTTCCATCGCACCGGCCACAGCAATTGCGAATCGCGCCCTGCGCGGCGCCATCCGTGCTGCAAGTGCGAGATGCGTTTCCGACCCGTGTCTAGCAGATTGCCGCATTGGCGCACGTCCCTTGATGGGCAAGCGCAAAAGCTGCGACACAAAGTTACAACTGGCCTTGGACCTCCTCGAAATCTCCGATTCGTCGCAGTGCAAGTCCAAAATCGCCGCAAAATCACTGGTAGCGCGCGAAATTCGGTGGAAAGACGGCCGCAGGCCATGGCTTTCGCGGTTCTGCTTGCGTTAGCCGTGCCGTCCCTTTCCAGCAGAGGACATCAGGACAATGAACAACAGCGACCTCGCAGATACCATCGCAGCAAGCCACGGCCTTTCGAAGGCAGACGCCCGCAAGGTCGTCGACGGCGTGTTTGCCGCGATCGCCGACGCAGCCGCGAAGGGCGAGGAAGTCTCGCTGAACGGCTTCGGCAAGTTCAAGGTCAAGAACACCCCGGCCCGCGAAGGCCGCAACCCCTCGACCGGCGCCACCATCCAGATCGCAGCTTCCAACAAGCTGACCTTCTCGGCTGCCAAGGCGGTCAAGGACAAGCTGAACGGCTGATCCGTTCCGGACCGGCGCCCGCACTTGTGGGCGCCGGGTCCACATCATACGGTGCGCCAATCCCGCAGCACCGTGCCGGTCATCCGGCAATTTCGCCAGGATCCCGTCCAGACGGTTGAACCGGCATCCCCTTCCAGAACTGAACCCGATTCCGCCCGCCCGCGCATCGATCGGTCACGCCTTCACCGGGGCCAGACATACCTGCCGTAAATTATCGAGCGCCCTTCGCGGCCGAGATGTGGGTATTAATAACTTTAGTTAACGGCTCGAGAGCGCAGTTCCCTTCCTCTAACATTAAATGATGTTAAATTTGACCCGAATTCTCGACAGAAACGGGCATATATGCATGAATATAAACGATATTTCACTGTGAGCATGGTAAACGGCTGTTGACAATGACTGCGCCCCAAGCGGGCGGAAATTAACCATTACTTAGGCCCCTCTACCTAGGAAACGCCCTTGTCCGGCCAGTTCGCCGGCAAAGGTTTGTGCGACATCCGGCACGATCCTTCTCGGGACAACTCCGGTGGCTCCGGAGTGTTGGATAGGGGAATTGAGATGAAGAAGTTGCTTGCCAGCGCGGCAATTGCCGCCGGGCTTCTGGCCGGAGGATCCGCCTTCGCCCAGACTGCCGCAAATACCAGCAGTGCTACTGCGTCGGGGTCGGTCACCATTGTCCGACCGCTGACGATCACCAAGAACAGCGACCTTGCCTTTGGCCGCATCGTGCGTCCGCGCACCGGCGGAACCGGTACGGTCACGCTGGCAAACACCGGCAACTCCGTTGTCGCCGCCAGCGGTGCCGTCGCACTTGCCAGCACCACCAGCCGCGCACAGTTCACTGTCGATGGCGAGGGAGGCCAATCGGTCACCACCTCGATCCCGGCGACGGTCACCCTGACCAGCGGGACCAACACCATCCCGGTAACGTTGCTGCCCGACTTCGGCAGCACGGTGACCCTCTCTGGCGCCCTGGCAGCCGCAGGATCCGCCACGCTCAACGTCGGCGGATCGTTCAGCCTGCCTGACACACAGGCTTCAGGCGCCTACACCGGCAACTTCACGGTGACTGTCACCTATCAGTGATGGAACTTCGGGGAGCGTTGCCGCATCTGCGCGGCACCTCCCCGAGGCAGACGGCAACCGTCGGCGAGAGGGGGACAAGCCATGGACGCAGGATCGAAGGTTCGCATCGGGCAAATCGCCGGAGCGCTTTTCGCCGCTTGCGCGACCATGGCCTCGCCGGCGGTTGCCCACGCTGCACCAGCACCCGCATCGGCAGAAGCAGCCGTGGTCATCCTCGAGCCGGTTGGCGCAGGGTTCTCGTTCGACATCCTGAGCGATGCCGTTTCCGCTGTGTTCCTCAATGGCGATGCGGGAGATTCGGTCTCGGTGCTGATGTCACCGCGCAAGCCAGGCAAGAAGGGCATGCCCCGTGACGCCAGCGGCGTCCTGGTCATGGCAAGCGGCGTCTACCGCATTGACCTGCTGCAACCGGCCGCATCGGACGCACGCCTGCGCGGCGCTATGCGCGGCAGTGTTTCTGGGCGCGGCAATGTTCCAGGCGACAGCTCCATCCTGTTCCTCGCACAATTCAACTGAAGGTCATCGAGCCATGAAGCGCAACCTCGTGATGATGCCAGGCCTCCTGACCTTGCTGGCGCCTGCAATGGTGGCTGCCCAGCAGGCACCGCTCCCGATCGCCGCGCCCAAGGCGCAAGACGCCCAGGTGACCGTCCCGGTCCAGGCAGCCGCAGCCAATATCAACATTACGCCACGCCGCGTGATCTTCGATTCCACCAAGCGTACCGAAGCGGTCTACGTGTTCAACCAAGGCACTACGCCGGTGACGGTTGACGTGGCGCTGGTCGACAACGCCATGCTGCCCTCTGGCGAGATCGTGCCGGTGAGCCGCCTTGCAGAGCGTGGTGCCGAAGGTCTTGGCGCGAAAGTGCGCTCCGCCAAACCCTTCGTGCTTGCCGCACCCAGCCGCCTGATCCTGCCACCGGGCCAAGGCAAGACGGTTCGTGTTCGCGCCACCCTGGCCGACACCGCCACGACCGCGGAGTATCGCACCCACCTGACCGTCACCACGGTGCCCCCCGCCGATACGGGGCTGACTGCCGAACAGGCTGCTGCCGCCGAAAAGGGCGAGCTGGTTCTTCGCATTCAGTCCGTCTTCGGCATCTCGATCCCGCTGATCGTGCGGGGCGGCACGCCCGATGCAACCGGCGGAATTGGCGCAATAACGCCTTCCGCCACGCGCGATGGCCCTGCGCTTGCAGTAACCCTGCAACGCAAGGGCACGACTTCGCTTTACGGCAATCTCGAACTGCGCACGGCCAAGGAAGTGGTCGGCGTGGCGCGGGGTATTGCCGTCTATCCGGAAGCTGATGAACGCCAGGCCCTCGTGCCTTTGCTCCGCCCGCTGAAACGAGGCGAAGTGATAACCGCCACATACAGCGCCGACGACGGCAAGAAGCCGGTCGAGATCGCCAGCGGAAGCTACACCGCCCCCTGACATGACTGCGACGCTGGCCATTCTGGCCCTGGCCGCTGCCAACAGCAGCGCGCCAGCGGGACCGGCTGCGCCCGTGCAGGCCCCCGATCCGGTGGTCGGGGCGTCTGCGTTCGGCACGACGCAGGCTGCAAACGAAGACCTCCTGCTGTTTTCCGTGCAGCTTGACGGCACCACCATCAGCGAGGCGCTGACGGCGTACGGCGACCCCACAGACCCGCTGCTGCCGCTCGGTGAACTCACCCGTCTGCTTGAACTTCCGCTCGATATCGACGTTACAAATGGCGTTGCATCGGGCCGCATCGGCGAGAGCCAGCGTCCCATCACTATCGATCTGCGGTCAGGTCAGGCCCTTATTGGCGGCAAGGTTGTCGCGCTGATTCCGCCCGACAGCTTGATCTCCGAAACCGATATCTACCTGCGGGCCTCGCTGGTGGCCAAGTTGCTGCCGCTGAAGATCACGTCGATTGCCGACGAGATGATCCTCACCCTCGAAGCCACGGAAAAGCTGCCCTTGCAGGCCCAGCGCGAACGCCTTGCCCGCATGGCAGGGCTTGCCGGCCAGCCGGAATCGCAGGACGATGCCATGCGCGTCGCAACGCCCTACCGCTGGATCGGTCCCCCCGCTTTCGATTTCACGACCGAGCTTGGCTACAACAGCGAAGGCATCAACGGCGGTGGCCGCTCTGTCACGCGCTTTGAAGGCCGTGTGGCGGGCGATCTGCTGAAAGCAGGCTTCAACGCCTGGATCGCCACCGACGACCACGGCGATCCGGTTTCGGCCCGCCTTGCCTTCACGCGCCGGTCCGAGGACGGACGACTGCTCGGCTCGCTCGGCGGCACGTCTGCCGCGCTGGGCGACGTCTTCACGCCCCCCCAGGTCGTCGGCGCACGCAGTCTTGGCGGGGCCGGTTTCACGTTCTCATCGTCGCGCATCGATGAGGCCAGCGTGTTCCAGCGCATCAACCTGCGCGGAGAACTGCCGCTGGGATATGATGCCGAGCTCTACGTCAACGATATCCTGCGATCCGCCCAGCGCGGTGCGGGCGTGCAGGGACGCTATGAATTCAACGACATCCCGCTGGTGCGCGGCCGAAACGCCCTGCGCGTCGTGCTCTATGGCCCGCGCGGAGAACGCATCGAACGCACCCGCGTGATCAACGTGGGAGGCGGCCAGCTTGCGGCGGGCAAGACGACGGTTGATCTCGGCATCGTTTCGCAGGACCGGACCGTGATCGACCTGTCTGATGCCAACCTCAGCGGCTTTGCCAAGGGCAAGGGCGATCTGCGCGCCACTTTCAACATCGCCCACGGCATAAGCGAACACCTGACTGTCGCGGCCGGTCTTTCGCGCTTCACCGACTTCGGCGGCACTTCACACGTCATCGGTTCGATTGGCGGGCGCCATTCGCTGCTCGGCCTTGCCGTGCAGACCGACCTTGCCAGCGACTTCGCAGGCGGGCGGGCGATGTCTCTGGGCCTTGCCGCACGCATCGCCGGCGTAAGCTTCCTTGGCCGCCATGTCGAATACGGCGGGGGCTTTGCCGATGAGGCCAACACCGCTTTCGATCCGTCGCGCCCGATGCGCCGCTACAGCGAAGTCGTCTTCGACCTGGCGGTACCGCTGCCCGGCTCGCTTGGCCTGCCGGTCTCTGGGCGGTTCGACCGTGCCGAGTTCGTCGACGGCAGCCAGACCCTCTCGGCCCGGGCACGCACCACCGCGAGCGTGGGGCAGACCCTGTTCGCCATAGGCGCCGACTACAGCCACCGCACGAAGGGCAATTTCGCCGACACCCGCATCAACGCCAATCTCGGTGCGATGAGGCTGATCGACTACAAGTGGCAACTGCGCGCCACTGCCGATTTCGGGATCAAGCCAGGCACCCGGCTGGAAACGCTGGGTTTTGCCGCGGACCGGGCAATTAGCGATCGGTACAGTTTGCGCCTTGGTGCGACACGCAATTTTGCCGGGCATGATACGGCCCTGCAGGCAGGGCTGACCGCGCGCTTGGCGATGGCGACCGCGACGCTGGGCGGCGACTGGTCCACCAGCCAGAACCGCTGGCGCGTGGGCGTACAGCTCAACTTCGGGATAGCACGCGACCCGCTCAAAGGCCGCTATCGCGTGACGCCGCCGGGCCCGGCCAACGGGGCCAGCGCAGCGCTCCTGGCTTTCATCGACGCCAATGCCAACGGCCGGCGCGATGAGGGTGAGGAAGCAGTGCCCGGCGTGGTCGTGCAGGGTGGCGGACTGAAGGCCGTGACGGATGGACAGGGCCGGGCGTTCGTGACTGGCCTCGGCGATGGCAACATGACTTCACTGCGCACCGACATCTCGGGGACCGACACCGTATTTGTTTCCCCTCCGCCACAGAACATCACGTTTGCTGCGCGTTCAGGGGGAATTGCGCGGATCGACTATCCGCTTGTGCCGACGTCCGAGTTGGTCACCCGCATCCGCTTCCGTGGCCGGGACGGGGCATTGAATGGCCTTTCGGCGGTGAAAGTGCGGCTTGTTTCGCCCAAGGGCGATGTCGCATCCGGCATGACCGAATTCGATGGCACGGTCGTGTTCGACGGGGTGAAGCCAGGCAAGTACGCAATCGAGATCGACGCTGACCAGGCTGCCCGCCTCGGCATGCGGCTGAAGGAACCGATATTTGCGACAGTGGGAGCGGATGGGAGTGTCGTTGACGTCAACGGTGAAGTCGCCTTCAGCGAACACGTGCAAATGGTGAAACGCTGATGACCCGCTTGTTGCTGACCACGCTCTGCACCCTGTTGTTGCAACTCGTGCCGATTCCAGTGGCGCATGCCCAGACCTACACGGTCGATGCGATCACCGATGCCAACTTCGGCGACGTCGTCTCCGCAGCCTCCGGGCAGACGGTGTTCCGGTCAAACGCTTCGTCGGGATCGGTCACGGTTGCCTCCGGTTCGGGGGTGCGGCTGTCGAACACGGCAGCAAACGCCGAAGTGACGATTTCGTGCAGCAACACTTTTGCCTGCAATGCGACGAATGTCCAGGTAACGCTGGCACTGGCCGGATCCCCCACAGGACGCGTCGGATACATTACCGCAATCAGCGTTGCGAATGGCACTGCAACGGTAAGCTCCGCTTACAGTGCGGGGAACTATGTCGTGATCAATCTGGCACCCATTCCTCGCAGATCTTCACGCACGTTCCTGATCGGCTTCGACCTTCCCGTCGACGGCAACGAGTCTGCCAATTCGACAGGGAGCGCGACAAGTTCCTACCTGATCACCGCACAGCGCGCGACGGGCGGCGGATCGGATTCGCTTGTCGGCAACATCCTGGCCAAGGTCATCCGCCCTGTCAGCATTGCCAAGACGCAGGACCTGCAGTTCGGCGCGGTCACACGTCCCACGAGCGGTTCCGGCGCGGTCACGCTAACGCCCGATGGGGTCGTCTCGGTCAGCGGAACCAATGTCCGCCGCTTCCCTGCGCCAGCGGCGACAGCAGCCCAGTTCACCGTAAGCGGCGAGGGCGGTCAGGCGGTCACCGTATCGGTGCCGACCACGATGACGCTATCGGGCAGCGGTGGCTCGGTCACGGCTACACTGACCAATGTCGGGGGTGGCCCGCAGGTGCTGAGCGGCTCAACCGGTTCGGCCGGTACGGTGAATGTCGGTGTCGGTGGCTCCGTGCCCCTCAGTGGCTCCTCGGCGCTCGGCACGCTGACAGGGACCGTGACGGTGATGGTGCAGTACAACTGACGTGACGAGCAACCACGCTCCTCACAGAACGAAGTGGTCTCCGGCCGCCCGGACAGTCACTTCGGCAATCGAGACGCCCCAAGGCTGGTCGATTGCATGGATCACGGCATCGGCGATGTGTTCCGGTGCAAGGCTGGCATAGTCCATCGCCTCGGGATCGAGCCGTTCGGGTGGGAACGTCCCCGCCGCCATCTCGCCGACCATCTCCATGAAATCGGGCATGTTGTGTGCAACGATGCCGATACCGGCGGCCTGATTGACCACCGTGCCGGAGAGGCCGGTCGTCGGCACGCCGGTTGGCTTGATCGTGGTGACCTTGATCTTCCCGCGGCTTTCAACCCGCAGCGATTCAGACAGGAAATTCACTGCTGATTTCGATGCACCATAGACCGCCGCGCCGATCACCGGGAAATTGCCATAGATGGACGAGATGTTGACGATCTGTCCCCGCCCCGCCGCAATCATCTGATCATAGGCCGCGACCATGCCGTTCAGAACACCCTTGATGTTGATGTCGATGCAGCGTTCCCACGCAGGATAGGCCGCCTCATGGTCCGAGAAAAACGCCAAGGGCATGATGCCCGCGTTGTTGACCATGACATCCACCGCGCCGTAGGCATCCAGTGCAGCGCCGACCAAGGCCTTGACCTGCCCCAGATCGCGCACGTCGACAGCAACGGCCTGCGCCTTGCCCCCGGCCCCGATGATGGCATCGGTCACGCCTTGCGCCGCAGCAAGGTCGATGTCGCCGAGCGTCACGCGGGCGCCCAGCGCGGCCGCCTTCTTCGCTACCATGCTGCCAAATCCGCCACCGGCGCCCGTAATGACGATCGACTTGCCCGCAATGTGTCCGCTCATGCCCGTGTCCTTCAAAGTGCCGACGGCATTGCGTCGATCAGGATCGTCTTCATCTCGAGATAGGGGAACAGCCCCTCCGGCCCGCCTTCGCGGCCAATGCCCGATTGCTTGAACCCGCCAAAGGGCAGGCCGAAATCCATGCGCAAGCCGTTCTGCCCGAAGCCGCCGGTGCGGACGCGCCGGGCTATGCGGTAGGCTGCGTCGGCATCTGTCGTCAGCACCGAACCGTTAAGGCCATAGGCGCTGGCATTGGCGGTGCGGATCGCATCTTCCTCGTCTTCCACCGGGATCAGGCTGAGGACCGGACCGAAGATCTCCTCCTGCGCGATGCGGCTTTCGTTCTTCACGTTGGCAAACAGGGTCGGTTCGATGAAATACCCCCGGTTGAGGTGTGCCGGACGCCCGCCGCCGGTGACCAGATCGGCCGTCTGCCTGCCCTCCTCGACATACATCTCGATGCGCTCGAGCTGGCGTTTCATCGCCACCGGACCGAGCTGGGTTTCGGGGTCATCTGAATGACCGATGCGGACCTGCTTCATCTCCGCCGCGATGGCTTCGGCCAGTTCGTCGTGCCGGTGGCGCGGTACGATCACCCGGCTGAGCATTGCGCAGACCTGCCCGCTCATCATCGTGATCGTGCCGGTCAGCATCTTGGCTGCCTCATCAATAGGGAAATCGTCGCGCACGATGGCTGCGGACTTGCCACCCAGTTCCAGCGTGCACCGCGCCATGCGCGCGCCGCAGACACTGGCGATGCGCTTGCCTGCAACGGTGCTGCCGGTGAAGCTCACCTTGTCGACGCCCTCGTTGCAGACGAGATGGTCGCTCGCCTCACGGTGCCCGGTAACAAGGTTCACCACGCCCGCAGGAATGCCTGCCGCCTCTGCCGCCTCGGCAATGATGTAGGCCTCGAGCGGCGTTTCCGGCGATGGCTTCATGATCACCGTGCAACCGGTCAACAGCGCATAGGCGACCTTGTTGGCCATGATCCCGAACGGGCCGTTCCACGGCGCAATGGCCGCAACGACGCCGACCGGCTCGTAGGCGATCAGCGCTGTGTCCGCTGCCATGCTCGGGCGGCGCTCGACGAATTCGAACTGTTCGGCAAACCCGGCGATCTGGCTCAATGCCATGACGCTGCCGCCATGCATTGGCCCGGCAAACGAGGCCAGCCCGCCCATCTGGGCTGTCCAGGCTCTGGCCAGTTCGGGCACGCGCGTTTCGAGGTGGGCCACCATCCGCCGGAACATAGCGATGCGCTCGGCAGGCGGCGTGGTTGGCCAAGGCCCGTGATCGAATGCCATGCGCGCTGCGGCCACGGCAGCATCCATGTCGGCCTCGTCGGCCTCCGCCACGCGCCCCACCACTTGCTCGGTGTTGGGCGAGACCAGTTCGATCATGCGTCCGGAGTGGGCGGGCACCCACCGACCGCCGATGAAGAGCTTGTCGGGATGGGCGACGTTCACGCCTTCTGGTGTCATGGCTTGGTGTCCTCTCACGCCTGCGCCAGCGCGCATTCAACGCGCTCGATCAGGCCGTCCTTGATCGTATAGAATATGAACTGCCGCATTTCCTGCACTTCGCCCACCGCGATCGGGAAGAAGCCGTGCATCCCGCGCGCGTCGAGCGCTTCACGGGAAAGGTCCTTCACCGCTTCCACCCGAATGACAGCATCGATGGCGGTCAGGGTATCGGAACAGGCAAAGTTCAGAACGGTCACGCTTTCCTTCACATGATGGTGAAGGAATGCGTAAAAATCCTTGAGCGCCTGGCGCGAACGGATCTCGACTCCAAAGAACGTCATCAGCGGCGGATCGACATAGAAATCGGCAACCGCGTCATAGTCCTTCGCGTTGAACGCGGCGACATAGCGATCATAGGCTTCGCGCGTCAGCACGGTGGCTCTCCCACTAGCGGCCGGATTCGGCTCGCATGGAAAAGCTAACATTTGATATGGTTCACGCCAAGCTCAAAAGAATGGGGCGGCCATCGCTGACCGCCCCTTTCCCTAGCGCACTCTGAAATGATCAGAAGCGCTTCTGCACAGTGACTGCCCATTCACGCGGACGACCCACCTGGCTGTAGGCCGTACCGGTGAAGGCATAGACCGATGCGAAGCGGAACGGCGTGTAGTACTCGTTGAAGACGTTCTGCACTTCGAACGAGATCGACAGGTCCTCGGCCTCGTTCCGCCAGGTCAGGCGGGCGTTGCCGATGTCATAGGCGTTGAAGAACTCAATCGGCTGGCCAGCAGCGATGCGGCCGGCGCTGGTCTTGCCCGTGTGCGCAAAGTCAAAGCGCGGGGTGATCGAACCTGCACTGCCGAGATCGGCGCGATACTGGATGCCGAAGCTGTACTTCCAGTTCGGTGTCACGATCGGGTCGGTCAGCAGGATCGCGTTTCCAACGCGTGGATCGATATTCTTGTAGTTGCCGGTCAGGTGGCTGAGCGAGGCATCGATATCCAGACCCTCAATCGGCGAGGCCTGCATTTCGAGCTCGAAGCCCTTGATGCGGCCGTTACCCGCATTCTGGCGCGCACCGCACGGCGCGTTCGAGCCCAGCGACGCACAGGAGATCAGCGGCAGCTGGATATCGTTGTAGTCGTTGATGAACCCGGCGATGTTGATGCGCAGGCGGCGATCGAACAGATCGGTCTTGAGGCCTGCTTCATATGCGGTAACCGTTTCGGGATCGAAGCTGCCGTTGAGCGCCTGCGCGGCGTCAAACGGACGCGCGGTCACGCCGCCGCCCTTGAAGCCCGTTCCGACTGTCACGTAGGCGAGCACTTCCGGGCTGAAGCGATAGTCAGCCGAAAGGCGCCAGTCGACCTTGTCGCCCGAGTAGACGGCCTTCACGCCGTCGAGTGCGCCCAGGTAGATCGACTTGGTGACGCCGTCGAAGTTCTTGCGGACGAAGGTGTAGTCCTTGCTTTCCTTCGTGTAGCGCAGACCGCCAGTCAGCGTCAGGCCATCCATCGGGCGTGCAATCACCGTGCCGAACACGGCCTTGCTATCGGCGTTGACCGGGTCGTTGCCGAGGAACTGGAAGTTCAGGCCCGGCGCGATGTAGCGAATGTCCTGGCGGGTGAAGTAGACCGAGCGCTGGTCGGAATAGAACCCGCCGACGGTCAGGTCGATCATGTCACCAAGCTTGGCGTTGACGCGCAGTTCCTCGCTGAAGAACCAGAACTTCAGGTCGTTGTAGCCCTGACCCGCAATCGCAAGGTCGGGGGTGAAGTCGTCGTCGGTGCCCCACTTCTGGCGGTAGTTGCGGTAGGCGGTGATCGACTGAATGTTGATCGAATCGCTCAGGCCCAAGGTCATGTTGGCCGAGAAGCCATAGCCATCGAACTTCAGGCGGTTGGGCATCTCGTAGCCTTGGCTGACGAAGCCGCCCGGCGGGGCGTAGAAGTTCGCGTAAGTGCAGAAGCGGCCGCAGGCATAGGCGTTGGTGATGCGCGCCGGGTTGATCAGCGAGATCACTTCTGCCGCGTTGGTGCGCTCTTCATGCGTATAGTCGCCGATGATGACGAGGTCGAAATTATCGCCCGGATTATACCGCACCGATCCGCGAAGACCGGCGTAGCCCTTCTCGCCGAGCTTATCGATCACACAGTCCTGGCCCGATCCGGGGCGCGCGCTGATACCCTGCGGGTTGCCGGGATTGGCGCAGCCATAGTCGATCTGGTCGACGTAGCCATTCTGGCGCTTGTACACGCCCGAGATGCGGGCATATAGGTCCTGCGCGAGGATGAAGTTCGCGCTGCCACGGATGTCGACGCGGTTGCGGCTGCCGTAGACCGCCTCGACCATGCCTGAATTCTCGTCGGTCGGTTTCTTGGAGAACAGTTTGATCGCGCCGCCGATTGCGTTACGGCCGGTCAACGTGCCCTGGGGGCCGCGCAGGACTTCCACGCGCTCAAGGTCAAGCAGGTCGAAAATGCCGCCGGTCAGCGTGGCGTAATACACATCATCGACATACATGCCGACGCCCGGTTCGTAGGCGGGGTTGAAGTCGAACTGGCCGATGCCGCGGATCGAAGCGCCGAGCGACGAGCCATAGGCGCCGCCCATCGCATTCAGCGTGACGTTCGGGGCCTGTTGCGCGATCTGCGACAGGTCGGTCTGGTTGCGCGAGGCCAGCAAGGTCGCATCGACGGCAGTGATCGAAAGCGGCGTATCCTGCAGGCGCTGTTCGCGGAACTGCGCGGTCACGACGATCTCGCGCGCCGATTCCGGCGTGCTTTCCTCAGCCTGCGCCTGAGCATCCTGCGCCATGGCCGGCGCGGCAAGACCGAGCATGAGTGCGGCCAGGCTACCTGCGGCTAGCAGGCGCACATGTGACGTGGTACGATGGGCTTGAGCCATATCCCCTCTCCTGTATGGTCCTCTTCGGAACCGGTTGCTGTTTGTTAGTAAGACATACTAATTACCGCTTTGCAAGCCTAACATTTGCGCATGTTCAAGAGGGTGCAAAGTGATGCAGATCGAGCACACTTCAGCACTTGCCGATGGACGGGAACCCGGCAATAGATGCGCCTGATGGATACGCCACCGACCACGGCACAAGCAGACCAGAACATCGCCCTGATCGAGGGTGAGGTTGCGCTGCTGGTCGACCTGCTCAAGCTGGGCACCTTTATCGGCACGCCGATGCGCGAAGGGGTCGCCGATCCGCTTGGCCTTACCACCACCGACCTGCGCATTGTCCTGGCCCTGGGTGGCGAAGGCGAACTGGCCGGCCATGACCTGTCCGAAATCATGGGCGTCCCGCCCATGAACGTCAGCCGCGCGATCGCCGCGCTCATGCAGCGCGGCCTTGTGGAACCCGGGTCCAATCGCCGCAATCGCCGCCGCAAGCCGGTTCGGCTGACCACTGCGGGGCAAGAACTGTTCGCACAGACCATTCCAGCCTTGGCCCACGTCGGCGCAGACCTGTTCAAGGGCGTTCCGGCGCGTGACCGCGAAGCCTTCCGCCGCGTCGCCGCAGCCGTACTCGCTCGCATCGGCCGCTGGGGCGGTTAACCCGCCCCGACGCCCCTTACGGCCACTTTTTTTGCATCCTGGTGAAATCCCCCACGGCAAAGGCCTTGGCCAGCACCGGATGGGCAAAGCTCATCGCCACTTCCTGCCGATGCGGCCAGGTCTGGCGTACGTCGGTATCGGGTAGCAGGCGGTCCGGCCCGATCGGGTTCTCGGGGAAGCACACCGCGGCAGGCTGCAGGTGCGCCACGGTCTTTGACCAGCCAGTCTCGTAATCGGCCTGCCACTGCATCATGTAGTCGAGGCGCTTGATCTTCCAGACGCCGTCTTCCTTGACGTAGTCGTTTTCGTAGATCCCGCTTTCCCAGAACTGCTGCGGCATGCCCTCGGGCTTGTCCCCCAGGATGTCATCGTGCCAGCCGCCTGCAAGAATGCCCCGGAACCGTCCCTTGGCGCTCTGACCGTCGTCAGAAATCGTGATCACGTCCTGCAGCTGGAAGTGGTCGAGCAGCAGCCCATGGACCGGGCCGCGCCGCCCTCCGGTGAACAGGTTCTGGAACCACGTTCCATAAAGCCGCATCACCCCTTCGTAGCCGACGTATTCGCCCGACAGGAACACGACCGCGCCGTCCTTCGCGAACAACCCGGCCACTTCTTCCGGCCGGTTGTAGTCGATGTAGTAGCCGTAGGCCCACTGCAGGCGACGGATCGCGTTGAGATCCTCAAGCTCGGTCACGCGCGCTTCGAGCGCGGCAAGGCGGGCATTCACATCGGTCATGTCTCGACTCTCCCCAGAGTTCTTCGGCAGGGTTAATATTGTAAGCAACACTAACAAATGTCGCCGTGATTGCGAGAGGGAAAAATGAAACCGATTCAAACCTTGCGCGCGAACTGCGCTGCGCTAGGTTTCTCGACTGACGGGAGCTGGAGAACCTGCGATGTGTGATGAGATCACCGAAGCCGAAAACGCTGCATTCTTCCTCAACCGGCGCGAGTTTGCAGGCCTCGGCGCAGGCGCTGCCGCGCTCGCCACGATCCCGGGCTGCGTCACCGCCGCAGAAGCGCCGACCTCCAGCCGCATGGTGACGATCGACACGCCCGACGGCAAGGCTGATGCCTTCTTTGTCTACCCCACCCGCGGCAAGCACCCTGCCGTGATCATGTGGCCCGACATCGCGGGCCTGCGCGATGCCTACAAGACCATGGGCACCCGCCTTGCCGCTGCCGGTTATGCGGTGCTGGTCGTCAACCAGTATTACCGCTCCAGCCCCGCCCCGATCCTCGAGTCACTGATGGCGTGGCGCTCTGACGCCGGGCAGAAGAAGCTTAAGCCCATGATCGCGGCAATCACGCCTTCGGGCACCACCTCGGATGCCGCTGCATTCGTGTCATGGCTCGACATGCAGAAGGAAGTGAACGCCAGGAAGCGCATCGGCTCCGCCGGCTATTGCATGGGCGGCCCCTTCACGGTGCGGACGGCCTTTGCCAACCCCGCTCGCGTCGGCGCGGCTGCCTCGTTCCACGGCGGCGGTCTCGTCGGGCCGGAGGCCGACAGCCCGGTCAACCTGATCGGCAAGACCCGCGCCGCCTATCTCTTTGCCATCGCCCAGAACGATGACGAGCGCGCACCCAAGGAGAAGACGCAGCTTCGCGCAGCAGCCGATGCCGCCAGCCGCCCTGCCGAGATCGAAGTCTACCCTGCCCAGCACGGCTGGTGCACCCTAGACGCCCCGATCTATGACCGTACTCAGGCAGAACGGGCCTGGGGCAGGATGCTCGACCTGTTCAAGGCAAACCTCTGAACCTCCGCCTATTCAAACACGACGAACGGAGCCCAGACGTGCGGATTGGCCGCATCCGGCAGGTCCGGATCGGCCATGGCGCGCAACATGGCCGTACGTAGCGCCTGCGCCGGCTTTCGCCCCTTCGCCGCCTCCTTGAGCACTGTTGCGGCCAGTACCGCCGCCGCATCGTCGCGTACGGGCCAATGCGAAAGCATCAGCGTTCGTGCCCCCGCGTAGCGGAATGCCTGTGCGAGGCCGGAATAGGCCGGGGCTGCCTCACCGTCGCCGGCAGCAGTGTTGCAGGCGGAAAGGATCACCCAGTCGGCATCGAGCCGTAGCGCGCCAATCTCTGACGCGGTCAGCACGCCATCGCTGCTTGATCCTCGCTCCGGTCGGGCCAGCACGAGCGCGGGCTCGGTAACGCCTTCCATTTCCCCGGCGACCAATGCATGCGTGGCAAACAACAGGACGCCGTACTGGTCCAGCCTGGTCTTGGCCAGTTGCTCTTCGCTTGCCTGGTCACCGGTAAGGACGGTTGCCTTGCCAACGCTGCGCGAGACGGCTTCAACTTCGGCCGAGCGCAAGGCGGGCAGCGAGGCGAGCGACTGCGCATCCGCCTGCCCCCCGCGAAAGACAGCACTTGCCAGGAGCGGCCCCTTCCTTGCCGCTTGCGCATCCGCCATGCTGGTGCCGAACGGTGTTGGCGCGCCCAGCGCCAGCATGGCCGAAGCAGCCAGCGCGCGCCGCGGCTGTGCTGTCCGCGCCTGCAATGACGCACCAGCCGACAAGGCATAGCGCATGACGAGGAACGGAGCCTTGCGACCGATCCTGTCGACCGGACGCTCCAGCAAGGTTGCGAACGGGATGGCTGCGGCATCACCACCAGCGACTATCCGCAAGGCCCCTGTCCTGCGCAAATCAGGTGCTATGCCTGCGAAGATCGCGCGATAGAGTTCGTGCGAGCTTGCCGCATCGAAGCTCCGCTGGTCGAGCGCGCGACGCAACCGTGCCGCGCTCGACGCAAAGCTCGCGCGGCTAGGTTGCATCCGCTGCACCACGGCCCGGTCTGGCGAGACCAGCAGGACGAAGGCCGACGTCAACGCCGGAACGACCGCCAGGACAGCCTCGTCCTTTGCCAGCGTGCTCCTGATATCGGCCAGGGGGACGCCTTGGCGAGCGGTAAGCGCCGCCCAGGCAGGATAGCTGCTGGCGATACCGGCACGCTCCTGCTCCAGCGTGGCAAGCGCCACATCGCGAGCCGTACGGGCCGATTGCACGTCGCCGCCATTTCCCAGCAGCAGCAGATAGACCGAATTGGCACGACGGTAGGCCATCTCGGCATCCTGAAGAGTGCGTATGCGCGCTGCCAGCCCGGGGTCTGAAGTCCCCGCCCGGGCCGCGGCAAGCCGTGTCGCCCGCGCAACCTTCGATCCTACGAGCACCTGCGATGCATCGGCCGCCAGTTGAACATCACCATTACGCAGTGCCAGCCGCATTGCCAGTTCCAGCGACAGGCGGTCTGCCAGCACGAGCTCGCCATCCGCACTCGCATCGAGCCGGTCGGTCACCGCGCGAACAAGCGCATAGCCCGGACTTCCGCCGCATTCGGCCGCCGCAATGCCAAGCAAGGCGCCGATAGCGCATGATTGAGCCTTGCCCAGCACGGGCGCTCTTGGGCTGGAGGCGACCGCAAGATGTGCTGTCGCGGCGGCAACCGCACCAGCTTCGTCGCCACTGTCGAGACGCGCCAGCGCTACCGATGGCAGAAGGGTTTCGGCCGTCCCTGCCGCCCTGGTCTTTTCCCAGATCGCGTAGGCCGCATCCAGCGATTGACGCGCATCGGCCACCTTGCCCTGCCCCAATTGGGCATGCCCGAGAAACGTCAAGGTGCGAAGGCGGTCCGTAGGCGCCGCAAGCGCGCCAAGCTTGTCCTGCGTCGACGTTGCCCCCGACAGGACGCTCACGGCCTCGTCATAGCGCCCGAGATCGGCCAGCAGCCCTCCCAGCGAGGTCAGGCCGGCAGCAAAGTTGACATCGCCGGTGCCAGTGGTGGCGACGCGGATATCGAGCGCATGCCGCGCCACCTCCACCGCCTCACTCCGCTTGCCTCCACCTGCCAGCACCAGCGCCAGCGTCTCGACGGCGCGGACATGCCCCAGGTCGGTCTGCGGCACATGTTGCTTGACCTGCTCGGCTGCAAGCCGCGCCATAGCTTCGGCCTCTTCGAGCCGCCCTGCCCGCGACAGGCGCAACGCCAGATTGTACCGTGCGCTGATCGTCGCCGGATGGAACTCGCCCACGGCGCGCACCCGGGCAGCCAGGCTCGCTTCCTGCGCCTTGACCGAGGCATCGTACTGCCCGAGCTGCATGTAGGCGATTGCCAGTGTGTAGCCGATGTTGGATTCGCTCATGTCGAGCGCCGCAGACGACGGCCCCTTGCCGCGCCGCTGCGCCAGATAGCCAGCCCCTTCGCCAAGCCGATCGGCCGCCTGCTGGAACAAGGCCCGGCGGATCGCCACGTCACCGGCAAGGGCAATAGACTGCACGTAAGCATCGGGCGCAAGATCGCGATAGGGCAGGATCACCTCGCGCGCACGCTCGGCATCGGCCAGGGACTTTTCGATCTCTCCTGCCTCGCGCGCATAGCTGGAACGCGCAACAAGAGCACGGGCCAGATAGGGTGCCGTATCCGGCCCCATCGGCAAACCCTCCGCCGCAGCAATGACGGCTTCGGCCGCTTTCAGGCTGGCATCGAAATTGGCCTGGTTGGGATTGGCGTTTTCCCGGTTGATTGCCGCAGACAGGGCCTTGTCGAGCGCGGCGAGCGGTGCGCGGGATTTTGCTGCGGCATGGCTTGGTACTTGTGCGAGACAGGCAAGGCCCGAGACGGCGGCCAGCGCAGCCCTGCGCATCCGAGAAGCCCGCATCTGTGCCCACCCCGTTTCGAAATCCATCCTGCCTTGCTGGATAAGCGAGACGCACGGGACTGTCGATCATCGACAATCAATCGAAGTGAAGAGACATTTCCCTGCGCCGCAAAAGCTAACCGGACCAAGCCGGAATGCCGCACAGCGCCTGTCCAGACGAATACGCAATTCTCAAAAAGGGAGCTGAACCTGATGGCGGGTGACCGCCCGATCAAGAAATGGTGCCAGAAGAGGACCCGCATCGAATAATTTTTTCTGTGTTATAACAGCAACATAGACGATGTGGTTTTTGCGAAGGCCCGCACAAAAGCCCGCATTTCGGTGTGGTTTAGAGGTTCGAGTCTTTTGCTAGGACTCGAATCTTCAAAAAATGGCGGATTTCCGCCATTTTTGCACCGTGAACAAAAGCAGAAAATCTAGCCTTGTAGGGACCGAAAGGCCCGCAGAAAACCGTTCATGAAGCGTTCCAACTTGGCCCGCGTACTCTCAGGCGATCTCGTCCAACACGCGATTGGAATGGATAGTCTGGCGGCTGTGATCGGCAGGCCTGGCCCAATTACCTACGCCGGGGTGAGAGCCCCAGAAAACGATGCGGGGTCCAGGCCTGCCCCTCCGTCAGGAGGAACTTGTCATGTGCGAGCCGGGTCAAAGGAGGATCCAGACTTCCACATGTGAAGCATGACGACCGCCAGCTTTCGAGCCACAGCAACCCTGGCTTTCGACAAGCCTACTTTCTTCCTCAGTGTCAGCCCCCATGCCTGCAGTGCGCTTTCCGTCTTTGTCGAGCACAGCAAGACGGTGGCAGCCGAAACCAGGTGAGTCCGCGTGAGCTTGCTACCGAACCTGCTGATCCGGCCGACCCGGGCGAGAACGCCCGACTGATGGATTGTTGGGGTCAATCCGAAATAGGGGCCAACATCGCGGGTTCGCTGAAAGCGCGACGGATCGCCGATGGCGCTGTAAAAGGACAAGGCGGTGATTGGACCGACGCCAGGGACGGTCATGAGGTTTGAACAAACCGGATGAGCAAGAGCTGCCGCACGGAGCCGCTTGTCCATTCCTGCAATATGCGAACGAAGGTTTTCCGCAATCGAAATGAGCGGCCGGACGTCGGCATCGACATCGAGCCCGTCCGCCCGCAGAATTTCCAGCTGATCTTCGATGCCGCTCGCGAGCCTGCCAACCCCGCTGCTCGTCTTCAGCTTTCCTCCGTGCAAACGGACGATGGACTGAACCAGGGCGTCGATCTTCATGCGCTGCTGAATGAGGTTCTTGCGGACATTGAGGAGGCTGCGCAAGTTCTGACAGTCGAGTGGCTTTACGAAGACCTCTGCCCCGATGGTGCGTCCGACGCGGCCGAGCTCCGCAAGCCCTCTCGCATCGTTGGAGTCAGTCTTCTGCCGCCGGATAGCGAGGAACTTGGAGGCACGACGAACCTCAGCGACATAGACGGGAAAGCCCTGAGCCTGGAGTTCACGCACCATGTGAGTGCCTACGCCCGCTTCGATGGTGATGCGCTGCACCGCTTCGACACCAAATGGGCGCAGGATATCCTTTATCTGGCCAGCATGCGTTTCTCGTTTTCCTTCGAACAGGATTTCACCGAATTCGTCGATGAGGCACACTGCTGTTTCCGCAACTCCGGTATCCAAACCAACCCAGTACCTCCGACCTGCCAACACTATCCTCCATGAAAACATAGCATTTTGGCGCGGCGTCATTTAATCTCGCGGCAGGAGCCCTGCAAACTTCCGACGTCCGCAAACCAATGTGAGGGTAGCAATCGGAAATGGATTCGCCGAATGGGATTGCTCCTTCGAATTACGAAACATGTTCTAGGAAATCGTAGGAATGGCCAAGCTCGATCCTCGCCGCGCGCTCGACGAGCTAATCAAGGAACGGGGCGAATCTTATTCGTCAGTCTCGCGCCTGCTGAGCCGGAATGCGGCCTACATCCAACAGTTCATCAAGCGGGGTAGCCCGGCGCATCTCGACGACAGCGACATCGCGCAGCTGTCGGTTCATTTTGGCGTCCCCGCCGCTGTCTTTGGCGGAGACGAGGTTCCGGAAAGCGCGGGGCTATCGACGATTGCGATCCCGGTTCTTGGCGCCACCGATGCTGACGATAGCCTTGGGCGTGTCCGTCTGGTCGACGAGGCATGGCTGCGCAGTCTCAGTCACAAGCCGACGGGAGTTTCGATCGTCAGAATCGAAGGCGACGCGATGTATCCGACATTGCGGGATGGCGATGAGGTGCTGATTCAGCGCTATCTCGCCAACGAAAATCCTCGCGACGGACTCTACGTCATCCGAGCCGATACCGGATTGCTGGTACGAAGGATCGCGCTCGAACCGGCGCGAAACCGCATCGCCGTACTGACTGACAATCCAAACTATCCCAACTGGGATGGACTAATCAGAAACGCGATACAGATCGTAGGGCGCGTCATCTGGATCGGCATGCAGCTAGCGTGAATCCGCCGGCTCGAGCGTTGCCCCGTCAGAGCGAGGCGCACGACCGCTCAATCCTCGGCGCCGGTTGACCACTTGAGGCGGATCTTCAGGCCATTCAAATGGGTCCAAGGCAAGATGCCGCTGTGTTGAAGCATGCCGACGACAATGCCTGGCGCGATACCCTGGCTGTCAGCAAAGTCGAGAACCGCCCGTTCGCTGCGCGGTTCGGTTGCGACGAACTGTCTCCACGCGGAAGTCGGAACGAGAGTGTTGCAGGCCCATGCATCGGCCTCCTTTTCCTCGTCGGTGCCATCGCGCGACTTGTCATCGACGAAAACGTTCTTCTTGCTGTGGAGCAGAATGTGCGCGGCTTCGTGAAAGAAGCTGAACCACAAATGGTCGTCTGATTTATGGCGTGCACTGAGCTGGATCACGGGCTTACGAGGCGAAATCCACCATGCGGCGCCACTAAGCGCGGTCTTTGCAAGCGGCGGCACTAAAGCGACTGCGACACCGGCCTCGTTGCAGAGCGCGCGCACAAGGGGAACGGCTCGCTCGACGGGTTCACGCGTGAGGGCACGGATCTGCTTCAACGCCAGCTTGAACTGCGTTTCGCTATAATCTGCACACTCCTGCTGCTCCGCATCGAGTTCGCCGAGACGCAGCCAGGTCGCGAGCGCAACTTCATTGCTTTTGAACGACGGTGAGTGCCGATAGGCAACCTTCGCCAAGCCGTACTGGCTATTCCAAGCGTCGAGCGATCCTACGCCGAAGAACGCAAGCAGCTTCGAGACCGCGTCGACGGGATTGACGGGCTTTGGGAAGCAGCGGCGCTTTACCAAGTCATTGATGGGGAATGTCTTCGACCAGGCGATAGCGTCCTTTGCCCGTGCTGCGTCAGCCTCACGGGCTCGATGGAGCTGGTAACCGGACTCGATCGAGAGCCACAGATCGGCGTCAACTCCGAGAACCTTCTCGAACTGGATTGCAGTTTCCGGTTCAAGTGGTGCCTTGCCGGCAATAATCTCGCTGATGAGCTTGGCCGAGCGCCCGCATCGCCGAGCGAACTCAGCTTGTGACATGCCATGGACTTCCAGGCGTTCTTCGAGGATCCAGCCGGGTGGAACGGCATAGTCCGGTCGGAACTGATTGGCTGCGGTCGCCATCGTTGCATTCTCCATCAGTGATAATCGACCACTTCGATGATCGTTATCGCTGTCACCTTGGTTAGATCGATTCCCCCGTCTTCGTTGCGAGGGATTGGATCATGGTTCACTTCAAAAATCAGTCGCTTGGGATGAACCAAGTCGACTGCAAACTGCTCGTCCCGGTGCTCGGTCAGCTGATGCCTTCGTTCGGGAGGCGTAACCGGCACCAGACTCAGGTCGCGCGAAGCACGAAGCACCGTCATGCGCTTCATGATCGCCTTGGCCATGGGTGTCCCATAGGCTTTGAGCAATTCTGCCTGCGCATTGAAGGTCTTCTCGAGCTTGCGCTTTCGAAAATCGATATCCAAGAGAATGGCTCATTTTCGTTACCTAATAGGTAACGCCTTAACGGAGGCTTGCTGATTGCGCAAGGGAGGGTGCGGTCGAGCTATTGCTGACTTGGCGTCGACCCGAGACAGGCGACCTTGCCTCCATGATTACGTCTGTTCGCTTTTCCATCTTAAGGCGTGAATAGGCCTGCCGGCTCCGCATAGCTTTTGATCGTCCGTTCGGGCCGCTCATGCCAGCCGATGTTGAACGCCCAATAGGTCGGAAAGAAATACAGCGTCGAATAAGGCAGATTCTCGTGAATCCATCGCGCCAGGATCCGCCAATCACCTGGCTCCTGATTGTTCGCCCAGAAACTGGGAACGACTACGCAGGCCATCGCCCCCAAGCAGCCTCCGGCGTCAAGGCGATCCCAAATGTGTCCGGCGTAGTTGCTCTCGTTGGACGCGCAGGTGTAGCCAGCCTTCTTCTTGCGCTGCATTTCGTTGCAGAAGCCGTTCACCTCGCACGAGCGGTAAGCCGAGCGGATCGCGATCCGCCCCCACTGATCCTGCAGTGGCTCGAGCAGGTCCTCGCACAGCCGCTTGCCCGCCTTAATGGCTAGGTCCGGGTCATCGGGCGCGTTGTTGAGCCCGTGGACCATGGCCACTTCCGAATAGAGCATGTCACGCATGAAGAAGGATTTCGACAGCTGTACCCGGCCCAATTCCGTGAGCGCAGGAACGGTTCGTGCCGTCCCGAGCCGCTTGATCGCCCCTCCGTTTGGCTCCGCTACCCATCCGATCCGCAGCGCAACGCCGTCGCAGACCTTTGCCGGAGTGATTGCGCCGACTGGCGCATCTGGAAAACCCATGGCCTCGGCAAAGGCCCGGTAGTCGTCAAACCAAGAGCGTTTCGGGCAAAAGCTCTGAACGATCATCGCTGCATCGCGCGCGCAATAGCGTTGGGCTTCGATGACTGCGGAGGCCGTGCGGTGAATGAGTTGGTATCGAATTTTCCCGACCGTCGCCGGATCGAGATCGAGATTTCGGCATAGCCGCTCCAGGCGTGCCGGGCGTGCGGTCGCATCCCCTTTTGCTTCTGAAAGCCACTCCTGGACTGTCGGGCCGAAAGTCTCGTCCACTTTCGCCTCGACGGCCAGAACACCAAGGTGCCTATTAAGACGAAGGATCGCCATGAGGTCGGTCTGACTCGGTCGCTGACCATCACCAAGGTCGACCGGGCGCTCAAAAAACGCATCGACCAATGTAGCTCCCTTGAACGCGGGGTCATGATTGAGAGCCGATTTCACTGAAGGCGGAAGCCCGTTCACAGAAAACCAGAGATCAGCCACCGATTTGGCAGAACGACCTGGCTGCCAATGCGTTGGAGATCCGAGGTGATGGATCACGTCTTCGGGTCGCAATACCGGGACATGCAGGCGGCGGATGGTCGATTCACTTTGCATGGCGCCGAGCTCCTTTTCTTCCAGCATCATGTCAACAGCAGGCAATAGGCTCACGGCCATACGACGAGCTCGCCTTGAGATGTTAAGAGATCCAAAAGGCCAGCGTGCCACATAGAAAGTCGCACGATGTCGGAAGTGAAGATATCCTCGGCGCGCAGGACCGCGAGCGTAAAATAGGGCAATGACACGATCTCACCACACGGACCTAGCGGAACGCTATTTTCTTGAGGACCTCCCCGGCGCCACTCAACTGGGCGCCCGGTTAAACGGGATTCTCTTGAGGATCGATGCAGGCGAGCAGGTGGCCACGCTACAGCGGCAGTTTCTCGCCACGACCGGCCTGCATGCACTCGTCACCTTGACGGACGGTAAGGCAACCCTGGGAGAGTTTCAGGCCGCGGCCGAGCAGGAGCAAGCCGCGCGCATTGAAGAGGCTTCGGTCAAGGCCGTGAAGGATGCGGCAGAATTGGCGGAACGCGCTGATGCCAGAGCCGCTGCGGTCAAGGCAACCTTCGCCGCCATGGCTAATGACCCCGCCCTCCGTCGAAATCGAGAGGCCAAGGAACTGCGGCAACGCTTCGGCGTGGGATATATCGAAAGCGAAGATTATCGGCGCGTGATGGCGCTACTCAGGCAGGTCGCCACCGGGCAACGCCTCACTGTCGAGGACCTCGCATGGCTCAAGACCGAGGCCGATTACTGCTGGACCGACGAACTGCAGAGAGCCTGGCATGCGTTGGAAGCCGAAGCCCTGACCAAAGCATGGGAAAGCAGCGGTGATCCCTGGAATGCCGTGAATGCGAGCGGGCATTGGCGTAAGGCTGGTGAACCGGAGCGAGCTTTGCGTCTGACCGACGCGGCCTTGGCAAAGGTCGGATCAAATCCCAAACTTAGGTCGGCCTTGGCGACAACGCGTGGCGGAGCAATGCGTGACCTGCGCCGCCTCGACGAGGCGAAGGCACTGGCAAGCGAAGCGCATCAACTGACCTCAAGCGACTATAGACCATGCACTTTGTTGGGCGCTGTCCACATCGAGCTTGGGGACCTCCCTGCGGGGCACGAATGGTATGCAAAGGCCGAGACCCTAGCACTACTTTGGCAGAAGTTTGGTTGACCTTGCGTTCAAGAGGCATCCGCAGCGAGGACATTGGGGCGGTGGAGAGCGTGACAGGTGGTCAAGAATGGCTTGGCGCACTGCTGGCAGTGTGGGTTGCGGCGGCGGGCCAAGGACTCTTTTTTTTCCGTCCCGCCTGAGCGATCCGGCGGCTTTGGAGGTAGGCATAGGCCATCATGGTCATTAAAGCGTGGCGGTGGAGTCCGGTCCAGGACCGGCCCTCGAAGTGATCCAGGCCGAGCTCTTCCTTGAGTTGCTGATGAGCTTGCTCGCATATCCAGCGCGCTTTGATTGCGCCGGCCAGGTCCTTGACCGGGGTGCCGGCGGGCAGGTTCGAGAGATAGCATTTGCGTTCGCCGTTCGAGCGATGCTCGCCCACCAGCCAGGCTTCCTCCCCCGGCATGTGCTGGGCTCCGGCGGAGCCGATCCGCTGGGGAGCTCCGTCGGCGATGCGCACACGCACGGCGGCAAAGCGTGCGGCTAGGCGTCCCTTCGTTCCCTTGCGCCAACTAACCTGACGCCACTTCGCGGCTTCGAGCATGGTGTGTGCGGCCCGGGATTTGACGTCCGGCACGTGCCGCACCCGGGGCCGCCCGCGACCAGCGACCGGAAAGATCAGTTGCACGTCGGCCGGGTAGATCTTCTGGTGCCGGGGGGATGCCGACGGCCCAGCACAGGCCGCGCTCGCTCAGTGCCTGCCGGAACGGAGCGGACAACCCATAACCGGCATCGGCCAGCACGCAGCCGAAGCGCACCCCGGCCGCGATAACGCGATCGATCTCCTCGATCGCGATCTCTGGCCCAACTTGAACAGTGCTTTTGGAAAAGGCATTTTTGTTCAATGACATGCACGCACCGGCGCGAGTGTTACCACTACATTTTTGGGTTTGGTTGAGCTTGCAGAGGCTTAGGTTCGCGGCGGCAGTTCGCTGATATTGGCCGGCAGCGCGATGCCGGTTGCCTTGAAGACATTCCCCACCTGGCCCGAAACGTGGGTGCGGGTGGTAATGACCTTGCCGTCCTTTTCGATGGTGGCTTCCTGAAGGCGATCGAGATCGTTGAGGAGCGGCTGCCATTCGGGCTGCAGGCCCTTTTCCTGACACAAGCGGGTCAGTTCCTTGGCCAGCGTCAGAGCGAGGAACGAGACAAACACATGGCCGCGGATAGCGGCATCGGACTGATGGAAGATGGGACGGGTATCGAAGCTCGCCTTGGCGACGCGGAACAGGGCCTCGACCTGAAGCAAATCACGGTAGCGGATGACGGCCTGTAGCGGAGTGATCCTGGCATTGGTGCGCAGCACGCTGATGCCGTCGTAGCGCGCCTCGTCGGCAAGCTTGCCCATGTCGATCTCGAAGGTCTTGCCGCTGGCCTTGAGATAGCGGCGATAGGCCGAGTTGCCGACCAGGGCCTTGTCGCCCTTCTTCAACTGGGTCTGGAGGCCATCGATGATCGCTTGCCGGTCGGCCTTGTCCTTCCTTGCCTCAGCTTCGTTGAGCGTGACGACGTAGCGCTGGGCATCTGCGCCTTTGCCAACGCGCACTTCCTTGACCCACAGCTGGGTGTCTCCTGCCTGTCGCTCGAGGACCAGGGGTACCATCGGAGCAGTGTCGGCAAGCACGACATCGCGGATGACGTTGCTGGTGCGCTCTCGCGCACCCAGGATGTATTCCATCCCCAGCTCTTCAAGGGCGGCGATCGTACCGGCACTGATCATGCCGCGGTCGGCCACGACGCACGAGCGGGTTATCCCAAAGCGGGTACGCAGGCGCGTGACGATGGGCATGAGCACCTTCACGTCGGCCGTGTTGCCCGGGACCATCTCGGTGCAGATCGGACGCCCCTCGGCGTCGATCACCACGGCCAGGATCATCTGGGCAAGCTCGGGCCGGTGGTCCTTGGAATGACCACGCCGACCCAGCGTGTCGCCGCCTGCACCGTAGAACGAGAGCGACGTCGTATCCATGAACACCAGGCTGAGATCAGTGAACAGGTCCCGCCGGCGATCGAACAGCTTCTCCTCGATCACGTCCTTCACACAGCGAGGTGCCAATGCGCCTTCTGCCTTCTCCTCGATCTCCTCGCCGAGCCAGGCCATGGCGCGATAGAAGTGATGGAGGGCAAGATCCTCGCTGCCGTCGATGGCGTAGCTCTCCATCCAGTCCAGGCAGGCTCGGTCCGAGCCTGAGACGAACAGGCGGTGCAGTGTAGCGACAAATACGGCGCGCTCCACGGCAAAGCCGAACTGGCGCCCTTCCAGCACCTCTTCCAATACAGCATCGATGCCAAGCCGCTGCCACAGGCGCCCGAACAGCAACGGGCCTCCGATCCTGCGGGCTACGATCCGGCCTGCATCGATATCGGACAGAATGATGCTGCGCTCTGCGTGACGTGCGATCGAGGCGGCCAGTCTGTCGAGTTCGCCACTTGCGGCCAGCGCATCCTTGCGGCCCAGAGCCTTGATCGTGCGCTGGCGGACAGTTTTGCCCTCGCGCACGCTCTCGACCAGGTAAAGATAGCGGTGGCCGCGCGCGACTCGTTCGACGACATACATGGCCAGGTTGTTACTGCCTGTACTCGTAAAGATAAACCAAACGGCCAGTTACAGGCAAAATGTTGTTAGCACATCCGGTTTTGCCCCCAAACCCACGCCTAGCAAAATCAAATACTTACCAGCTCGCGTTCCCTGCGTGTTCCGCCGGCACTGTTCAACTTGGGTCTGGCTTCGTGCGATATTCCTGCAAGGAAGCAGGCACGCCGGCCTTGTCCATCCGCCCAACATCGCTCGTCCAGCTTTCCGGTAGGAACAAACGCAAGCTCAGCATGAGTGGAACTTCGCCGGAGGCCAACGTCACTGACACCAGCGTCTGGCAGTTCGCGTTCTTGCCCAGCGCCGTGGCGTATTGGGGTGCGACACCCACTGACGCCTTGCCCTTCTTCGGCAGGGCGGTGTCGTCGATGATCAGCCAAGCGTCGTCACCGCCAACCAGTTCGTCCGCCTGGCTCCACAAGGTCGCTTCCAGCGGGGCGCTGTCCCACAGGCCGGCACCGATGAAATGATGCAGCCGGTCATAAGCGACCGCGTCCGACCGGGCCGCCATGGGCTGAATGCTCTTGCGATCACCCGGCCCAATCAGGCCGGCGATATAGGCCGGACACATCCGACGTCCTGTCTTGTTCCCCAGCCCCTCCAAATACGGGCCAAGCCACCGCTCCAAGCCACCGCTCCAAGTCTGCCTGCCAGTTCTCGCCCATCGCCAGCCTCCGTCAAAGCTGGCTCTCCATGAATCACGCATTCGACGTCAGGGGAATCCCCAAAATCACATTTCTGCCAAAGTAGTGCTAGGCAGATCGGCGATATTCCGCTGGTGTAATGCCTAACACCTTTCTGAATGTTCTGTTCATATGGCTTTGATCGGAGAAACCGCAATCAGCCGCAATCGCTTTCAAAGGCAGATCCCGTTTGAGAAGCAATGCCTTTGCTTTCTTAATTTTTCGTTGAATTACGAATGCATGTGGTGTCACGCCGAATTCGAGCTTGAACCTTCGGGAAAAATGAAACGGGCTTAATCCCGCGATCGATGCCAAATCCTCGAGATGAATTCGATCGCCTAGCGATTCCTCGATGTACTCTGAAACCACCTTCCGCAAATTTGATCCTAAAGTACCAATATGAGTTTCCTTTATTGCAATATCAGCATAGTTTCTGATCAGGTGGACTGCAAGTTGCGTTCGTAATGCATCAATGAAGAGGCACTCGCCTACTCCAAAACCACTGTATTCCTGTTCAAGCATATTTAGACAGAATTGGATCATATTATCCGTCGTACAAACACGGTCTGCAATATCGATGCTCGCGAGGTCCCGGTCAAATATTTGGGCAGCGGTTTCGCTGATCGCACTATGGCCAAGATAGATATGCCTGACGTTGATCGCATCGTCCCATTGCCACGTCGATTGTTCACCCCGTGTGAGCAGGGAAATGGAGCCCGGCCGAAGTTTCTCGGTTTGCCAAGGGCCATTGCAACGACGGCGCATGCTGGTATCGGCGTCTTGATAGACCACGATCATATAATCCCGCATCGGCGGAATCTCGACTTCGAGGCCAGCGTAACGATAACCCATTAATGTTAATCCGCGCCAGCCTTGTGCAGTGCTGTCGATCGTTTTGCGTCCAGGAATCCATTTCGTGATATCTTCTGGCGGAATTAGATCATTCATGGCTCACCCCCCAACCCAGAGCGCATGGTGATTGGAAAAATCTCAGTCGAGATCGGCCATTTCAAACCTGGCCAGTTTCGTTCTCTCCTGCACCAAACACTATGGCTTGCTCTTCCATCTGTGCAATTTGAGCTTCGCTGTACCCAGATTCAAGCAGAATGCACCGGCTGTCCTGCCCGAAGCTTGGCGGTGCACTGCGGATAGACCCGGGCGTCCGGCCGAACAGTGCCGGAATTCCCGTGCCGCTGTAATTGCCCATCTTCACCACCATGTTTCGGTGAATGGTATGGGGATGCGCCAGCGCCTCGCTCACGTTGCGCACAACGCCTGTCGGCACGCCGGCATTCAGCAGCATATGTTCGAGAGTTTCGGCCTCAAGCTCGGCAAGGCATTGCGTCAGCAACTCGCCAAGTTCCCTGCGATGCGCGATTCTTGCGGCATTATCGACGAAGCGGGCGTCCACGGCAATATCCGGGCGTTTCAAAACTGCACAAAGTTTGGCGAACTGGCCATTGTTGCCAACGGCAAGATAGATCTTTCCGGTGCGCGTCTCAAACATGTCATAAGGCACGATGTTCGGATGTCCGTTGCCCGTTGCTACCGGAATTTTGCCTGACATCAGGGCGTTGGCGGCCTGAGGATGCAGCATGCTGATCGCACAGTCGTAGAGCGGAACCTCGATTTTCTGGCCAAGCCCCGATCTGCCGCGCTCGATCAATGCGGCAAGGATTGCATTGCAGGCAATAAGGCCGGTCCCGATATCAACCACCGGAGTGCCCATACGGACCGGCCCGTTTCCGGGGTCGCCGTTGATGCTCATCAATCCGGTCATTGCTTGGACCACCGCGTCATAACCCGGATGTCCGCCCAGGGGACCGTCAGCGCCGAAGCCCGTCACATGACAAAGGACAAGCTTCGGGAACAGCGCTTGAAGCACTTGATCGTAGCCCAGCCCCCATTTTTCCAAAGTCCCGCTCTTGAAGTTGTGGACCAGCACATCCGCGCTCTCCAGCAGCTTGAGCACGACCGTGCGTCCTTCGGGCTTGCCAACGTCGATGCCGATCGATCGCTTGTTGCGATTTGCGCCCGAAAAATAGGCGCTGAGACCATCCTTGAATGGAGGGCCCCATCCTCGCGTCTCGTCTCCTTGAGGTGGTTCGATCTTGATGATGTCGGCGCCGTAGTCGGCGAGAACTTGCGTGCAGTATGGTCCGCCGAGAACACGGCTGAGGTCAACGACACGGATTCCTGTGAGGGGACCCGAGGTCATAGCACGTTTTCGTATAGTGACACGACATCATCATAAGACATGTCGCAAGGATTGTTGGCTATCAGGCGAGTAAGTCCCGTGGTGACTTCGCGCGCCATCGCCGGAACGGCATCGGCAGAAATGCCCAGCTGCGATAGCCGCGTTTCCAGACCGCTCGCTGCGAACATTTCCTCCATTGCCGAAATGAGACTATTGGCAGCCTCCGCGTTGCTTGCAAAGGTCCGATTCGGCAAGAATACCTTGGCAAGATGCGCGTATTCAGCTTCTGCGACTACCAGATTGAAGCGCATCACTGGTGCAGCAACCAGAGCATTGCCATGTCCATGCGGCACGTGAAAATGGCTTCCCAGCGGGTACGATAGTGCATGGATCGAACCCACGCTGGCGTTGATGAATGCCATGCCTGCAAGGGTTGCGCCCAGCAACATTGCTTCGCGTGCGGCTAGATCCGATGGGGTGTCGAGGACGCGCGGCAAGTTTTGCCCCAGGAGCGAAAGGGCCTTGTCTGCCAGACCGTCGGAAATCAAATTCTTGCGAGTCCTGCTCGTCGAAGCCTCGATGGCGTGGACCATGGCATCGAGTGCGGTCGCTGCCGTGATCTTGCGAGGCATGCCGAGTGTAAGCGCTGCGTCCAGCAGCGCAATGTCTGGAAGCAGTTGCGGCGCGTAAACAGCCAGCTTTTCCTGTTTGGCACTGGTCAAGACGGAAACCGACGTCACTTCCGAGCCAGTGCCGGCGGTTGTGGGAATCTGGATGAGTGGAAGCCTTTGGCCGATTGCTTTGCCGACACCAATCATGCCGTCGATAGTCTGGCCGCTCGCCGCTGCCAGCGCGACCACCTTGGCCGTATCGAGGGAGCTTCCTCCACCTAGGCCGATAATTGCGTCGGCTCCGAACGATTTGGCGAATCCAACAGCTTCCGAGACGATTGCCATGGGCGGATCTGCTGCTACGCGGTCAAAAATCTCGACCGCGATGCCTGCCGCACCGAGGCTGGACATGGCCTGTTCGGAAAATCCACAAGCCACAATGCCAGGATCGGTGACGAGCAGGACTCGGCTGCCTCCCAGCTCGCAGACGAGGTCACCGACTTGGGACAGCGATCCCGCTTTGCAAATAATGCGCGGACAAGACAGGAAGTTGAGGTCCATAAGTTTCTCCGGTGAGGAAGTTGCTCCGATCAGAAGGCGGCTTCCTTGATCATGTTTCGGGCGATTATCAGTTGTTGAATTTGGGTGGTGCCTTCGTAGATACGGAACAGGCGCACATCGCGGTAGAACCGCTCCACCGGGTATTCAGACATATAGCCCGCGCCGCCATGAATCTGGACTGCGCGATCCGCGACCCGGCCGACCATCTCGCTGGCGAACATCTTGCAGCACGCCGCGTCGGTTGACACGTCCTGGCCCGCGTCGCGCCGACGAGCGGTTTCCTCGATCATGCATCGTGCGGCAAAAGCCTCGGCCTTGCTGTCAGCCAGCATGGCCTGAATAAGCTGCTTTTCGGCTAGGGGTTCACCGAACTGCTTACGCTCCAGGGCGTAAGCGAGGCTTTCCTTGATCAGCCGCTCGGCGGCCCCGACGCATATAGCTGATATGTGTAAGCGGCCGCGATCAAGGACCTTCATCGCTGTCCGAAACCCTTTGTTTTCGAATTCAGGCCCGCCGATGATCGACGATTCATGCACACGCACATCCTGGAAGATCACATCGCAGGTCTGCGATCCCTTCTGTCCCATCTTGCGATCGCGTGCACCGAACGAGATACCAGGGGTAGTCCCGTCCACGAGGAAGGCGGTGACCCCGGAGGAACCTTTGGTTCCCGGCTTGGTACGGGCGAACACCGTAAATAACCCTGCCAGCGGAGCGTTGGTAATATAGCGCTTGGTGCCATTTATCACAAAGTGCTCGCTGTCCCGCTTCGCGGATGTGGAAAGTGAGCCAGCGTCGGAGCCAGCATCGGGCTCTGTCAGGGCAAAGGATGAAATCAATTCGCCCGTGGCTAGGCGAGGCAGGTAGTGCTCCCTTTGCTCAGGCGTGCCGTCAATGATGATACCCTGCGATCCAATGCCGTTGTTCGTGCCGAACAGAGATCGGAATGCGGGAGATGCTTGACCAAGAATAAATGCCGCCTTTACCTCTTCGGACATGGTCAGGCCGAGGCCACCAAACGCCTCGGGTATCGACATGCCGAAAAGACCCATGTTCCGGATTTCCTCGGCAAGAGCCTGGGGAATTGCATCATTCTCGGCCACCTCGGTTTCGCACGGAATGAGCCGCTCGCGAACAAAGCGATCCAGCGTGTCCAGGAACTGTGAAAGAGTTTCGTTGTCCATTGACATGAAATGGGCTTCCTAAAGGCTCAGGGCGAAATGGCGCTGACGTTGCGGACAAGTTCAATCAGCCGGGCAGCAATGTCGGTTTCGATCCAGTCGCGAGTCAGATGAGATGCCGCCCCGCCGCAATTGAAGGCCAGAACGGGCGCACCGTTTGCAGGGATGAAGGGCACGGCAACGGAGTTCACATCCGCCTTCCATTCGCCGATCGAGAGGCAGTATCCGTGTTTGGCGTAGGTCTCGAGAGCATCATTTATCCCTCTCTCGATTGCCGGCCATGCCTGACCCTCGTGGTGGCGGATGTCCTCGATAATTTCAGATCTGCGCTCTTCGGATATCCCCGCCAGAAAGGCGCGGCCCACGGCCGTGGTCGCCAGTTTGATATGGGCTCCCACGTCGATCGCGAGCGTGATCGGGTTCGAGCCGCGGCAACGCTCCAAGTATATCATCGTCAGGCGATCCCTGCCTGCCAGCGCAACAGGCATGCCCGAATAGTCTGCAAGTTCCTGCATGTACGGCTTGGCCAGATCTATGACCGGCAATCCGGCAAGGCATGAGAATCCCAGCGAAAGTACCGGCGGGGCGAGGCGGTATCGGGCTGTTTCCGGGTCGAAGCTGAGGTAGCCAAGGCGGTGCAGCGTATAAGTCAATCTCGATATGGTCGATTTGCTCAAGCCGGTCCGAGCGGCAAAATCGCCGTTGCCCAGCGCCTCACCCTCCCTGCGGAAAGCGCGCAAGACCTCGAGTCCACGCGCCAGGGCAACCACGAAATCGCGGTCCGTACCTTCCTGTTTTGAAAGCTCCTTGCGCGGTCGCACCGCAATACTCCTCTCACCCCGGCCGTTGCCGACTTGAAATGTCTCTACACTGGTAGTAAGAGGTTTGTCAATATTGCGGAATATATTTCCGCAGAGCGGAATAAAATCGGGTTTGTCCAGTTCCGCGTGGTTGCCAAAACTCGACGGTGAAGAGGATTGTTATGACTCAACATGACTATGCAGACATCGCACTGTTCATCGCAGGCACGTGGATCGGCCCGGAAGAGCGCGAAACCCAGCCCGTCATCAACCCGGCGACCGCCCAGCAGATCGGGCTTATCGCGAAAGCGACGCCCGATGATCTCGAGGCTTCGGTGAGATCGGCCCGCGTGGCATTCGAAGGGTGGCGGCAGCTTTCGCCGCTTGATCGCAGCGCCATACTGCGCAGGTTTGCCAATCTGCTTCGTGAGAACGAACAGGCAATTGCAGCCGCCATTACCCTCGACGAGGGAAAGCCATTGGCCGAAGCGATTGTTGAAGTGCGTTCTTCGGCCGATCATATCGATTGGCACGCCGAAGAAGGGCGTCGCATCTACGGTCGCATAATCCCATCGCGATCCCCTGCTGTACAGCAGCAGGTTCTGCGGGAACCGGTGGGCGTCTGCCTGGCAATCACGCCATGGAACTTCCCTTTGAGCCAGGCAGTGCGAAAGGTTGCCGCAGCATTGGCCTGCGGTTGCACAATGATCCTGAAAGGCCCTGCGGAAGCCCCGTCTGCGTGTATGGCCATCGCCCGCTATCTGCAGGAAGCGGGATTGCCTGATGGATGCCTCAATCTCGTCTGGGGCAATGCCGCAATGATTTCAGAAACATTGGTGGCCCATCCCGATGTTCGCAAGATCACCTTCACCGGATCGGTCGAAGTCGGCAAGAGCCTTGCCGAACTCGCTGGTCGTCACATGAAGCGCGCCACGATGGAACTTGGCGGTCATGCGCCTGTCCTGATTTTCGATGATGCAGACGCCGAGGCGACCGCAAGGGTGCTGGCCGGCAACAAGCTGCGCAACGCAGGACAGGTCTGCATATCGCCGACCAGGTTCTTTGTGCAGGCGAGCGTTCACAAACGCTTTGTCGCAGCTCTGGTTGATGCCTTTGCGACGGTCAAAGTGGGTGACGGCCTTGAGCCCGATATCCAGATGGGGCCAGTGTGTCACGCCCGGCGGATTGCCGAAATGGAACGCCTGGTCGACGACGCGCGCGCCGGTGGAGCCGCCATCCTTGCCGGCGGCACACGACAGGGGAATGCGGGCTATTTCTTCGCACCGACTATCGTCGATACTGCGGACGATCGTATCGCGCTGATGCGGGATGAACCTTTTGGCCCCATCGCCGTGGTTTCGCGCTTTGACGACATGAGCGATGCCATCGATCGGGCAAACGCATTGCCGTTCGGCCTGGCGTCCTATGTCTTCACCAACTCGCTTGAACGCGCGGACCGCGCTGCGGCATGCCTGCAGGCCGGCATGGTCAGCATCAATCATTTTGGACTGGCCTTGCCCGAAACCCCGTTCGGAGGGGTCCGTGACAGTGGATATGGCACCGAAGGCGGCAGCGAGACTTTCGATGGCTACCTCAACACGAAATTCGTTTCGCGTTTCGCAGGAGTTTGTGCGTGAGCGATGGGCAACTGGTGCGGATCGAGTGGCGAAATCGTGTTGCGCTTCTGACCATCGACAATCCTCCGCTCAACCTCCTGAAGGCTGCGGTACGTGCCGCCCTGCTTGCGGCGATACGCACGGCCGCCGCCAGCGATCCCGAGCGAATTGTCATAACCGGGGCAGGCAAGGCGTTCGTGGCCGGGGCCGATGCCCGGGAATTTGGCGATGCTCCGATAGAGCCGCATTTGAACGACGTGCTGCGGGAGATCGCGCAACTCTCCGTGCCGACCATCGCTGCGATCAATGGGAGCGCGCTTGGCGGAGGCCTCGAGATTGCGCTGGCCTGCCGGTGCAGGGTTGCCGCACCTTCGGCCCGGCTGGGCCTGCCCGAAGTGACGCTCGGGGTAGTGCCGGGCGCTGGTGGAACGCAGCGTCTGCCCCGTATTGTGGGCATCCCCCACGCGCTCGACATGATTGTGCACGGAAGGCTGCTGTCGGCACGGGAGGCGCATGATATCGGACTTGTCGATAGTGTTGCATCCGATCCCGTCGCCGCCGCTCTCGGCATGGACCGGAATCAACTCGATACCATGCTGGTCGCCGACCGGCGTCCCGCGCCAGCGGCACATCCAGATGCGGTGTCGGCCATTGCCAGGGATGCTGCCCGCCGCGCCCGAGGGCAGAAGGCCCCCGAGCGCGCGCTGGAACTGGTGGCCGGGAGTACCGACTGGGACCTTGATGTCGGGATGAATCGCGAGCGGGAGGCCTTCCTCGAACTTCGCGGATCCGATCAGGCCAAGGCATTGCGCCACATCTTCTTCGCCGAGCGCGCCGCTTCAACCCGGTCATGTTACCCAAGACCAGACCGTCCGATCGAACGGGCGATTGTCGTAGGCGGGGGGAATATGGGCGCGAGCATAGCCTACGCCCTTGCCCGAGCCTCAATCACGGTGACCTTGGTCGAGATGGATGCCCAGCGGGCAGCAGATGCCCGGCGGCGATTCTCGGGGCTGGTCGAACAAGGCACAAAGAAGGGGGTCCTGACCGAGAAAGAGGCTAACAGTATCAGCAGTTTGACGAACGTGGTGGTGGGGCTCGAAAATCTCGGGGCGGCTGACATCGCCATCGAAGCCGTGTTCGAGAATTTCGCTGTCAAAAAGGCTATCTTTGCAGCCCTTGGTGACAATCTGCCGCCTTCGACAATTCTCGCAACGAATACCTCGTACCTGGATGTCGATCTTCTGGCGGAAAGTGTTCCCGAGCCCGCGCGCTTCCTGGGATTGCACTTCTTCAGTCCTGCGCACGTGATGAAACTGCTCGAGATCGTGCGTGGTGGCAGAACGGCTCCGGAAACTCTTGGCGTGGGCATCGCGCTCGCCAGGATGCTAGGCAAAGTGCCGGTCGTGGCCGGTGTGTGCGATGGCTTCATCGGAAACCGGATACTGACCCGATATCGCCAAACGGCGGACATCCTTCTTGCCGAGGGCGCAACACCGTCGAGCATCGATGCGGCAATGCGGGGATTCGGCATGGCCATGGGCCCCTATGAAGCCCAGGACATGTCGGGTCTCGATATTGCATATGCCAATCGCCAGCGACAACGCCTGGACGGCCGCGCCGACGCAAGAATGCTTCCCATACTCGAGTGCCTGGTCGAAGAGCATGGTAGACTTGGCCGTAAATCGATGGCTGGCTGGTATGATTACGATGACGCGGGTCGGCTCCGGCCGTCCGCCTTGGTCGAAGACCTCATCGTGGCGATCTCGGCGAAAGAAGGCTTTGCCCGTCGGACTTTGAGTGAGGCGCAGATTGTCGATCGAATTATCACGTCCATGATCGTCGAAGCCTGCCTTATTCTTGAAGAAGGAATCGCCGCCTCGACACAGGACATCGATCTGGTCTTGGTTCATGGCTACGGATTCCCTCGCTGGCGAGGGGGACTGATGTATCACGCGGACACATTGACTCCGGCTTGCGTGGTTGCAAGGATCACCGAGTTTTCGTCCGCCGACCCTCTGGGCTGGAGAGTCCCTTCACTGATCACGAACCTGGTTCGCGACGCCAGGTCGTTCGCGGATGCCTGAACTTGAAGATAGGTCTGAAGACATGGCTGATGTGTTCATCTGCGATTTCATCCGCACGCCGATCGGCCGCCACGGCGGGGCCCTTGCCAGGGTACGCGCCGACGATCTGGCCGCTGTTCCGATCAGATCCCTGATCGAGCGAAATCGGTCGATCGACCTGGTCGAGATCGATGAGGTCCTGCTTGGCTGCGCAAATCAGGCAGGCGAGGACAACCGAAACGTGGCCCGCATGGCTGCCCTGCTCGCGGGCCTACCCGAGGAAGTTCCCGGCCTGACCCTGAATCGCCTTTGCGCCTCAGGTCTTGAGGCGGTTATCACTGGTGCCCGGTCGATACGGTGCGGTGAACTCCAGCTTGTGATCGCTGGCGGCGTGGAGAGCATGAGTCGAGCCCCGTTTGTTCAGCTAAAAGCCGAAACCGCGTTCTCACGCGCTGTCGCCATGGAGGATACGACCATTGGATGGCGATTCGTCAATCCGGCGATGCAGACGAGCTATGGCGTCGACTCGATGCCCGAGACCGCCGAAAACGTCGCGATGGAGTATTCGATCGGGCGGACCGATCAGGATGCCTTTGCCCTGCGGTCGCAGGCCAAGGCTGCCAGAGCAGGCAGCAACGGACGATTGGCGCGGGAAATCGTGGCGGTCAGCGCCCCAGTGAAGCGGGGGCAAGCCGCGATAATTGACGCTGACGAGCATCCGAAACCGAACACGACCATAGATGACCTCGCTCGACTACGACCAATCGTGCGTACCGACGGGACCGTCACGGCAGGAAACGCATCCGGGGTGAACGATGGTGCCGCAGCATTGCTGCTGGCGTCGAAGGAAGCTGTTCGTCGATATGGGCTGACACCCCTTGCCCGAGTGGTGACCGCTGCGGCAGCTGGGGTTCCTCCCCGGATCATGGGTATCGGTCCGGTTCCGGCGATCAGAAAGATACTCGCTCGGCAATCGCTGACGATGGGCGACATCGGCGTGATCGAACTGAACGAAGCCTTTGCCAGCCAGGCGCTGGCCTGCACGCGGTCGTTGGGTCTGGATGATGAAGATCATCGCGTAAATCCCAACGGCGGAGCGATCGCGCTCGGTCATCCGCTGGGCATGTCCGGGGCACGGATTACGGGCAGCGCAGCGATTGAACTTGCTCAAGGGACCGGGCGCTACGCCATTGTGTCTATGTGCGTGGGCGTCGGACAAGGAAGCGCGCTGCTGCTGGAGCGGGTCTAGGAGACCTGCCTCTGGGTGGCCGCAAAAAACGACAACGGAACGCGCAGTAAAATTCAAGACCTGAAGCCAAGCACGACATAGCTTCTCCACTGGATCAGCTCTCGGCCGCCCGAAGTTTCGGACAACGATCGATTGGGGCGTTCAAAAAAAGATGGATGGAGAGGCCAAATGGCGGACAATCGGGAAGCAGATTTCCTGCGCGAATTGTACGAGGATTGGAGCAGCCGGATGGCCGCCAATCCCGCAATGTCGATTGCCGATTTGCGCAGTATGTTCGACGAGTGGGGCAAACCAGCACGTGAACCCGAGGGCGTAAGCTACAAATCAGATGAAGTCGGCGGAGTCCCGGGAATATGGGCATTTCCGCAAGACGCCGATTCCGCGCGCGTCATTCTCTACACCCACGGCGGAGGTTTCGCCGTGGGATCGGCAGATAGTCATCGCAAGCTCGCAGGGCATCTTGCCAGCGCTCTGGGCGTAACTGCGTTCATTCCCGATTACCGGCGGTCCCCCGAATTTCCGTTCCCTGCCCAGATCGAAGACGGGATCGCCGCATATCTCGGTTTGATCGAAAGAGGTTTCCACCCTGGATTCATAACGACTGCGGGGGACAGTGCGGGCGGCAATCTCGCCATTGCCATTGCGTTTCGGCTCCGTGAGCTGGGCCGGCAACTTCCGGGCAGCATCATAGCTTTTTCTCCCTGGCTGGACATGGCGCTGCGTGGCGCGACACTCGAAGCCAACGCGGCGACGGACGCTCTTGTCGGGCGCCAGATACTCGAGGGCATGATCTCGATGTTTCTTGGCGGCACTGCGGACCCGCTGGATCCGCTGGCCAATCCACTCGAGAATGACTTTCAGGGCTTCCCGCCGCTTTATATCAATGCCGGTGGAGCCGAGGCATTGCTGAGCGATGCCGAGTCGTTGAGCGAAAAAGCTCGCAACGCAGGCGTTTCCGTCACCCTCTCGGTCGTCCCCGGAATGCAGCATGTCTTTCCGGCCCTTGCCGGGCGCGCGCATGAGGCGGACGACGAATTGCTCAGGATCTCAGCGTGGTATCGCGCACTTTGACCGCCGGAAAAACGCATCTTGCAACAATGGTTTGCGCGGAAATCCCGCGCTGGAGGTAAATATGATCAGAAATGTGACCGCGACAAAGACCCCTGGCGCGGACTTTGACGCAATTGTGATCGGCGGAGGCTTCGGAGGGCTCTATGCGGTCCACAAGCTGCGTAATGACCAGGGTCTCCACGTAAAGGCCTATGACAATGCGAGCGATGTCGGAGGGACCTGGTACTGGAATCGTTACCCGGGAGCGCTCTCGGATACCGAGAGCTTCTGCTATCGCTTCTCATTCGACAAGGAACTCCTTGATCAAGGCAGCTGGCAGACCCGCTATCTCACTCAGCCCGAGATTTTGGAATATCTCAACAATGTCGCTGACCGCTTCGACTTGCGCAGCAGCTATCAGTTCAACACCAAGATAGTATCGACCCGTTTCGACGAAGCGACTGGGCTATGGCATGTAGTAACGGACAAGGGTGAGACGGCATCGGCCAAGTATCTCATTACCGGCCTGGGACTTCTTTCGGCGATCAACAAGCCGACGTTCTGTGGCATCGACGACTATGCCGGTGACATTTACCATACAGGCGCGTGGCCTGAAGGGGTCGATCTCAGCGGAAAGCGTGTCGGCATAATCGGGACGGGCTCAACCGGAATTCAGGTGATCATTGCCCTGGCGCCCCAGGTAAAGCACCTGACCGTATTCCAACGATCTGCCCAATACGTCGTTCCGATCGGAAACTGGCCCGAAGACACTGAGACGATCGATACCTACAAGGCCAACTATGACGAAATCTGGAAGCAGATAAAGAGTTCGAATGTCGCCTTCGGTTTTGTCGAGAGCACCGTTGCGGGAATCGACGTCCCCGAGGCCGAGCGGGAGTGCGTATTCGAGGAAGCGTGGCAGCGCGGTGGTGGATTCCGCTTCATGTTCGAGACCTTCAACGATGTCGCGATCAGCGATGAGGTTAACACCTCGGCGGCAAACTTCATCAAGCGGAAAATTGCCAAGATCGTGAAGGATCCAGAAATCGCCCGGAAACTGACGCCCGGCGATATCTATGCCAAGCGCCCGCTGTGCGCGACGGATTATTACGGTGTTTACAACCGGAAAAACGTATCGCTGGCAGACGTCAAGGACGATCCGATCGCAGAATTCACGACAAGAGGCATCCGCTTGGCCAGTGGGATCGAACACGAACTTGACGCGGTGATTTTCGCTACAGGTTTCGATGCGGTCGATGGAAACTATACGAAGATCGATATTCGGGGACGCGGTGGCGTCACCATCCGGGACAAGTGGGCCGATGGCCCTCTGGGTTACCTCGGGATGATGGAAGCCGACTTTCCGAACATGTTCATGATCCTGGGCCCCAACGGTCCATTCACAAACCTTCCTCCCAGTCTCGAAAGCCAGGTGGAATGGATTTCCGACACGATTGCAACCATGGAAGCTGACGGCCGCTCCACTATCGAGCCGACGCAGGAAGCCGAAGATGCCTGGGTGGAAACCTGCCGGACAATTGCCAACATGACACTGTTCCCTAAGGCGGAATCGTGGATTTTCGGGGCGAACATTCCTGGCAAGAAAAACGCAGTGATGTTTTATCTCGGTGGTCTCGGCAATTACCGTTCAGAACTTCAATCGGTACGGAATTCGGGCTACGAATCGATGATATTCGATCGTCAGACTGCAACCACCGCGCTTTGATGACCATCGAAATTCGTTCGCGTCTGAACGACCGGACTGTTGCATTCCCCATCCCCCGCAAGGCCGTGACAGGTTCGGTCGTGCGGGGGACACGCTGCTTGTGGCCCGTCGATCGAGGGGTTGTCAGCAATCAAGGCTCGATTTCGCGGCATCGCCTCTAGCCCGGCTTATTCATGAGCCCGCTGCACTGGGGTGTTTAGGGTTTGGTGGGTCGGTTGCCGCGTGATCTGGGCGAGCGCCGGCGCCGGCGTTTTTCCCCGCAGCAGGAGCGATGGGCTTTTCGAGGTTGATGGACGAGGGCTCGGGCTTTCATCGGCACTGCCGCACTGGCTATGTCGGTGCTGGCCGGAGAATGGTGGCGATGGCTTTGAACACGCCGGCGTCCGGGCAGGCTGACGCGAAGGCGAGATGGATACGCGAGGAGGTTTCGATGACGCGGGCAGCGACCTTGAGCAGCCGCAGGCGTAGCGTTGCGAACTCGGCTGTGGCGAGCGCGGCTGTCTTGGGGATTTCCTGTTGGATGCGCCACATCAGCCAGTAGACAGCGGTGTGGAGGATGAGGCGCATCTGGTTGGCGTTGGCGGATCGGCACGAGGTGCGATCGCTAGCGAGTTGAGCCTTGTGGCGCTTGATCAGCCTTTCGGTCTGGCCGCGCGCGCAGTAGAGCGTGTCATAGATATGCTCGGCTGAGCCTTCGGTCAGTGAGGTGACGACATAGCGGATGTCCATGCCCAGCGTGCTGGCCTCGATCCGGGCGACGACGCGGCGCTGGCACTTCCAACTCTTCGCGCCGTAGTGCGTTTCGGCATAGTTGCGCAGGACCGGATACTGGGCCGTGGCCCGCTTGACCGCGCAGGCATCGACGATGGCAACGATGACCGTATCAGCACGCAGCGCGGCATTGGTCGGCAAGCCGAACACGTAATCGACGCGGTGGGCCTCGCAGAAGGCCTTGACTTCGGGGCGGCCATAATGCCCGTCGCCGCAGAAGGTGATGTGCGTTTCCGGCCAGTACCGGCGGATATGACGCACCAGGCGCCGGATGTGGCCGGCAACTTCGGCGCCCGACGGCGTCTTGCCGGTGCGCAGCAGAATCGCGACCGGACGACCGGTCGCGGTGTCGTACACATGGATCGGCAGGAAGCAGCGCTCACCGTGATGCCCGTTCCAGAAGGACAACTGCTGATAGCCGTGCACGACATCGCAGGTATCATCGAGGTCCAGCGTCACCGCCGCCGGTGGAGCCGGATAGCTGGCGCAGTAGACGCCGATCATCTCAGCCATCATCCTGGCCAGCTCACGTGTGGTCGGAGCATTCTCCCAGCGGCTCATCGTCGGTTGGCTGGCAAGCCCCGCGCCCGATCCCGGCAACTTGCCCAGCGCCAGGCGGAAGCCCGGATCGTCGCGCAGGGCGTCGAGATCATCGGCATCTTCATAGCCGCACGCGATCGCGAACACCCGGGCACGTAGGATGTCATCGAGGCGATGGATCACCCGCGTCGGGTCACGCGGGTCGGCGATGCAACTCGCAAGCCGCCGGCAGAGCCCCATCGCGCGCTCGGCCTGCGCAAGCAGCAGAACGCCGCCGTCCGAGGTTAGTCGGCCACCATCAAACGCGGCTGTGATCTTCTTCCCGCCGACCGCTGGGAATCGGAATGAGGTTGAGATAACGTCTTTCATGGCGGGTGTGGCCTGTGGCATTTTCTGCCCTGCAGCAGGGTCGGCGTAGACACCCAGTTCCTAATTCAGATCAGAGGCTTATGCCACTCCCGCCAACCCTTCAGGCCCCCGCCGGTGAATAAGACGGGCTAGCCACCCATCGGGCGCAACCGGAAGGGTGTCCCCCCATTGGGCTTGTTCCCCGTCGGATCGTGGCCCCTTCCGGCTCGACAAGAAGCGTGCCTTCTGCGCCGGCAGCCTTGATGCTTCTTGAGCGGAATGCAGGGTGATTGGGGCAAGCCTTCTTGGTGCACCCTCGCAGGATTGTTCAATCCTTGTTCGCAAGGATCTCCAAGACTCATGCGCCTCTTCGGCTTTACCCCCAACGGGAAACCAAGTCTGCATCTGGACACCTATGCGCAACTGTAACGGCGCGCACAGCCGAGCTTGGTAAGCAAGGGAGAGGGCAAAATGAATTTGAAAACAATATCGCGTCTCATGTGTGGCTGTACGTGGGCCTTGGCGCTGATCCCTGGGAATGTGAGCGCACAGGCTGTTGCGAGCAGTAATGATGCCCAGGCTGAACAGACTTCATCCGGAAGCGAAGTCGAGGAAATCATTGTTACCGCACGGCAGCAGAACGAATCCTTGAAGAATGTCCCGGCGTCGGTGGCCGTGCTGTCCGCAGACACGATCGAAAACACCAAGGCACGCGTCGCGGTCGATTTCGTGAACCTGACATCGGGTGTCACCATTCAAACCGCGACGACCGATCCATCCGACGTGTCGATCAACATCAGAGGCCTGAACAGCCCCCGCGATGCGGAGAACAACATTGCCTTGGTGGTCGATGGCGTGCTCAAGACGAGTATCGCCTCGACCAACGAGCCCCAGGGTGCGCTTGCACAGGTGGAAATCCTCAAGGGTCCGCAAGGCGCGATCTACGGGCGCAATGCGTCGGCCGGTGCAATCGTGATCACCACCAAAAAGCCTACGCCGGAATTGTCCGGGCAGATCAAGGGGCGTGTCGCGAACGACAATACGTACCTCATGTCCGGACTGTTGAGCGGCCCCATCACCGACAGTGTCGGGTTCGTACTTAACGGTGAGTGGACCAAGTCGGACGGCTATTATCGCAACACGTTTGTCGGATCGGATTTGCATCAGAGCGTCTATGGTTATCGCGGCAATCCGGCATCGGTAGACAGCTACAACAAGCTGAACCTCTTCGGGCGAATCCTGCTGGCACCTTCGGACGATACCGAAATCGACCTGAAGGCCAACTATGGCAGGAGCCACGGCGGCGCACTGAGCTTCAATGCGGTTTTCCAGATTCCTACGCTCGCCCAGGCGTTCAACGATCCGATATTCAACGCAAAGGTCAGCGATCACAAGTTCATCTTTACCGATGACACCGAGGCCAAGCACTGGCAGCGGACTTATGGCGCATCGATGAGGCTGCGACAGAATTTCGACTTCGGTTCGCTGATCGGTGTTGTCGCATATAACAACAACAAGAACGAATACATTGCCGGTGGGACCAGCGGCGCGTTCGGCTTCTTCAACAATGAACCGACCTGCCTCCGCAGCCGTGCGGCCACCGCAGGGGTTGTCAACCAGGCACCGTTCACGAAATACAATGCGGCATTCGGCTTTGCGATGCCCTATTCGCCTTCCACTTGCGACGGCATCCAGGGCAATCGCCGTACGCAGACAGACGTAATTTCCGAAATCCGGCTCATGGGTGGGGAAGGCTCTTCCTTCAACTGGCAGCTGGGTGGAAGCTACATCTTCATCGACAGGCGGGTTTGTGTGAACCTGACGCTTGACACGGGACTTGGCGGGACGCGTCAGTGCTTTACGATGGACCCCCGCTTCCCGACCGAAAACCTGACAGATGACAACTATCGGACCAATGTTTATGCCGCATTTGCGGCCGGAGACTGGGACGCTACCGACAAGCTGCGCCTCGGTGTCGCGCTACGCTATGATATCGAAGCGCGTGACCGTATCAACAATGTTCCGGTAAATGCTCGCACGCGCTGGGTTGGCAATCCGCGTACCGGGTATCCGATTGGAACCGCGACGACTCCCTCGAACTATTTCCTCAACCCCGGCCTTGATCCGGCATACAACCCATCTGGGGTGATCGCGCCGATTTCTTCAACCTTCAAGCAACTCCAGCCGAAGATAACGATCACCTACAAGCCGAACAATGATCTCACGATCTTCGGGAACTGGGGCATCGGCTTCAAGGCTGGCGGCTTCAATCCGGCAGGCACCGAGGCGATCATCAACGGCTACTTCAATCCACCACCGCCCGTGGGCATCAGCGCGGGAATCTCGGTTCCGGACCTGATCAAGAAGGAAACCAACAGCGCGTTTGAGATTGGGGTGAAGGGACGTCCGTTCAACGGCCTCAACTTCGAGGTGGCAAGCTTCCTGACCAACGTCAAGAATATGCAGTTCTTTGAATTCTTCGTGGGTGATTTCGGCTTGCTGCGCAGCACCTCGAACATCGACAAGGTGAAAATCTACGGAATAGAAGGATCGATTGACTACAGGATCTCCCCAATTTTCAAGATGTTTGTCAACGGGAATTATACAAAGAGCGAAATCAAGAAGAATTCCGGCCGCCCTTATACGGTAGGAAACAAATCTCCTGCGACGCCTGACTTTTCGATCAACGGGGGCGTTCAGATGAACGCCCCCGTCACGGATCTTGTCAATCTTGTCGGCCGTGTCGACTTCAGGGTTGTCGGTCCGACGCCATTTCACACGGTTCAGCGAAATACCACACCCACGATCTTCGGCTTACCGGCTACTTACGACAATTCCACACGCGATACTTTCGCGACGGTCAACGCAAGGCTGGGCGTCGATGTCGGCAGTTTTTCGATTTCGGCATTTTCTACCAACCTTTTCAACAAGCACTACGTTGAAGACGTTGTGATCGCGCCGGAATTCGGGGGCGACTTTATCGCAGGCGGCGCGCTGCGCCGGTTCGGCGTGGATCTCTCCTATAAGTTCTGAGGCGTGGTTCAGGCATTTTTTCGTAAGTAAAGTTCCACCCTTACCGAGGTAGCTACGGCGTCTTCATCAACCTACGGCTTCTTTGAACTGCGATTTTCTGAACCAGATAATTGCCAGTATCATTTGCCAACAATGTCGATGCCGATAGCTCCTCGGTCTTTTTATTACTATTGAGGAAATTCATCGGCGAACTTGGGTTCCGCTGTCTCCCATTCCTTTGAACGAACCCATCCGTGGTCGATAGACATCCTTGCCGTCGGAGATGTTTGCCCATGCAAGCCCTGGTCTGCGTGAAGCGCGTGATCGACTACAACGTGAAGCCTCGGGTGAAGGCGGATGGCACGGGGGTTGATCTTGCGAACGTGAAGATGAGCATGAACCCGTTTGACGAGATCGCGGTCGAGGAAGCGATACGCCTGAAGGAGAAGGGCGTGGTGACCGAGATCGTGGCGGTGTCGGTGGGCGTTGCGAAATCGCAGGAGACGCTGCGCACGGCGCTGGCGATGGGCGCGGACCGGGCGATCCTGGTGCAGGTCGATGACGGCGTCGAGGTCGAGCCGCTGGCGGTGGCCAAGATCATCAAGGGGATTGCCGACGAGGAAGCCCCCGGCCTGATCATCACGGGCAAGCAGGCGATCGACGATGACAGCAACCAGGTCGGCCAGATGGTCGCCGCGCTGCTCGGCCGCCCGCAGGGGACCTTCGCCAACGAGGTCTCGGTCGAGGGCGATGCCGTGGTGGTCAAGCGCGAGATCGACGGCGGTCTGCAGACGGTGAAGCTGGCTCTGCCCGCCGTGGTCACCACCGACCTGCGTTTGAACGAGCCGCGCTATGCCTCGCTGCCCAACATCATGAAGGCCAAGTCCAAGCCGCTCGCGAACAAGACGCCTGCCGACTACGGCGTCGACATCGCACCGCGCCTCAGGACGCTCAAGGTCACCGAACCGCCGGTGCGCAGCGCCGGGATCAAGGTGCCCGACGTCGATGCGCTGGTTGCCAAGCTCAAGGAATTGGGCGTAGCCTGAACACTCACCACCTCCTTTCGGCTCGAGCGAAGTCGAGCCACGCTCGCAGTGTCTCGACTTCGCTCGACACGAACGGGGTTGGGTTGAAAGGAATGATACGATGACCAAGGTTCTCGTTCTGGTCGAACACGACAACGCCAGCGTCAAGGACGCCACGCTCGCCGCCGTCACCGCTGCGGGCCAGCTTGGCGAAGTGACCGCGCTGGTCGCCGGCGCCAACTGCGATGGTGCCGCACAGGCCGCCGCGCAGATCGCGGGCGTGGCCAAGGTGCTCAAGGCCGACGACGCCAGCCTCGACAATGCGCTGGCGGAGAACGTCGCCCCGCTCGTCGCAGGCCTGATGGCGGATTACGACGCCTTCGTTGCGCCTGCCACCACCACGGGCAAGAACGTCGCGCCGCGCGTCGCAGCATTGCTCGATGTCATGCAGATCTCGGACATCCTCTCGGTCGAGGGGCCCAGGACCTTCACCCGCCCGATCTACGCCGGCAACGCCATCGCCACGGTCGAGTCCAGCGACGCCAAGCTCGTCATCACCGTGCGCGGCACCGCCTTTGCCAAGGCCGCCACCAGCGGGGGCAATGCCAGCGTCGAGACCGTCAGCGCCACCGCCGACAGCGGCCTCAGCAGCTTCGTCAGCGCCGAGATCGCCAAGAGCGAGCGCCCCGAACTGACCAGCGCCAAGATCATCGTCTCGGGCGGCCGCGCGCTGAAGGATGCGGCCACCTTCGAACAGATCATCACCCCGCTCGCCGACAAGCTCGGCGCTGGCATCGGCGCGAGCCGCGCGGCGGTCGATGCAGGCTACGTGCCCAACGACTACCAGGTCGGCCAGACCGGCAAGATCGTGGCCCCCGAAGTCTACATCGCCGTCGGCATCTCGGGCGCGATCCAGCACTTGGCCGGCATGAAGGACTCCAAGACCATCATCGCCATCAACAAGGACGAGGACGCCCCGATCTTCCAAGTCGCCGACATCGGCCTCGTGGGCGACCTGTTCACCCTGGTCCCGGAACTGACGGGCAAGCTTTGACGCTCCTGCAGAACCGGAAAAGCTGTGAGCAACCTGTCGAGGCAGTCGGTGGCGTCAGCGAACTGGTCGAAGCGACCGATCGGTTCCGGACCGGATTGAGGCAGGCACAGACTCATTCTTAGTAATTGCCAGCGATTACCGCGCGTTCACCGCCGGCTGACCTGCACCCGGAATCTTGGACCGTTCGGAGCTGGAAAATTCCAGTTATGAACGGAGGTCCAGGATACGGAGTGTGTGATGAAGAGATCAAATTTTTCGGAGGCGCAAATATGGGTTCTCGTAGCCATTGTGCAAAAAGTGCCACTAAGCAAGTTGCGGAAATATAAGTGCCTGATTCAGAAGTTTCTCAATTCCAGCAATATCTTGCGGTTCGGCGCGTGAGCATTCGGATTGAAGCTAT
>NZ_JBXAFX010000025.1:0-57867 GCF_058793515.1 Novosphingobium sp. GW835-FHT14H07
ACATCAACCCCCAGACGAGGCTCGCTCTCCGCTAATCCACGCCCCGATCTGTGCCAAATGTCTCGACGACGGACACTTCAGCCAATCACGAGTGAACAATGCGCCTTGGAACACTAAGACCCTCCATACTTTGAGTGGAGTAGCCGAACTTACATCGACTTACACCCAAACTGTGATTGTCATGCACAATGAACGACCGCGTCCCACGCCCAAGGTCTGCCTCGAAGCCCAGAGGAAGGAGCCCGAGCGGGATATGCCACGCCTTGGACCGAAAGCGGACCGTAGCCCGGTGACCCGTTTAGCGATCAGTGCACCGCGCTCGCCGGCTGATCACGGAATTCATCAAGCCACCCGGGATCGAGTGACAGGCGATTCCGGTTCAATTCGATAGCAAACTACTTCCCCCTTGTGTCAGGATGGCCCTACAGTCACCTTCGAGATCTTCGAGCCATTTGAGATAATGACCGCATGCGCCTTGAGAACATTAAGATCCGAAACTTCAGGTTGCTGCGCCGACTCTCAATCGATCTCGCCCAGGACAAAACGACGACCATTTTGGTGGGGCCGAACAATAGCGGGAAAACCTCAGTAATGGAGGCTCTCCGGCTGTTTATCGGGCAAGGAGCCGAGGCTCCTAAAATCTCCTTCCACGACCTCTCTCAGCTTCGCCACCGGGACCTGAAGCGGATCGAGCGAAAGGTTGCGGCTGAAGCTGATCCAGAAAAGAAGATTGAGCTGCTTAGGCGGCTTACACCGCGTATGCGGCTCGATCTGACCTTTTCCTATGGCGAAGATCCCGCCGACCTCGTTGCAGCCACCAAGCTTTTGATGGACCTTACGCCTGGCACAAGCAGAGTGCGAATGCGGATCGACTATCGACTGGAGAACGCGAAAAAGCTTCTCGACGAGTTTGGGGCCAGGCCTCGCAAAGACGTCTCGCTGTGCGACTATCTGAAAGAGACGTTCAGAGATCATTTCAAACGCGTTTTCTTCAAAGTGTCCCCTGACGGCAAAGAAGTGGAACAACTCGAAGACGGCAATTTGCTGAAATCCCTACTGCGCATCGACATCGTGCCCGCTCAGCGGCACGTCGATGACGATGAGGGAAGCCGGTCCGCGAAGCTCTCAAAACTTCTCCACGATCATTACGAACGCTTCTATCGGGTCGATGACGCTGCCGGTTATCAAGCGATCGAAGATGCACTCACGGCGAGCGCAGGCGACCTTACGGGGATGTACGGCAAAGCCTTTGGCCGTTTGACGAAGCGCCTTCAGAGTTTTGGCTATCCGCCAGGCCAAAAAGCGCCGGACCTGAGGGTACGTGCTGAACTGAGCGCAGAAACAATTTACCGTGACAATGCGCGAATATATTATGCCAGCGAACACGCCGAAAAAGAAGGAGTAATGGAGGAGTTCGAGCTGCCCGAAAAATATAACGGGCTCGGCTACAAAAACCTGATTTACATTGTCCTGCAGCTGGAGTCCTTCCGCGCTGCGATCGACGCGACGATGGGCGACAAGCCGCGCGTTCATATAATCGCGATTGAAGAACCCGAGGCGCACCTGCACCCGCAGATGCAGACGGTTTTCATCAGCGAGATTTCGAAGGTTTTGGAAACGGACGGAGGGACGACAGCACAAGTTCTGCTCTCCACACACTCGTCCCACATGATCGCTCATTCTGAGTTCGAGCCCGTGCGCTATTTCCGCAGGGTTGGCCGTCAGGTCGTCATGCAGGACCTTTCGCAGCTACCGCTGCCACCAGACAACCCCGACCTTCTCGACTTCCTGCGCCGCTATATTCGACTGACTCATTGCGATCTGTTTTTCGCGGACAAGGCCATCTTCGTGGAAGGCCAGGTCGAGCGGCTGCTGCTCCCAATGATGATTGAGGAGCAAGCCAAGGTGGCTGGCTGCGAGACGCTCGGAAGTCAGTATGTCAGCATTTCTGAGGTGGGCGGGGGGCACGCCCATAAGTTTAAGCCGATCATCGACTTTCTTGGCATTCCGAGCCTGATCATTACCGACCTGGACTCGGTCGATGACGGAGGAAAAAAATGCCCGGTCGCGACGGGGAAAAGCACTAGCAACGCCTGTCTCCGCAAATGGATTCCCGAGAAGGAAACCGTCGAAGAATTGCAAGCCTGCGATAATGCGGCCAAGACGCAAGGCTGCATTCGGGTTGCCTATCAGGTCACCCAGGACGGGCATTGTGGTCGTTCATTCGAGGAAGCATTCATCTACGCCAACATCACTTGGCTGACTGACAATCATGCCAAGCTCAGCACGACTAAGGCTGCCGTCAAGAAAGCGATAGACGCAGGCCTGACAGCACAAGCGTGGGAGTTGAGCGGCAAGCTCGGGAAGGTCGATTTCGCCCTCGATCTGATGGGCGCACCAGGCTGGGAGATTCCCCTCTATATTCAACAAGGCCTCCAATGGCTGGCCGAGCATCCCGCAAAATGATGACGGAAGCGGACGAAAAAATCCTGGATTGTCTGCACACGCGACAGAGCTTCCTGATCGACGCCGGGGCGGGCTCGGGCAAAACATCGTCCCTCATTCGCGCTCTTGATTTCATTCGAGGACCGGACCGTTCGAGCGTTATCGGGGAAGGCCAGCGTGTGGCCTGCATTACTTTCACGAATGTAGCAAAGAATGAGATCATCGAGCGTACAGAGCACGACCCCTTGTTTGTGGTCTCAACGATCCACGACTTCTTATGGGCCTCGATCAAAGACTTTCAGAAAGAGCTGAGGCCGGCCCTTCTTGCGTTCAATGACCGGTTGCCTGCAAGCAGCCGCAGAAAGCAAGATCAGGAGGAATTGGCAGAAGCTTTAAAGACGGTACCGACGATCGCCTACTCCGATCGCGGCGCAAACTTCTTGGAAGGCCGAATTTTTCACGACGACCTTTTGGGCGTGGCTCACATTATGTTCCACGACCATCCGCTTTTATCGAAATTGGTCGCCGCTCGATTCCCGTTCATATTTGTAGACGAATACCAGGACACTGATCCGCTGGTTGTCTCCGCCCTGTTGGATCATCTTCTTAAGACAGAGCATCCCCCGCTGATCGGTTTCTTTGGCGACAAGATGCAGAACATCTATTCGGGAGGGGTCGGCGAATTGTCGGCCGATCAGCAGGCACAGCTGGTTCAAATCAAGAAGGAGGAGAACTATCGGTGCTCCAAGGCGGTGATCGACGTTCTCAACAAGGTCCGAACTGACATTCAGCAGGAGCCAGCGGGTGCCAATTTACCGGGGGGCGCGGTGTATGTCAGTCTCACCGGCACGGCTCCGGACGCGGACATTGCCGAACTCGCCGTCCAGAAAGCGCAGGATGTCTTCGGCTGGAGTGTACAGGGCGAGTTGAAGGTTCTATTCCTCACTCACCGCCTTATCGCCCGCAAGGCCGGATATGCCGATCTATTGGCAGCCTTCGCCAGTCGGGGAAGCTTTACGCAAGATAAGTTTCAGAGCGGCGAAGACCCGATTGCAGCCTTCTTCCTTAAAAAAGTCGAGCCATTTATTACTGCTTGGCGTGAAGGGCGGGTGGGGCGCGCTATCAGTTCATTGAAGGAACGCCCGATCCCGATCGCGGGGGCAGCCGAGAAGGCGCGAGTGAAGGCGGCCCTAGATGACCTCATCAAACTAATTGATGCCGGAGGAACGATTGAAGCAATCTTAATGCATCTGCGGGCAGCGCAATTGGTCACACTCCTTGATGACTTGGAAGCGGCCGTGGCAGGCCCTGTGGTGGCTGCCGAGGCAGGATCGCCCGAGGCAGCGCATCAGGCCTTTCTGGATCTTCTTCTGGCGGTGCCCTATCTGGAAGTCAGTCGTTACCGCGCCGTGCTGGAAAACAGCATGCCGTTCTCAACCAAACACGGCGTGAAAGGCGATGAATTTCAGAACGTGATCGTGGTTTTGGATGACGCTGGCGCGAACTGGAACCAATACTCGTTTGGCAAGCTGCTGGCAGGAACCGACACCAGCGAAAGCCGGGAGCGGAGAACCCGCCACCTCTTCTATGTTTGTTGCTCGCGCGCCAAAGACAAGCTGATTGTGGCTGACCTCGGGGTTGGGGCCCAGGCCAAAATCGAGGCGCTTTTCGGGGCCAGCGCGGTAGCCATGTGATCAAGTGGCAGCGCATGTTGGACAGGCCGCTAGTACGAGCCCCAGGTCATCGTTGAACTATGCAGCGATGCGCGTGCCAACCGCGACTTCCGATTCACCAGCAGCGACGGCGTTTTGATCCTGCTCCTGCACTGCGGGCCATCGGCCCGACGGACGACCACTTTTAAGGACGATGCGAGCCATGTCGAAAGGCTACCTAGAGGGCGCATTACGGACTTATCTGCCTCAAATTACGCTGCCGCTGAGCACTTTGCCCTGTGATCGTTCCTGCACATGTTCGGGTCAGCCCCCGATCTCGATGTGGCGTTCGAGAACGAGCAAGACCGAGAAGCAGCCTGCAACTTCATGGATCTCCTGGAGGCATCGGAGGGCGATGGCGTTAGCTGATTGCAGGAAAGGTCAAGTGAGCCTGCAGACCCACACCCGATACCCATCCGGCTTTAGTCGCGAACAGTCCTGAACCAGGTCAGCTGAGGACGGCAACCCGTTCCTTTCCGGCCGTGTTGGCAGCTGCGCTGCCTGCCCGCACCACCCGTCATGAACAGGTTTCCCTTCGGCCCTTCAGGCCTTCGGTGCAGTCCTCCCATGCCCTGCTTCTTCTGGATGTTCGCAAGCCGGAGATGGTCTCCGGTTTGAGGAACTGAAGGAACCTATTTCATGACCAATATCGCCATCCTCACCGGCCGCCTCGCCCGCGATCCGGAAGCCCGTACGACCCAGAGCGCCACCAACGTCACCGGGATCACCGTCGTCACCGATCGCCCCGCACGCGACAAGGATGGCAATACCTACAAGGACGAGAACGGCTACACCGCCAAGGAAAGCGAGTTCCACCGCGTGACCTGCTTCAACGGCCTCGCCAAGACCGTCGGCCAGTACTGCTCGAAGGGCCAGCTGGTATCGGTCCAGGGCCGGATCCACTACACCCAGTGGGAGGACAAGGACGGGGTCACGCGCTACGGCACCGAGATCCTCGCCGACAAGGTCGACTTCCTCTCCCGCGGCAACGGCTCCGGCGAGAACGCCGACAACAAGGATGCTCCCGGGATCGACTGACCTCTCCCGTAGATCTCTCTCCCGAAGGGGTCCTGTCCATGTGGGACAGGGCCCCTTTGTGGTGTATGAAAACCCAGAGATTTTTCAGTAATCGTTTGCAAAAGCGGTGCTACGAAGAATGCCATGAATGACCAGACGATCACTTGCTATCCGGGTGAGGGTGCGACCGCTGCCGAGATGGTGGCTCTTGCCGATGAGTATCGGATTGCGGCCCAGTTTCTCGTGCAGAATGGACGGCCCAAAGTGCCCAGCTCGCGGGCACCGTTTCGCATGGTCGCAATCCATGCGGTCGAGCTTTACCTCAACGCATTCCTTCTCCGATCGGGTCACAGCGCGGGCCAGGTGCGGGGTCTCCAGCACAACCTCGCGGCAAGGGCGGACCTAGCGGTGCAGATTGGGCTGGTGCTAAGGAAGCGGACGCGGGAACACCTGCATACCATGTCGCAGTCACGCGAATTTCTTGTCACGCGATATGTGCCCGGCGGAACCACCCTGTCGGAGATCAATCGTCTTCAGGCGACGCTCACAGAGGTCGCGCAGAAGGTCTCGGCAGCAATCTAGCTCGGGACTGGAGGGGAGGGGGCCTGGCTCACGTTCTCCCATTCTGATGGCCGTGCAACCGGCGCGTCAAGGACGGCAGGGTCCCACCATTTTGCCTCCCCTTCGCTGCGCTACGGTCCGACAAAATCGTTACCCCTACCGCCGCTTCGCGGTCGCCCTTTGGGCGATCCCTGACCCGCCGGTCACACGCCCATCCGTCCTGCTCCTGCCGTCAACGGCAGACATCAGGAGGATATCATGGCTTCAATTTTTCGAACCAGTTCGAACTCGGAACGCTACTTTGCCGCGCTGGCTGTGGCAGAGCGGCGGGCGCTGCACAGCTTCTTCGATCAGCACATCGTTGAGGACCGCGAACTTGGATACTTCGCTCTTGACGAGGGCGACTACAACGCTCTTCCAGCGCATCTGGCAGCGCGCGTGGTGCATACGATCCACGGGGCGATGCTCGATGAGTTCTGACCGGACAAGCAGGGCAGGGACCGGGAACGGTTCCTGCCCTTTTTCTTGTTCGCAGGGGTAGGAGTGATGGGCATCCCCGATCGTTATGCGCCCCAGCTCCTTTCGATCTCTGGACGGCTCGGTAATGACTACTTGGTCCCCATGATCCGCTCAAACGACCGGGCAATTGCCCCCCCTGAGCAATGGCCCGCCGAGAGGAATTCCCACATAACTAAGGCCAGTTGGTAGCCCAGCGGCGTTTTTGCCCTGAATTTCGTTTTTCCCTGCAACGACCCGGTTGCTCACGCTCCGAGAATAAGGATGCGAATTCAAGCGATTGAACGGAACTCAGGGCGTGCTGGAAACCCCCGCGCACATTGGAACTTGACAGGCACACCGTACGCAGTGGACTGCTAGATGCAAGTTATTGGCGGGATTACGGAAAATGGGAAATATCGGTCTGGTGTCAAACTGATTTGCTTGCAAATCGCGATTTGCAATCGCGTCTGCTGGGGGGATAAATACAGCCATAACAATGGTCTATCCTGACGAATTGCACGCAAGTCGCGATTTGCGCGCCAGTTGCCAGCGATCAGCTCGTTGGATCGCCCATCAGACCGATTTCGCCACGTTCCGCAGGTCGTCCAGGTAGTCACTCCACCACTGCGCCATGGCTACACGCTCCTTCCAATGGGCGCCGCGATGGTACGCAGCGCGTACCTTGTCAGTGTCGCCGTGAGCCAGAGCGCGTTCGATGGCATCGGGGTTCCATTTCCCGCTTTCGTTTAGCAGCGTGGACGCCATTGCGCGGAAACCGTGGGCAGTCATTTCGTCGGTGGCGTAGCCAAGGCGGCGCAGGCCAGCGTTGATCGTGTTGTCGCTCATCGGGCGGCGTCGGGTGCGGACGGAGGGGAAGACATAGCCGCTTGGACCGGTCAGGGGCTGGACGCTCTTCAGGATCGCAATGGCCTGCCGCGAGAGCGGAACGACATGTTCCTTGCGCATTTTGGTCTTGCCTGCCGGGATCGTCCACAGCGCCCCTGCCAGATCGATTTCCGACCATTCCGCGTGTCGTAGTTCGCCGGGGCGGACGAACACATGAGGGGCAAGTTGCATCGCGAATTTTGTGATCGGTTGCCCCTCGTAGCCATCAATTGACCGGAGCAGTTCGCCCACCCCGGCGGGATCGATGACTGCCCCGTAGTGGGTGACGGTGGGGCTTGTCAGTGCTCCCTTGAGGTCACGCGTAGGGTCGGACTTGAGGCGCGCCGTGGCTACCGCAAAGCGGAACACCGAGCCCGCCAGTTGGAGCGTTCGGCGAGCACTCTCGAGGTTGCCTTTGCCTTCGATCCGGCGAACGGCAACCAGCACATCGGCAGGCTCTATTTCGGAGATCGGCATGTTGCCGATGGACCCGCACAGGATCGACAGAAGGTATTCGCAGCGCTTGGCAGTGGCCGGTGCCCAAGCACGCTGCCCATCGCGCTTTCGCTTTTCGCAGAACTCAGCAGTGATTGCCCCGAAGGTATTTTCGGCCTCAACCTTCGCGCGGACCTTATCGCGTTGCTTCTCTCGCGCCGGGTCCTTGCCGGCTGCCATGGCCTCGCGGGCTTCGTCGCGCCGCCTGCGAGCCTCGCCCAGGCCGATCTCGGGGTAAGGGCCAATCGCCAGTTTCTTCTCACGCCCGTCAACGCGGAACTTGAACCGCCAGAGTTTTCCGCCGGTTGGCTGGACCAGCAGGAACAGGCCATGGGAGTCGCCCATCTTATAGGGCTTCGTACCCGGCTTAGCATTTCGGACGGCCACATCGGTAAGTGCCACGATTTCAATCCCTTCCATCCTGAGTGGCCCCCTGGGTGGGGGCCACTCGAATTGAGCGAAACCCACTTGGCCCCCAAAAGAGCCCCCAGATTCGCGAGATGCGGCGAGAACAGGCGGGCGCTGGCGGGACAAATGCAGTGTGAAAACCCTAGGATTTCCGAGGACTTCGTAGCATTTCCGGGATGTTGTGGGAAGGGAGGGCTGGAGCGGGTGAAGGGAATCGAACCCTCGTATTCAGCTTGGGAAGCTGCTGCTCTACCATTGAGCTACACCCGCGCGGCCGCAAAGGCTGCTTGATCCGGGGCTGCCGGATGCGCTGCCTCTGGCATGATCGAGGGCTCGTCGTCAACCTTGCGCCTGCACTTGGCCGCATTTGCACGACGCGGCTGCCGACATGCCGCTGAACAATGTGCGCGATCAGCGTATGGATCCTGGCCGGGCCATGCGCGAAGATCATCCGATAGAGCGCCAAAACCTTTTCGCACCCGCAAAAACAAAGGCGTTGACGAACTTTTGACGTCTGTCCAGTCTTTGCCCTGACACCGCGTCCGACTCGTTCCCGGACACGGCCTGCCAAGGGGGAAATCGCGACCATGACTTTGGCCGAAACTGCTGCCCGTGATCTTGCCACGGATGTTAGCCAGACCGGGGCGAAACGCCCGCACCGTCGGCATCTTCTCCAATTCCTAGCCCTGACCGCGCTCCCCGCATCGATCGTCCTGGCACAGTCGGCCAAGGAGCTGCCGCGCGATCCTTCGAACCCGGTGGAGACCGAGGCCGGCATCGCGATCAAGGACCCGCTGGTCGTCGAAAAGTGCGGCAGCTGCCATACTGCAGATGCGAAGGGGAACCTCTCGCGCATCTCCTGGGTGCGCACCACCCCGGAAGGCTGGGCGCAGGTCATCCGCCGCATGGCCTCGCTCAACGGCCTGTCGATCACCCCGGCCGAGGCCAAGGCGGTGATCCGCTCGCTTTCCGCCAGCAACGGTCTCTCGCCCGAGGAAGCCAGGCCGGTTTCCTACCTGCCCGAACACCGCATCGTGGTCGAGAGCAACATTCCCAACGAGACGATCCGCCAGTCCTGCGCGGCCTGCCACGCCTTCGCCCAGCCACTGTCGTGGCGGCGTTCGAAGGCGGAATGGGGCCTGCTGCGCAATCTTCACGTCGCGATGTATTCGCAGGCTGATGCGCAGTTCCGCAAGCCGGTCGAGGACCCGACACAGCCCGTCCCCGCCAACGGCGCGCCCAAGCCGCTCCCGGTCGAGGTCGCGCTCGATTACATGAACAAGACCGCGCCGCTGATGACGCCCGAATGGACGAAGTGGCAGGCGCGGCAATCGTCCGCGAAGCTCGGCGGCAAGTGGCTGGTAAACGCCTTCCTGCCCGGCAAGGGCCTCTACGTCGGCGAGATGATGCTGACGCCGGCCGGCACCGACGACGATTACACCACCGCCATCACCCTGAAGTCACTGACCGATGGCTCCACCCTTACTCGCAGCGGCAAGGGCCTCGTCTACACCGGCTATTCGTGGCGGGGCACGTCATCAAGCGGCCCGGCCGGCGCGCGTCCGGATGCACCGCAGGACCACGAAACGCGTGAGGCGATGCAGTTCTCGCCCGACCGCAAGAGCGCGGAAGGCCGCTGGTTCTGGGGCGACTACACCGAGTTCGGCTTCAACGTGAAGCTGACCCGCGCCGCCGCCGAACCGACTGTCGTTGCGACCTGGCCCTATGCCCTCAAGGCCGGAGCCAGGGGCGCAACGCTCAAGCTGATTGGCGATGCCTTCCCTGCAGGCCTAAAGCCTTCGGACGTCGACCTCGGCAAGGGCGTGACGGTGACCAAGGTTGTCTCCAACAGCCCGACCGAGGCGGTGCTCACGGTCGATGTCGCCCCCGATGCGACCATCGGCGCGCATGACGTCGGCATTGGCGGCTCGATTCTTGCGGCGGGCCTGCCGGTCTACAAGCGGGTGGACTACATCAAGGTCACGCCCGAAACCGCCATTGCCCGCCTCGGCGGCAGCGAGAAGCACGCGCCCGGTTACCAGCAGTTCGACGCGCTTGGCTATGACGCGGGCCTCGACGGCAAGCCCTATACCGCGGATGACGTCTCGCTGGGCCCGATCGACGTGACCTGGTCAATGGAGGAGCTGCCGACCGTCTATTACGACGACGACGTCAACTACGTCGGCAAGCTCAGCCCGACCGCACTGTTCACGCCCGCCATCGACGGGCCGAACCCTGAACGCAAGTGGGGCCGCAACAACTATGGCGAGGTCTGGGTCGTCGCCACGGCCAAGACCGAAAAGGACGCATTGGGCAAGCCGCTCAAGGGCAAGGCGTTCATGGTCGTGTCAGTGCCCGCCTACAAGCGCTGGGATCAGCCGGAGGTGGCCAAGTGACCACGATCCTCGCTCCAAAGTATCGCCGCGGCGATATCCACCTGTTCGAGGCCGATGGCGCAGGTTTCGTCTACCTTGCCTCTGCTGGCGCAATCTTCGCGCTTGATGAAGGCGCCGCCAGCGTCATGGCGATCCTTGGCGAACGGCAGATGGCCTATGGCGAGATGGTCGCCGGGCTGGTCGAAAAGGGCTATTCGCGCGCCGATGCCGAAGACCTGATCCGCGAACTGCGCGCGGTGCGGGGCATAGTCTCGGACGAGATCCGCGAAGCCCCGCTCGCCCCCGCGGCACCCCCTGAGGACTACCCGCTCCAGGCGCTGGTGCTAAACGTCACCAACCAGTGCAACCTTGCCTGCACCTATTGCTACGAATTCGGCGCGGACAAGATCGCCACGCCGGCGGGCAAGCCCAAGTACATGACGCTGGAAACGGCCAGGACCTCGGTCGACTTCCTGCTCAAGAGCTCGGGCGAGCGGGAGGTGCCGCACATCACCTTCTTCGGCGGCGAGACCTTGATGAACTTCAAGCTGCTGCGCGACGTGGTGCTCTATGCCAATGAAGCAGCGGCTGCGGTCGGCAAGCGCATGACCTACAGCCTGACGACCAACGCCACGCTCCTGACCGACGAGATCATCCAGTTCCTCTCGGACCAGGCGATCGGCGTCACCGTCTCGATGGACGGCCCGCCTGACCTGCAGGACCGCCACCGCGTCTACAAGAACGGCAAGGGCTCCTATGCGGTGATGGAACCGCGCCTCAGGAAGCTCATCGCCGGGCACAAGACCCGCGCCATCACCGCCCGCGTCACGCTGACCGAAGGCGTGACCGACGTGATCCGCATCTACCGTCACCTCAAGGATGACCTGGGCTTCCACGAAGTCGGCTTCGCGCCGGTGACGGACTCCGGCGCACAGGCCTACACGCTTGATGACGAGGGCATGGACACGGTCGTCGCCGCGTTCCACGAACTCGCCGCCGAGTGGCTCGCCTATGCTCTGCGCGGCGAGATGCACGGCTTCTCGAATGTGTCGGAAACGATCAGCGAGCTGATCCAGGGCACCAACAAGTCGCACCCTTGCGGCGCTGGTCTCGGGCTGGTGGGAGTGAGCCCTTCGGGCGACCTTTCACCCTGCCATCGCTTCACCGATGCCGATACCCACGTACTCGGCCACGTCACCACCGGCCTCGACAAGGAAAAGCGCACCGACTTCCTGACGCGCGGGCACGTTGGCGCGAAGTATGAATGTTCGTCGTGCTGGGCCCGCCCGCTCTGCGCCGGCGGCTGCCATCACGAGGCCTTCGTCCGCTACCGCGATACCGGCCACGCCAACCTGCACTACTGCGACTGGATCCGCGAATGGACCGAGGCCTGCCTCAAGATCTACGGCACCGTCGCCCAGCGTAACCCTGAATTTCTTGAACGCTTTGCTGCACGAAAGGGCTTGTCATGAAGCACCTGAAACCCCTCAACAAGAAGGCACTGCGGATCGAGGAAACGATCGCCTCGACCGAAGAGGACGTCGTCGCGCTCCAGCAGAAGCCGATGCACACGCCAATGGGCTGCTCGATCTCGTTCTCGCCCGGCTGGGAGGTCGATGCGGGCGGCGGCACGGCAGGCCTGTGCCAGCCGGCCGAGCGCGACATCTACGACTGCTACGTCACCTGCTTCTGGCCGGTGCAGGTCCCAGATCACGTCAACTACTCGCCCGACTGGGCCAGCAATTGCGCGACCGCGGCCAAGGACTGGCGCAGCCTCGACATCATCTTCCCCTGAGCGGCCCGCCTCCACTCCTGACATTTCAGCATCGGAAGACCCGACCCATGAAGAAACTTGGTCTCGCGCTCCTGCCCCTTCTTGCGACCGCCGCGCCGGCGCACGCATCGACCGTGTTCATGGGGTCCTACCCCGACAAGATGCTGATCGTCGACGAGGCGACCGGCGAGATCAAGGATCGCATCACGCTGGCCTCTGGCCTGCCCACCGCGATGCGCATCTCGAACGACAGCAAGAAGATCTACGTCTCCACGATCACCACCAGCGGCATCGAGGTGATCGATACGGCGACCAGGAAGGTGGTCAATTCCTTCAGCCTGAATACGCCGACCGTGCGCTACCGCTTCGGCGGCGGCGTGCCCGATCCCACGGGCCGCTTCTTCTACACGATGATCCAGAAGTTCGAGAAGCTGCAGGATCGCTGGACCGTCAGCCCGCAGACGTTCGGCGTGATCGACCTGACGAAGAAGGCCGTCGTGCGCACCGCAGACGTGCCCGACGAGGACGTCCGCAACGGCGCTGGCCGCGGCAACTACATGCTGTCGAAGGACGGCACCACGCTGTTCCTGATCCGCGACAAGGTGCTGGTCGTCGATACCGCATCGCTCAAGGTAAAGGATCGCCTGGAGTTCTCGAAGCCCGAGGCGACCGGCATCGAAGGCGTCAGCTTCGGCGGCGGCGTGGAGACGTTGCGCAATCCTGACCAGTACGTTTCGATGTTCACCGCGCAGGACCCCTACATCCGCAACAAGGTCTATGGCGTGGGTCGCTTCGATCTCGTCACCAAGACTTTCGACTTCCGCCCCATTGGCCCCGCCCCGGTCGGCGGCGGCATGGCCGGCCTGCAGGTATCGAAGGACATGAAGGAGGGCTGGACCGTCGTCACGCAGGAGAAGGTCGGCAACAAGCGCTGCGAATTCTGGCACCTCGACCTCACCACCAACCTGGTCAAGAACAAGGCCGAGTTCCCCTGCCGCACGCGCTTCCAGTTCGGCATGTCGGGCGATGGCAAGCTGCTCTACATCTATGGCGCCAGCTACGACATCGAGATGTACGATGCGCAGACCCTGAGCCACGTCAAGACCATCGACCTCGGCAACGACACCACCGGCGCGGGGATGATCATAACCCAGTGACGTCGGAAATACTCATGAGGGGGCAGGGCGTCGCGGTGGCTACGGCCGCGCACCTGCTGGACCGGGCCGGGTTCGCGTGTCTGCGCGAGCCCGGCCTGCGGCGTCCGGTGCCGGTGATCATGCTCAGCGATCCGGCCCTCGCCCTGCTCCGTGACGTGTTCGGTGATGCGTCGCTCTTTGCCGACAGGCCCCGGATCAATCAGCGGGTGGTCAAGTGGGGCAGCGCTGAAGCGGTTGCCATGCCGCACGGGGCGGTTGTGGTTTCGGAGGACGACCTTGCCGCGGCGCTCGATCCGGCTGGCCTGTACGATCCGGGGCGGGTGCACACAGCGTTCACGATTGAGGCGATGGCACCGTTTTCCTGCGGCGAGATGCTGCGCTTCGGTGAGCGAATTTCAGCGACGGCGCGGGTCACTCTGAAAGCAGATGCCCCCGTCCGCACCTGCTGGATCGAGGCGGTCGACGCAGGCTGGCTGTTCCTGATCCCCGATGGCTTCGGCCAAGCGTGGCTGCTGGCCGTCGGCGGCGATCCACAAGCGTTGACGCAGGATGCGCCGCTGATCGGCCCGCTGATCGACGCACTCGAACTTCCGGGCGGCCGGTTCGACACCAGCCCACGCATGCTGGCCCAACTCGCCGGAAACGACTGGCTGTCCTGCGGCACGTCCGCCATCGCCTTCGACCCCATCTGCGGCGACGGCACCGCGCAAGCCGCGCGCGAGGGCATCCTTGCCGCCGCCGTCATCGGCGCTCTCGCGCGGGGCGAGGACCCGACCATGCTCGCCACCCACTACCACTCCCTGCTGCTCGCCTCGCTGCGGCGCCACCTGCAACTGTCACTGCCGTTCTACGCCAATGGCGGTGCAGGGCCATGGTGGCATGACCAGTACGCCGCCGCCCGGGCCGGTTACGATCAGACCACCGTGCTGCTCGCAAGGCTCCCCGAACCTCGCTTTGCACTTCACGGCTTCGATCTCGTCCGCCGCGAGCAGGCTGCATGAGCGAAGCGCCGAATATCGCACCTTGGAGCACTTACAAGCGCCTCTGGCCATGGCTGAAGCCCTACGCTCCCAGGCTGGTGCTGGTCCTCCTCGGCAGCCTCATCGCCACTGGCCTCACGCTCGCCCAACCGTGGATCTCCAAGCTGATGATCGACGAGGCGCTGCTGAAGCGCGACTGGGACATGCTGGTCAGGATCGCCGCCCTGATGATGGGCGCAACGGTCGGCGGCTTTGCCGTCAATGCTCTGGTATCCTACCGCTATGTCTCGCTCTCGGCGCAGATGCTGTTCGACATGCGCGTCGCGCTGCTGCGCCACCTCCAGCGCCTCTCCCCGCGCTTCTACGGCAGCTTCCGCCTGGGCGACCTCATGTCGCGGCTCAATTCGGACGTTTCGGATGTCCAGCGCGTCGCGGGCGACACCCTGCTCTCAGTATTGAGCAACATGCTGTTCTTCGCCGGCTCGGTCGGCATGATGCTATGGCTCGACTGGAAGCTGTTCCTCGTCGGCACGGTGCTAGTGCCGTTTGCGGTAGTGAGCTTCCTCCACTTCCAGCGCCGCATGACCGACCTCACCCAGCAGATGCGCGAACGTGGCGCGGATATCGGCAGCCTGCTGGCCGACACGATCCTCGGCATGCGCACGGTCAACGCGCTCGGCGCCGAGGATCACGAAGCCAGCCGCTTCGCCCGCGCCAACAGCGGCTTTGTCGGCACGATGCTACGCATGCAGACCACCTCGCACCTCACCGGCGCACTGCCCGGCACGATCGTGACGGCATCGAGCGCGGCGGTGATCCTCTATGGCGGCAAGCAGATCATCGACGGCACCATGACCGTGGGTGCGCTCGTCGCCTTCATCACCTACCATGGCCGCCTGCTCGCCCCGGTGCAGGCACTGATGGGCCTCACCGCCAGTCTCGCCACTGCGCGCGTGGCGCTGGCCCGCATCTTCGAACTGTTCGATACCGCGCCCGAAGTGACCGAGGCCGAAAAGCCATGGCCGCTGCCACTGGTCGCCCGCGAAATCCGCCTCGAAGGCGTGACCATCCATCACGGCCGCGAACCGGTGCTGGACAAAGCAAGCCTCACCATCCCGGCTGGCTCGCTGACGGCCATCCTCGGCCACTCTGGCGCGGGCAAGTCCACGCTGGCAGACCTGCTGGTGCGCTTTCTCGATCCCGTCGCGGGCAGCGTCACCATCGACGGCACCGACTTGCGCGAGCTGTCGCTAACCGACCTGCGCGCGCGCGTCCTGCTGGTCGATCAGGCCCCGTTCCTGTTCAACGCCTCGATCGCGCAGAACATCGCCTTCGCCCGGCCCGACGCGACGTCCGATGACATTGCCGCCGCCGCCTCTGCCGCCGGACTGGACCCGCTGATCGCCCGCCTGCCCGAAGGCCTCGCCACCCGCACCGGCGAGCGCGGCCTCGCGCTTTCAGCGGGCGAGCGCCACCGCATCGCCATTGCCCGCGCCCTGCTGCGCCAGCCCGACGTCCTGATCCTCGACGAGCCCACCGCCGCACTGGATGAGGAAACCGAACGCCTCGTCGCGCTCGGCCTGCGACGCGCCCTGCCCCATGCCACGCTGATCGTGATCACGCACAAGCCAGCGCTGGCCGAGATGGCAGACCACGTGATCCGGCTCGAGAACGGCAAGGCGCGCCGGGAACCGCAGGTCACCGCCCATGGCTAAGGTTGCTGTCATCGACAGCGGGGTCCACCCCACCCACCCGCACATCGACGCGGCACGGCTGTTGCCGGGGTGCTCGGTTCTCGCCGATGGCACGGTGTTGACCGACCCGCTCGAAACGGTCGACAAGCTTGGGCACGGCACCGCCGTCACCGCCGCAATCCAGGAGCTTGCGCCCGACGCCGAGATCCTGACCATCCGCGTCTTCCGCGATGGCCTTCGCGCCTCGGCCCGCGCACTGGCGACGGGCATCCGGCAGGCGCTCGAAGCCGAATGCGACCTGATCAACCTCAGCCTCGGCACCGCCAACCCCACCCATGCCGAGGTCTTCGCCCTGCTTGCCGAGGAAGCAGCAGACCGTGGCGCGCTGATCGTCGCTGCTTGCGAGGCCGAGGGACAGCCCTGCTGGCCGGGATGCCTGCCTCAGGTCCTCGGCGTCGGCCTCGACTGGGACCTGCCGCGCGGCCAGCCGCGCCTTTCTCCCGACCGCCTCATGGTCATCGCCTCAGGCTACCCGCGCCCGATCCCCGGCGTCGAACCTCGCCGCAACCTCTATGGCGTCAGCTTCGCCGTGGCGCAGGTAACCGGCTGGATCGCGGCACATGGGCTGCGGAGCCGGGCCGAGGTCATCGCAGCTTGCGCCGATTTGCGTACACCGCAAAGGATCGGTGCCGACTAGGCTTGCACCATGATCCAGCAGTTGCGCGCGCCCTCGCCCCAGCAAGCTCTCGCCGAGGGCGAAGCGCTGCTCGTAATCGCGCCGCACAAGGCGCTGTCAGCTGCCGAAGCCGTGCTGCGGCAGGCACCCGGCTTTCCGCCCGCAGAATTCCTCGCCGCCCGCGCCTTGCGCCGCATGGGCAAGGGCAAGCAGGCAGTGGCAAAGCTCGATGCCCTCGCCCGCGGCAATGGTCGGGTCCCCGCCGTGCTGTGGGAACTGGGCCAAGCCGCTGCCGAAGCGAAGGACACGCCGCGCGCCATCGCAGCACTGCAGGTGCTCACCCAATTGCAGCCGGGCATCGCCGGCGGCTGGTTCCTCCTCGCGCGGCAGTTGCGCAAGGCTGGCCGCGCCGACGAAGCATGGCGCGCAGATCTGTCCGGCGTCTACGCATCCTCGCGCGATACGGGCCTGCTCAAGGCGGCGCTCGCCGTCCAGGACGGCGATCTCGAGAGTGCGGACCGGATGCTCGCCGAACGCCTCGCCCGCGAAGGCGACGACCCACCCGCGCTGCGCCTCCATGGTGAAATCGCCTGGCGCAAGGGCGAGATGACGCCCGCCATCGCGCGCGTCGAACAAGCCGTGACCAGCGCCCCCGGCTTCGACCTAGCGCGCGATTTCCTGATCCGCCTGCTGCTCCAGACCAACCGCTTGCCAGAAGCGCTCGATCATGCCGAAGTGCTGCAGGCCTCGCCGATCCCTTCGCCGGGGCACAAGCTGATCCTTGCCTCGGTGCTGGTGCGGCTCGGACATCAGGAACGCGCTGCGGGTCTCTATCGCGAGCTGCTCGCCGCAGACCCGGACCAGCCGCAGGTCTGGCAGAATCTCGGCCACGTGCTCAAGACGCTGGGGCAGCAGGCCGAGGCGGTCGAGGCCTATCGCGCCGCCGTCTCCCGCCAGCCGACCATGGGCGAAGCGTGGTGGAGCCTTGCCAATCTCAAGACGGTGAAGCTCGGGCCAGACGACATCGCCACCATGGAATCCGCCCTCGCTTCGCTCTCGGATGCGGTTGAAGAGCGCAAGGAGGACGTCTTCCACCTGCACTTCTCGCTCGGCAAGGCCTTCGAGGACGCGAAGGACGCCGCACCCTCGTTCGCGCACTACGACAAGGGCAATGCCCTGCGTCGCACGATGATCCTCCACGATGCCGATGCGTTCAGCGCCGAAGTGCAGGCCGCGAAGCAGACTTTCACCGCCGCCTTCATTGCCACCCTGGGCGAAGGTGGCTGCCCTGCGCCCGATCCGATCTTCGTCGTCGGCCTGCCGCGCTCAGGCTCGACGCTGGTCGAGCAGATCCTGTCGAGCCATCCGATGGTCGAAGGCACGATGGAACTGCCCGAGTTGATGATGATCGGCGCGCGCCTGCAATCGCGCGTCGACGAGGGCGAGTTCGCCGATTTCGCCACGATGATAGCCTCGCTCACCCCGGCAGACCGGCTGCGGCTGGGCGAGGAGTACATCGAGCGCACCCGCGTTCACCGCCAGACCGATCGGCCACTGTTCATCGACAAGATGCCGAACAACTGGCAGCATGTCGGCCTGATCCGCCTGATCCTGCCCAACGCCAAGGTGGTCGATGCGCGGCGCCACCCGCTGTCTTGCTGCTTTTCCGGCTGGAAGCAGCATTTCGCGCGCGGCCAGACCTTCACCTATGACCTGACCGACATCGGTCGCTACTACGCCGACTACGTCAACCTGATGGCAAAGTGGGATGCGCAAGCGCCCGGCCACGTCCATCGCGTGATCTACGAGCGCATGGTCGCCGATACCGAAGCCGAAGTGCGGCGCCTGCTGAGTTACATCGGCATTCCGTTCGATCCCGCCTGTCTCGAATTCTACAAGACCGAGCGCGCCGTGCGCACGGCGAGTTCCGAGCAGGTCCGCCAGCCGATCTTCAAGGATGGGCTCGAGGCGTGGAAGCCCTACGAGCCGTGGCTTGCCCCACTCAAGGCAGCGCTGGGACCGGTGCTGGAAAGCTATCCCGACGCGCCTGCGGGCTGATAGTCCAACCGTTGCGAATGCAGCGAGGCAATGGACCCCGGCCTTCGCCGGTGTGACGGCAATTGTCTCAACGAGTCAAAGGGATCGTCACCCCGGCGCAGGCCGGGGTCCATGACGCCAGCGACGCACACCTCATCCATCGCTCCCACGCCATATCCCACCACCCCAAAAAAGCCCCCACGGTTTCCCGCGGGGGCCTCAGGTTCCTTACGCAGGGTAAAGTCTTTGAAACCTCAGTACTTCTGGCCCCAGCGGATGCCGAAGAACTGCGGCTTGATGATGAAGGTGCGCGACGATCCCGAGCAGAAGTCGATCGAGCAGAAGGTGTTCTTGGTCAGCTGCCCGCGCTTGTCGAAAGCATTCTGGAGGAACACGTCGAGCGTCCAGCTTTCGGTCTTGATCCCGGCCGAGAAGTCGAAGCTGACAAAGCCCGGCGTGTTTCCGTACAGCGCGTTCTGGTCGACGTTGAGGTCCTGCGTCGCCCCTGTCTGGTAAAGCGCCGCACCCTGAACGTAGAAGTCCTTGTCGCCCCAATCGCCGTCATAGCGCACAGAAGTAGTGCCCTTGAACTTCGGCTGACGTGGCAGGCGGGTCCCATCGATTGCGGCAACCGAAGGAGTCTGTCCGTTGGTGCCAGGAACCGGCGTGCCCACGGCACAGGTCGCCAGCTGCGTGATGGTAAGCGCCGTCCGGTCTGCAATGAAGTTGCAGAAGTTGCCCTTCAGCTTGCCGTCGTTGAACGCGCCAGATGTCGAGACTGTAACCGCGCCAAGCTTGAGATCGGCGTCATACTCGATGCCCTTGACCTCAGCCTTGCCGGCGTTGCCGGTGTAGCCCGCGCCTTGGGCGCCCGCCACCACCACCGAATACTGGATGTTGTTCCACTTCTCGAGATAGACCGCTGCGTTCAGGCGGAACATGTTGTTCCAGGTTCCCTTGAAGCCCAGCTCGACATTGGTCAGCTCTTCCGACTTGAAAGGCGGTGCAGCCACGATGACCTGCGGCAACCCGCCCGAGGCGCGAATGCGCAAGGGTCGGTTGAAGCCCCCCGGCCGGAACCCGGTCGAGTAGTTTGCATAGATCATCTTGTCCGGCTGGAACTGCCAGTTCAGCGCAACCTTGTGCGTCTCGCCCTGCTCGCGATAGCGTCCGACGCTGAGCGGATCGAGACGATTGAAGTTGCGGCACTGCAGGCGTTCGGCCGGCAGAGGCAGCGGACAGCCGACCGAGTTGGTCGGCAGGAAGATCGACGGTGCATTCTGCGCCGATGCCGCAACACCGCCAAACCCGGTCACGTCAAATCGCGTCCAGAAATAGCGGATGCCGCCGGTCAGCTTCAGTTCGGGGGTGATGTTGTAATGCCCTTCGGCGAAGACCGCGTAGTCCTTCCAGTGGTTGGTCTGCTCGCTCAGGTAGAAGGCATCGCGCTTCACCGCAGGTGAACCGAGCACCATCGTGCCGCCTTGGCTGACCGGAATGCCGAAGCCGGCGGGGTTGCTGTCGCCGCCACCGGACATGGTATAGCCGACGATGTCGGCAAGACCATGGATGCCGTAGTCATTGTTGATCTCGTTGGTCTGGTGGTGGAGGAAGCCACCGATCGTCACGTCGAAAGGCCAGGACTTGGGCGTGGTCAGCCGGATTTCCTGCGTGAATTTCCGCTCGTTGCGCAGACCGCTGTAATACTGCGTCGGGTTGATGAGGTTGGTGCATTTCAGCGTTGCGCCCGATCCGGTGCAGCCGTCCTTGCTGAAGAACTGGAGGTAGTTCTCGTAGCCCGGGCCGAAGCCGTCATAGGTTACGGTGTAGTAGGTGTAGTCGTTCAGCAGCTTGATCTGGCGCTGATAGTAACCGGTCGCAGAAACCAGATCGAAATCACCAATGTGGCCGTGGATGCTCAGCGCGGCTTGGTAGAACCTGTCGTTCTGGCTGGTCTTGTCGTAGTCGTGGACCTCAAGGTCGCCCACGCGCGGATCGAAACCGAAATACCCGTTGGCGATCTGCTGCTGCGCGGTGATCTGGGGCATGATGTCCCAGCCATCGAACGGTTGCCACAGCACCTGCAGGCGCCCGCCGTATCCTTCAATGGTGTTGTAATCGTCCTGCGCGATCGACGAGTTGTCGAGCGTGTAGCTGGTGTTCGGGTTGTCGTCGCCCAGCGTCAGGACCGAGGGGCTGCCATCGTTGAACTTGCCGTTGTTGGGCGTGTTGTCGATGTAGCCGCCGTCACGCCGGTAGAAGCCCATCGCGCGGATCGCCAGATTGTCAGCAATCGGCACGTTGATGTAGCTCTGGTACTGGCCACCGAAATCGCCCTTGCCGTACTTGTTGACCTCGGCATCATAGCCGAACTCGAACTTGTCGGTCGTCGGCTTCTTGGTGATGAAGCGGATCGTGCCGGCCAGCGAACCTGCGCCATAGAGCGTACCCTGCGGACCCGAAAGCGCCTCGATGCGCTCCAAATCATAGGCCATGATGTCGGGCAGGCCGGTGCCGGTGATCGGAATGTCGTCGATGTAGTAGCCGACCGATTCGCGCCCGCCACCTGCCGGCACGATGCCGCGGAAATAGGGGGTGTTGCGGCCCGGGCCAATGCCGGCGAAGGTGACCGAGGGGAGCAGCGAGGCAAAATCGGTCAGGCCCTTGACCTGACGCTGGCCAAGCGTGTCGGCGCTCAAGGCCTGCATCGAGATCGGAACCTTCTGGATCGAAGTGGCCGTGCGCGTCGCCGTCACCACGATCTCGCCCAGACCCTGCTCTTCGGCGGCCTGCGGTTCGGCAGCGGGAGCGGCGGCTTCCTGCGGCTCGTCGGCGGCATGGGCGATTGCGGGCAGGACCATCGTGGAAAGGATGGTTGAAACGCCCAGCGCCCGCATGGCTTTCGATTTGAACCCGATCTGCTTTTTCATCTCGTCAACCCCCTGTATGGCTCGGCCAGGCAAGTCTGGCCCGGCCCTCGCTTCTCCCCGTGCATCCATCCCCAATCTCGTTGCGCATCCTCGCCACCTTGCACCGCAACATGGCCAGGCCGCCGCGCGAACGGCCCAGATGAAAAGGCAAAGCTTTCCCGCCAGCCGAAGACAGCAGTGTCTCCGGCCCCGTCGCGTCAGCGCGACAGACGTCAGTTTGTCAGCAATACCCCTTCGACCGGCGCGGCCTTTTGGCCATTCCATGACGCCTGTCCGGGATTGATAATGCTGCACAGCAACATGGAGTCAACGCCCTTTTGGGCAGGTGCCTCACCCTTTTCATCCACCCCCGCCGGAACCACCGACCGATAAAAGAAAACGGCGCCCGGACCGAACCGGACGCCGCTTTGGCTGGTGCAGGATAGGGGGGCTTACCAGGTGCCGGTGTTCGGCATGCTGGCCCAAGGCTCCTGGGGCGGGAGATGACCTTCCTGAAGCAGTTCGATCGAAATGCCGTCGGGCGACTTCACGAAAGCCATGTGCCCGTCGCGCGGGGGGCGATGCACGATGTGGCCTGCGTCCATGATGCGCTGGCAGGTCTCGTAGATATTGTCGACGCGATAGGCGAGGTGGCCGAAATTGCGCCCGCCGTCATAGACTTCGGCTGGAGACCCATCCTCGGGCGGCCAGTTGTAGGTCAATTCCACTTCGGCCACGCCCTCCTGGCCCGGTGCAGCCAGAAAGATCAGTGTGAAGCGGCCCTGCTCGCTCGAGAAGCGGCGCGTCTCCTTGAGACCGATCAGTTCGAAAAAGGCGATTGTCGCGTCCGGGTCGGTCACGCGGATCATGGTATGGAGAAACTTGGTCACGGCTAGGCATTCCGTTCAAAAACAGTTCATCGATAGAATCGCACAACTTGTCGCAGGCACACAAGCCCGGGAGGTGGCGATGCAGGGTGAAGATAGCGACGACAGGATCGAAACCCAAGGGTCGCGCGCGCGCATCCTGCCGCAAGGCGGAATGGCGCTCCTGCCGGTGGCGATCCTCGCAGCTGGACTGGTCGCCGGCGGCTGGTTCATCGGCGATGGTTTCCGCCGCGCCAAGGTCGCTGATCGCTCTGTCACCGTGCGCGGGCTCGCCGAGCGCGAGGTGACGGCCGACCTTGCCACCTGGACCCTGGCCTATTCCGCCACCGCGCCCGACCTTGCCAGCGCACAGGCCAGCGTCGACCGCGACAGCCAGTCGATCCGGGCCTTCTTCGGCGAGCTCGGCTTTCCCGCAGAAGCGCTGCAGCCGACCGGGGTCAACGTCCAGACCATGACCAGCGACGGTGTCGTCAGCTTCTCGGTCCGCCAGCGCATGACCTTGCGCACCACCGACATCGCCCGGGCGCAACGGGCTGTGAAGCGCCAGTTCGATCTGGTCCGGCGCGGCGTGATGCTCGAGGAAGGCTCAGGGATGGCCTATACCTTCACGCGCCTCAACGCGATCAAGCCGGAGATGGTCGCTGCCGCCACCAAGGACGCACGCGCCGCCGCCGAACAGTTCGCGCGTGACAGTGGCGCTTCGGTCGACGGCATCAAGACCGCGAGCCAAGGCTATTTCGAGATCACCGCGCGCGATGGCGATGGCGGGGGTTGGGGCGTCTCGGACACGCCCTACAAGAAGGTCCGGGTGGTCACGACCATCGACTTCTACTTGCGCTGACCGGGCGAGGCTGCGGCAAGCCTGGAGGGCCTCTGCAACGTATCGGATGGCAAAGGTGTTGCATGATGCACAGGCCGGGGCCATATCGCGCGCTAACGAGGATCCATGTTCAACAAGCTTCGCTCGCTGTTTTCATCTCCTGTCGTCGAAGAGCCCCTGCCGCCGCAGGCGTCCATGCCTGCCGGGCAGCGCGTCTATGCGATTGGCGACATCCACGGACGGCTTGACCTGTTCGAGCAGCTGCTCGCGCGGATCGACGCCGACGACGCCGCACGTGGGCCTGCCGATACGACGCTTATCCTCCTGGGCGATCTGGTCGATCGTGGCCCGGACAGCCGCGGCGTGATTGAACGGGCCATGCAGCTCATGGCCACGGGCAAGGTGCGTATCCTTGCCGGCAACCACGAAGAGATGATGCTCGGAAGCCTGCGCGACGAGGAAACCATGCGCCATTTCCTGCGCCACGGTGGCCGGGAAACGCTGTTCAGCTATGGGCTGCGTGGCGAAGAATACAGCCGGGGCAATCTCGAGGAGATCATCGATCGGGCCAACGCTCTGGTTCCACCCGAACACGTTGCCTTCATGCAGGCGATGGAAAACCAGATCGTCATCGGCGATTACCTGTTCGTCCACGCCGGTATTCGCCCTGGCGTACCGCTTGACCGGCAGATGCCGTCGGATTTGCGCTGGATTCGCCGCGAATTCCTCGATCATGCCGAACCGCACGGGCACCTCGTCGTGCATGGCCACACCATCACCGACGAACCGGTCTTGAGGCACAACCGCATCGGCATAGACACCGGCGCTTTCGCCTCTGGCAAGCTTACCGCATTGGGCTGCGAAGGCGATCACCGCTGGCTGTTGACCGCTTTCATCGCACCGCAGGAACGCGAAGCCGCCTGAGCCGTTGAGGCGGCGCACTTCGCTGCGATGCAACAATTTTTGTTATGTGTTGCAACATAGCCACGTCTTCGGAAAAGTAGCTTGAAACCGGCGATCTGCGCAATCTTTGGATATGCGCAGGCAACCTTCGCGACAGTTTTTTACGCAGTCGCAAACAAAGCCGCCGCACTGTCGTAACCTCGTCATTATAGTGTCACCTGAGACCGGTTTGGAGCCATCGCAAGGGCCGCTAAGGCCGCTCGCGAAGGTTCGGCGCACCGGGTGATTCCCGCTCCGGCCTAAGCATACGGCGGGGAATCAACCACGCCACAAACCGCGCCACACGGCGCCATGTAACGGGGTCAGATAATGCAGATGAAGTTCCTGGTCGCAGCGTCGACCATTGCTCTCGGTAGCGTCGCAATGGCCGGCGCAGCCCACGCCCAGTCGACCGGCTCGGTCGACTTCGAACAGCCGATCATCGTCACGGGCACCGTAGCCAAGTCGGTCGCAGGCGTCGAAACGCCGAACACGACCCGCGCCAAGCAGGTGCTCGACCAGGCCATCATCAGCCGCCAGGCTCCCGGCCAGTCGATCAACGACATCATCAACCTCGTGCCGGGCGTCAGCTTCCAGAACAACGACCCGTTCGGTTCGGCCGGCGGCACGCTCACCATCCGTGGCTTCGACAGCACCCGCATCTCGCAGACCTTCGACGGCCTGCCGCTGAACGACACCGGCAACTACGCGCTCTATTCCAACCAGCAGCTTGATCCCGAGCTGATCGAGCAGGTGAACGTCAACCTCGGCTCGACCGATGTCGATAGCCCGACTGCTGCCGCTTCGGGTTCAACCGTGAACTACCGCACCCGCAAGCCGACCGAAGACTTCGGCGTGCGCATGGTCGGTTCGGCCGGGCGCTTTGATTTCATGCGCGTGTTCGGCTCGATCGACACCGGCAACCTCAACGCCTCGGGCCTGCGCGCGTTCATCGCCGCCAGCTCTGCCACCAACGACACGATCTTCGGCGGCATCGGCGAGATCAACAAGAAGCAGATCAACGCCCGCATCTACCAGCCGCTGGGCGACAATGGCGACTTCATCTCGATCGCCGGTCACTACAACCGCAACCGCAACAACTTCTTCGGTTCGGTCAACCTGCGCAGCGACACCTTCCCCGACACCAAGGCCGAGCGTGACATCCAGACCGCGCGCTGCATCATTCCTGCACCGGTTGCTGGCGTTGAAGATAAGGCTAGCAGCTGCGGTTCGGCGTTCGACTATCGCTACAACCCCTCGAACACCGGCAACATCCGCATCAATTCGCGCTTCACGCTGGCCGACGGACTCGTGCTGACCGTCGATCCCAGCATCCAGTACACCAAGGCCAACGGCGGCGGCACGCTGATCGCCAGCGAAGGCCTCACCCCGCAGGGCCTTTCGGGCTTCATCCAGGGCTCCAGCTCGAACCCGAACTACTTTGCAGGGGTCGACATCAACGGCGACGGTGACACCAAGGACACCGTGCGCGTCCACAGCCCCAGCCAGACCCAGACCTGGCGCCTCGGCGTCATCTCGTCGCTGCGTTACGATATCGACGACAACAACACCGTCCGCCTTGCCTATTCGTACGATCGCGGCCGTCACCGGCAGACGGGTGAAGCGGGGCTGCTCGGCCAGAACGGCTTCGGCGCCGATTACTTCCCGGTCGACAACCCGATCCTCGCCAAGGACGGTTCGAGCCTGCAGAAGCGCAACCGCCTGTCCTATGCCATCCTGCATCAGGTTTCGGGCGAATACCGCGGCGACTTCAAGGATCTGACGGTCACCGCCGGCGTGCGCATGCCGTTCTTCCGCCGCAACCTGACCAACTACTGCTTTGCCACTTCGGCAAGCGGCAACGTCGCCTGCTTCGGCACCGATGCGGCCAACGCCACGTATGACGCGGCAACCACCTTCGAGCGTCCGCAGCAGCGCATCTTCAACTATTCGAAGCCGCTGCCGACCGCCGGCTTCACCTACCGCATCGGTGCCAGCGCCAGCGTGTTCGGCAACTACTCGAAGGGTCTGCAGGTGCCGGGTACGGACAACCTCTACCAGTCGTTCTTCTACGCTCCGGATCGTGCTGAAGCGAAGCCCGCACCCGAAACCTCGCACAACTTCGACCTCGGCTTCCGCGTCCGTTCGGGCCGGGTGCAGGCGCAGGCTTCGGGCTGGTGGACGATCTACAACAACCGTCTGGCCTCGGCCTACGACGTCGATCTCGACGCGACGATCTATCGCAACCTCGGCCGCGTGGACAAGTACGGCATCGATGGCTCGATCTCGTTCATGCCGATCGACCAGTTCAGCCTCTACCTGTTTGGCTCTTACCTGAAGTCGAAGATCAAGAACAACGTGGTCACGGGCGAGACGATCTCGAACGGCCAGACCGTTCCGGTCTTCGCCCAGACTGCTGGAAAGCGTGAAGGCGGCGCTCCGGTCTACACCTTCGGCGCCCGCGCCCAGGGTGAAATCGGCCCGGTCTCGCTCGGCGTCCAGGCCAAGCGCACCGGTCCGCGCTACGTCAACGACCAGAACCTGCCGATCACCTCGGGCGGTTCGGTGGTCTATCCGAACAAGACCCCGGCCTACACGCTGGTCGATCTCGACGCCAAGGTCAGCCTCGAGTTCCTCGGCCTGAATGACAAGACGTTCTTCCAGCTGAACGTCCTCAACGTGTTCGACGAAGTCTACGTCGGCGGCTTCAGCGGCACCGCAACCTCGACCACCAGCGTGCCCTTCGCCCAGATCGGCGCACCGCGCACGGTGATCGGCTCGATCAGCGTCGGCTTCTGATAAGCCTAAACGGTTGAACAAAACGGCGCGGGGTGGGGAAACTCACCCCGCGCTTTTTGTTGTGCTGGGGGGATGTTTGGCGATCAAGGGGCCATTGCTCCAAAAGCTGCCGTTCAGCGCACGAGGCCTTCTCGGACGCCGGCCAAATGTCCCCACCGCTTCACTTTCGCCAGAACCTGCCCTCGCGAACAATTTGGCAATGATAACACGCGGAATTTCGACCGTCCTTGCTGTACGAGTCGTGCGTCCCCCCGGCCAGCTTACAATCCGCACCCTTCGGGACGAGGCCAATAAGGCAAAACGGCAATCTCTGCCGCACCCAAGTCCTGAGCCGATAAGGGCGTTGCGCGGGGGGGCCACCAGAAGTCATACAGAAAAGCTAGGGATGCGCCCGCAGGAATTCCAGTCACTTACCTCTGCGACCTCACGCCTTCGGCTTCCACCAAGCGAAAGCCAAAATCATCAGGCCGCTGACAAACGCGCCGATCGCTATCCAGCCCGCCATAAAAGGCAGTTCAGGTCCGCAGAAGTCGATGCAATACGCCGCCGGACCTTTGGCTGGAGCATCGAGGCCAAAGAAATCGGCAAAAGACTCCCACCCGCCGGAAATTGCCGATCTCACATACGCATTTACGATCCACGCTTGAACCGCTCCCGTCAGAAGCGAGACAAGGAAAAGCAACAGCGCAGCGAGCAGTCGTCGATCACGCTGCATTATCTTCCTCCGGTCAGCGCTAACGTAGAAGTCCAAAATTTGTGATCGCAACGATTTACCCCAAACACGCCATTCAGCGCATCCGGCCGGTTCACCCAGACCCGACGTACGTCCATCCCCGCAACCGACTGCACCGCTAACAAACCTCAATTATAGACACACGCGTCCAGCGCCCCGTTCTTCACCACCCGGACCTGGCGGGCGATCGAATTGCCATGGCGGCGGGTGAAGCCGCCCGCGCCGTTGACTTCGCGCTCCTTGGGCAAAGGCAGCACGGCGGCGATGCGCGCGGCCTCCACTGGGCTCAGCTTGCGCGCGCTCTTCCCATAATACCGCTGGGCACCTGCCTCGACGCCATAAGTGCCGATCCCGGTCTCGGCGACGTTGAGGTAGACTTCCATGATCCGGCGCTTGCCCCAGATCGTCTCGATCAGCACGGTGTACCAGGCCTCCAGCCCCTTGCGGAAATAGCCGCCGCCCTGCCACAGGAACACGTTCTTGGCGGTCTGCTGGCTGATCGTCGAGCCGCCCCGGATGCGCCCGCCCTTCTGGTTGCGGCGGAAGGCCTCCATCATCGCTTCCTGATCGAAGCCGTTGTGCTGGCAGAACTTGCCGTCCTCGCCCGAAATCACCGCCGCCACCATGTCGCGGTCGATGTCGCCAAGCGGAGTCCAGTCCTTGGTGATGGAATGATCGTCCATCAGCATGGTCAGCGTGATCGGCACCGGCACGAACTTGTAGATCACCACCTGAACCACCGAGATGAACAGGAAGGCGGCAATCAGCCGGGCAAGAACCCAGCCAATGCGCCCGATGATTCCGGAGCGTCGGCCAGTCGTGGTGCGGGGGTTCTTCAGGTCCTCGAGCATGGCCCCAGCCTATCCGCGCCGCACCCGATCTGGCAACGTCTTCGCTGATGGGATCGTCAACTGCTCTGCGAATAACGATGCAGCCGGTCGGCAAGCCGCGCCACCGATGGCACGACGATGCGCCGCCCCTCGCGCATGACGAGGCCTTCCTTGATCAGCAGCGAGAATTCGCGCGTCACGGTTTCGCGGTTCGTGCCGATGCGGGCGGCAAGTTCGGCCTGCGTCGGAATGCGATTGATCGTGGCGGCACCGGCCTGATCCGGCTCGCCTGCCAGCCGCAGCAATTCGGCCTGCAGGCGCGGCCCGACGCCCATCGTCGAAAGCTCGTAGATGCGGTTGGTCAGATAGCGAACCTGGTGCGAGAGGTACCTTGCCAGCCACAGCGACAGGACCGGCTCCACGCCCAGCAGGCCGGCAAAGGTCGGCCCGGGAATGACCAGCAGCGTGCTGTTCTCTACCGCGACCACGTCGGCCGAGCGCGGCTCCCCGTCGATCGCGGCCAATTCCCCGAACATTTCCCGCGGACCGATGGCGCGGAGCACGGTTTCGCGGCCCTGCGCCGAGACGAGCGAGACACTGACGCTGCCTTCCAGAACGACGTAGACGTCGTTCGCAGGCAGTCCCACCGCGAGCAGGACCTGCCCCTTGCGCACGCGCATCTGCCGCCCGTGAAGAGCAAGAACTGCCTGGACATCATCCGGCACCTTTAGGATCGAACTGGACATTGATATCACCGTTCCCGCGGCATCTCACGGCCGAGGCTTAGTGAATGTGCGCCAAATCACAAGGGGCCGGTGCGCTGGCCAACGGACGCCTCACGCGGGCGGGCGGCATAGAGAGCGGCCCGACACTCCGACCGTTTCCGGCCTGATTGCCGGTCGCGAACCATCGAGGCCAATGCAGCGCTATCTCATCTGGAAATCCGGCCCCGGCCCCCTGCAGGTCGAATTCCGGCGCGTGGGCGAGGCAATCCTGCGCCCGTCGCTGCAGATCGTGACGCCAACCGGTTCAGCCCCCCTGCCTCGGCAGGACGATTGCGATGTCGCACGCTTCTCGCTTTCGGACGGGGATGTCGAGCGCGTGCTTGCGGCGCGGGGTGGACTGCGCCCGCCCTGCCTGATGCTGCAATGCGATGCCTTCCTGGGGCTGGCGTGCGACCAGCGGCGCTGGGGCTGGTCGATCCGCGTCTCGCGCGAGGGCGAGGCCCTGCCATGCTACGACCTTGACGGCACGCCGCTGCCGCTGCGCCGCGATGGCTTTACCCGGGCGCAACTGCAACGCATCCCCGAACGCTCGGGAATGGCGCGCAGCCATCAGATCATCGGCCTGTCATGATCGGCAGTGCGAAAGCACATGCCGAACGCCTCTGCCGATTCTCGTTGCGATTCAGTCAACAAACTGAATATCTGCCACTGTCAGTCGGTTCGGCGCGGGATTCGACCGGACTGTCATGGGGGCGAAAGACGACAGGGTGCGGGCCGAGGGACTCGATACTGCCACCGGACAACCGGTGCAGCCGATTGCCGGGGAAGCGAACGGGCGGGCGCCCTCGCTGTCCGGTGATGTCGAGGCCGTGCGCTTTGCGACCGTGCTCTTCGCCGATATCGTCGGCTCCACCCGGCTTATCTCCGTGCTCGATCCGGAAGACGCCCGCGATGTTCTCGACAGCACGATCACGCTCATCCGCAACGCCATCCACGATTTCGACGGCATGGTCGTGCGCGTGCAGGGCGATGGCGTGATGGCCGTGTTCGGCGTGCATCCGGCAGTGGAGGACCACCCCTTGCGCGCCGCGCTTGCCGCACGGGCCATTGTCGAGCGCATGCGCACCGGGCCATCGGGAATTCTCCCGGCACCGCGCGCGCGTCGGCCTCCATTCCGGGCCGATCCTGCTGCGCCGCCAGGACAACGATTTCGGCAGCATCCTCGATGTCGTGGGCCATGCCACGCACGTTGCCGGGCAGATCGAAAAGCTCTCGCCACCGGCAAGCGTGGCAATCTCGGCCACCACCGTTTCGCTTATTGCCGAATCGTGCCAGTTGCAGCCGCTCGGCACGATCACCAGCGAGATCGACCAGCGCGGCGAAGCGGTCTTCGAACTCACCGCCATCGACCTTGAAGGTGCCGATCGCATTCCCGTGAAGGGCAACGCCACAAGCCCCCTGATCGGCCGCGATGTCCAGCTCGACGCGGTCAAGGCGCTGGTTTCGGGCGAGCCTGGCGCCGCCTTGTGCATCGTTGGCGAAGCCGGCATGGGCAAGAGCCGCCTGCTTCTGGAAGGCGCGCGCCTTTCGGCCGGCTTTGGCGTCACGACGCTGGTGGTCCGGGGCAACGCCCTGCTTGCGCCGGTCCCGTTCGGCTGCCTTTCCGGCCCTGTCCGCCATCTGGTGGAACTGTTGCAGCCCCTGCTGGCTGACGTGGCATCCGCAGCAGCGCTGACCGCAGACCAGGCCGAATGCCTGCAGGGCCTCATCGACAACGGCCAGACGTGGCTTGCCCATCTCGCTCCGGGCGACCGCAACCGTATCGCTACCCAGACCATTCTCCGCCTGTTTCAGCTGGCCGTAGTCCACGTCCCGCTGCTGCTGCTGGTAGACGATGGCCAATATCTCGATCGCGAAACCCTCTCGGTGCTCACCGGCATCAGGGAGGGCCGCATCATGACGATGCTTCTGGCCGCGCGGCCGGAAGCGCGCACCAGCCTCGCCCAATGCTGCGATCAGGTGATCGACCTCGATCCGCTCGGCCCCCGCGCCGCGCGCAGCCTTGTCGCGATGATCAATCGCTTCGCTCCGCTTGACGAAGCCACCATCGAGCGGATTCTCGACCGTGCGCAAGGCCTGCCTCTCGCACTGCAGGAATTCGCGGTCAGCGCGCAGGGAGAGGACGGCACCGAGCCAGCCGAACTGTCGGCACGCATTCCGGCACGGCTCGATGCCCTGCTCGGCGCCCGGCTCGCGGCGCTTGACGACGATTCGACACGCCTGTGCCAGTTCTGCGCAGCGCTTGGCCCCATCTTCCCGGTGAGCCGCCTGCAGCAAGGCGCCGCACTCGTCTGCCGCAATCCTTCCAGCGCCATCGCGCGGCTGGTAGAAGCGCGGGTGGTGGAATTCGCCGTGGCCAACCAGGCGCGGTTCACCCACCAGCTGGTGCAGGAAGCGGCCTATCGCACCATGCCCCGGCGGCGGCGGACCGCGATGCATGCCAAGGCGCTCGAACTTCTCGCCACGCAGGCCTCGTCATCGCAGGAGGCCGAGGTCGCCAGCCATGCCGAACTTGCGACCCACGCCGAAAAGGCCGGCCTGCCGCAGCGCGCACTCGGGCATCTCTGGGATGCCTGCCAGCAGGCATTGAGCCTCGCGGCGATCGATTCGGTGCGCCAGCTTTACCTGCGCGCGCGCGATATGGCAGCACGCCTCGAACCCGCCGCTGCCGCATCGGAACGGGCGCGCTTCTCGCTGCTCGCCTTCGATACGCTGCAGCAGCTGTCGCAAGAGCAGATCACGCGCGAGGACATGGCGCTCCTGGCTGAAGGCACCGTCGACATGGGCCCGGGCATCCGCACCGTCGCACGGATCAACATGGCGCTGCTTGACTGGATCGATGGCGCTCCGCTTCAGGGCGAAGCCTGGCTCGCCCGCGCCGAGGCCGATCTCGATGCGCACGACAGCTTGCCACGCCGGACTTATGCCGATCTCGTCGCGGCCTATCTCGCCTTCTCGCAAGCCCGTCCGCGTGCTGCAATCGCGCGCATCGAACGTCTGGGAAACAGGCTGGACGATGGACAGCGCGGATCGACCTTCGGTGCAGTCGTGGTCATTCCCCACGTGCTCGCCCGCGCTTTCGGCGCGTGGTATCTCACCGATCTGGGGGATATCGCCAAGGCGCGTTCGTGGGTGGCCGAAGCGCTCAATCTTTCGCGCCGCTATGCGCACGCCTATTCGCAATTGCTCGCCGATCTCGCCCATGGCTACCTGCACTACCGCGAGGGCAGGTTCGAACGGGCACTTGGCATACTGCGCGGCGCCTACGCCGATTGCCTGCACCATCATTTCCTCGGCTTCGAACCGGCCAGTGCAAGCTGGCTTGCCCTGACGCTGATCGAACTGGGCCAGCTGCGCGAAGCCGAAGCCGTTCTGTCAGAGTCGGTCGCCCGGGGCCACTTCCGGCATGTCCGCACCTCTGCGACCTACTACCTGCACGAGGCCCGCGCCCGCCTTGCCCTGGCGCAGGGCAAGGTGGTGCAGGCCGCCGACCTTGCCGCCGAAGCGCTCGAACACTGCCGTTCGTGCGGAGAGGCGATGCACGAATTGCACGCACTGGTGCTGTGCCGCGAGGTTGAGGCGCAGACCGGGATGGCAGTGTGGGGCGCGCAGGATGTGCCGACGGCTGACCTCGTCCGCAGGATCGACGAACTAGGCCTCGCTTGCCTGCAACGCCGGCTCGTCGCCATCGAGGATCGCATCGCATGAACCAGCAGGCCGTGCTTGCCGCAGCGTCAGCCCGCCTGTTCCAGCCGGGCGCGCCAGCGCTGCTCCGCTGCGCCGAACTGGACAAGGGTGGCGTTCGGGTCTTTGCCGCCGCAAGGCACGACGTGGTCAGCGCAGTGTTGAGCGAGGAAGACACCTTCTCGCTGCAGCAGTACGATGACCTGCTCGAACAGGTCGTGCCCGGCACGCGCTATCTGGTGGGCGAGAACGACGGCAACCGGCAGGTGCGCCTTCGCCAGCTCCATGCCGCGCAAAGCTGGCTCAATGCCCGCATTCCGGGCGTGGACCCAAGCGTTCCGCCCAATCTGGACCCGGGCTTCCGCGGCTGGATCGCTGCCATGGCACGCAAGGAGGCGTCGGACATTCTCGACGTCCTGCAGCGACGTGCGCAGACCGGCGAGACCATCAATTTCGTCCGGGAATATGCCTTCCTGCTCTCCTACCGCGTGGCGCGGCGGGTTTTGGGCGTGCCTGCGCCGGAAAAGGTGCCGTGGCCGGTGCCGCTCCTGCTGTTTGCGCGGAACCTGGCGAGACCCGGCCCCGCTCTGCGCCGCAAGGACGAACTGGGCGACGCGCTGAGCGCCCTGTTCCTGCAAGTGCCGCTGTTCGGCCATGTCTTCGGGACCATCATCACCAGCACCGGCGCAGTTCCATGGCTCGCCGGAAAGACCGCCAGCGTCGGGCTCGCCGCCATCGACGATGCGCTCGACATGCCCGAAGTCGCGCCTGATATCAGCCTGCTCAGCGCACTTGTCGCGGTGCAGCCGCAATTCCCCGATGTTGCAGACTACCGCCTGCAGGCACGCAGCGTCCTGTTCGAACTGACCGGCGCGCTCGTGCTGATCGTCGGCAAGGTCCTTTCGGAAGTGGCCGCTTTCAGCGCTTCGGAGCGCGGGCGCGAAGCAGGCATTCCCTGGCCTGCGCTGGTGCAGCGGTTGTGCGATCCCGCGCTTGAGCCAAAAGCGCGCGACGCGACGATCGCCGAAATGCTGCGTCTGGCTGATACCAGCCAGCTCGTTCGCCGCGTCCGCCGCGATTGCACCTGGCGCGGGGAGCAACTGAAGGCTGGAGACCGCATCGTCGCTCTGGTCGGCGCTGCGGCGCACGACGATGCCGCCTTCCCGCAAGCGGACCGTTTCGCGCCCGATCCCGCCCGTCCCTACATCACCTCCGGCCCGCTGCAGGGTCCGCATGTCTGCTATGGCCGCGGCATCGCCTGGACGATCATTGCCGAGGCCATCGCCGCCACTGCAGGGCGGATCGAACCCGCCCCAAACGCCAGCCTTGGCACCTTCCTCGGCCTGCCGGACGATCTGAGCTTCACCGCCATCCGCCAGTAAACACAAAGGAACCAACCTTTGAGCGTCACTCAGGACTTCGTCACCGTTGCCATCCCCTTCGGAGACAAGTCCGAATGGTGCGACGTGGGCGACATCGAGCGCGAGATCGGCGAACTCGGCAATCCGGCGAACGAAGCCATGGCCAGCGCCCTGCGCCAGACCGGCGTGGTCCACTTCGCCAGCATCCATGCCATCCCGCCCGAAGCACCGGGAAAGCGGGCACATCTCGTCATCGAAGCCACGGTCGATGGCGACGCCGGACGCGCGCTTGACCTGATTGCCGAGCATGCCGGCCCCTTGCTGCTCCCGGTGCTCAAGCTGACCAGCGGCATCGGCGCGGTCGGCGAAGTCCTGCCGCTGCTGCGTCGCCATGCCTACGGTATCAACCCCGCCGTCTTCCGCGTGCCCTGGATTGACCGCCGCCTGACCGGCCTGCCTTTCGTCGGTCTGCCGGGCCTTGGCGTGCGCACCATCGACGAGAATCGCGCGATCGTTGCCAAGGCACGGTCAATCATCGCGCGCGAGCGTGCCCGCTCCTCGCTCCACGGCCCGCAAAGCCTGTTCCGCGTTGTCGCGACAGAGCTGAAAGACGATCTCGCCAGGCTGGACGACCGCAAGCCACCCAAGCTCGCCTTCTGCGAGCGCGCCGACGCGCCATGGCTCGATTTCGCCCGCTCGCGCTGGACGCTGGGCTGGATCGGCAAGGGGCTTGCCAATGCGCAAGGGCTGATCTGGCCCCTGCTGGCGATCGGCTATGGCCTTGCGCTCCTGCTCGGTTTGGCAGGAGGCGCAACCGGCATCGCCCTGTTCAAGGGCGCCATTTTCCCCGCCCTGGTCATCGCACTGATGATTGTAGCGGCTGTGGCGTGGCTGCTGCGCCGCGACGAACTCGCCAACACGCCAGTGGATCGCACACCCTCTGCCGCCGCGCTCGGCGACATGATGGCGCGCGAGAACGCGCCCGGCGTCATCCCCAACCACATGGTCAGCGTGACCACGCTGCGCCGCGCGTGGGTGCGCCGCTGGACCCTGCCGCTTGCCTTCACTGCCGTCGCCATCATGGCCAGGATCGGGGTGATGCGAAAAGGCTTCCTCGCCACCATCGGCACGATCCACGCCGCGCGCTGGGTCGTCCTGCCCGGCACCCGCCAGCTCGTGTTCTTCTCGAACTACGATGGCAGCTGGGAAAGCTACCTCGAAGACTTCATCACCAAGGCCTCCGAAGGCGTCACCGCCGTGTGGAGCAACGCGGAGGGCTTTCCCTCCACGCGCCTGCTCTTCTTCAAGGGCGCCGAGGATGGCGACCGCATGAAGCGCTATGCGCGCTGCTCGATGCGCCCCACCCCGTTCTGGTTCGCCGCACACCCCGATCTTTCGACCACCGCCATGCGCAAGCATGCGCTGATCGTCAGCGGGTTGCTCTGCAAGGACCGCCTCGAAGCCAACCCCTCCGACGCCGAAGCCTGGCTCGACCTGTTCGGCTCGATTCCCCGGCCCGATTACGGGTTGCAGTACGAGGAAATCCAGACGCTGATGTTCGGCGGGTTGAAGCGCCACCCGCACAGCCGCGTCGTCGCCCTGAACTTCGGCGAGCCGCGCCGTGAAGGCAGCGCCCATCCCTATGCCCACGTGCAGAAGTGGCTCGCAGGCCTGATTGCCGAGGATCTCGTCTCGTTCGGTGACAAGCCGCCGCAGGACTTCGTCTGCAACATCGCCTTCTCCGCCGCCGGCCTGCGCCTGCTCGGGCTGGACAAGGAACTGGCGCTCGAAGGTCCCGGCACGCAGCAGGGATTCCCGCCGGCCTTCTCGCTCGGCATGGCCCACGCCAGCCGCAAGCGCGCGCTGGGCGATCCCGAGCAGCTCGAATGGTGCGACGACGATACCCACGTCGTCCTGCTGCTCTACGCCAAGGACGAACTCGCTGCGCAGAAGTTCGCGCAGATCGTCAGCGATGCTGCTGCCATCGGCATTACCGAGAAAGCCTCGATCCGCACGGGCCTGAAAGCCTTTGATCTCGAACGCTTCAAGGAGGCATGGAGAACCAGTGACGACAGCGTTTCCAAGCCGGCCGAGGGCGCGGAATTCGTCCATGCCCAGTCTAGCAACGACGATCTCTCCGAAGAACCCTTCGGCTTCGTCGATGGCGTCTCGCAACCACTGGTGCGCGGCTTCCCCGGTCGCCACGGCGCGCCCGATCCGGTCCATGGCGTCGAACCCGGCGAGTTCATCCTCGGCTACACCGACAACCGCGGCTACTACCCGCCTTCCCCGCTGGTCGAGCGCCGCATGGACAGCCTGGGCATGTTGCCCGAAGTCCTCCTGCCCTCGCCCCCGCCCGACCAGCCGACACAGTACCCCGATTTCGCCGATCAGGGCGCCCGCGCGCGCGATTTCGGCCGCAACGGTAGCTATCTGGTGATCCGCCAGCTGGCGCAGGATGTCGAGGGTTTTCGCAAGCAGCTCGATGAAAAGGCGCACGAGATCTGCCGGCAGCCCGATGTCATCAACCCGCATAACGGCAACATCCACCGCACACGCGAATGGATCGCTGCCAAGATGCTCGGCCGTTGGCGTGATGGCTCGGCGCTGATCGACAATCCCTTCCACCCGGCAATGAAGAGCGGGGTGGACGCGATGCGGAAGAACGATTTCCTCTACAAGGACGCCGATCCGCAAGGGCTGCGCTGCCCCTTCGGCAGCCACGTCCGGCGCACCTTCCCGCGCGACAGCCTCGCCCCGACCGAGCCGGTGGAGCTGTCAGTCAGCAACCGCCACCGCCTGCTCCGCCGAGGCCGCCCCTATCTCGATCAGGACGGCGACACCGCCCGCGGCACGCTGTTCATGGCCTTCAACGCCGATCTCGAACGCCAGTTCGAATTCGTCCAGCAAACTTGGCTCGCCTCGCCCACCTTCCACGGCCTCGAATGCGAACCCGATCCCTTCGCCATGCACAAGGGCCCGACCGAAACCGCCGACCAGCGCTTCACCATCCTCGGCCGCAATGCCCCGCTCGAGCTGTGCCCCGTCCAGCGCTACGTCACCCTGCGCGGCGGCGGCTACTTCTTCCTCCCCGGCCGCCACGCCTTGTGGTTCCTTGCGGGCGCGGCGCTGGATACGGACCGGCTGCATATGTCGTGAGCCCCCCGGCCCCACCCTCCGCTCGTCCTGAGCCTGTCGAAGGACGCTGGGCCAATCAGCATGCTTCGAAAAAGCTCAGCACGAGCAGACAGGGGAACCAGAAGCACAAACAAAAACGGCCGGGCTTACCACCCGGCCGCTTCGTATGACTCATGCAACCCGCGTCAGGCCGGCAGCAGCTTGCGCTCCACCGCGATTCGCTGGATCGCCTTCTGCAGCTTCTCGAACGCGCGCACCTCGATCTGGCGGACGCGTTCGCGGCTGACGTTGTAGACTTGGCTAAGCTCTTCCAGCGTTTTCGGCTCATCGACCAGACGGCGATCCGTCAGGATGTGCCGCTCGCGCTCGTTCAGGCTGTCCATCGCCTCGACCAGCAGTTGGTGGCGATAGCTAGCCTCCTCGGCGTCGGCCACGGTCTCGTCCTGCAGCGGGCGGTCGTCGGTCAGCCAGTCCTGCCACGAGCCTTCACCGTCCTCGCGCATCGAGACGTTGAGCGAGGCATCGCCGCCCATCATCATGCGCCGGTTCATGTTGACCACTTCCTGCTCGGGCACGCCGAGGTCGGTCGCGATCTTGCGCACGTCGTCAGGATGCAGGTCAGAATCCTCGAACGCCTCGAGGTTCTTCTTCATCCGGCGAAGGTTGAAGAACAGCTTCTTCTGCGCCGCCGTGGTGCCCATCTTCACCAGGCTCCACGAGCGCAGGATGAACTCCTGCATCGAGGCCTTGATCCACCACATCGCATAAGTGGCGAGACGGAAGCCCCGGTCGGGCTCGAACTTCTTCACGCCCTGCATCAGGCCGATGTTGCCTTCGGAGATCAGCTCGCTGACCGGCAGGCCATAGCCGCGATAGCCCATGGCGATCTTCGCCACGAGACGCAGGTGGCTCGTCACCAGCTGGGCGGCAGCTTCGGGATCCTGATGTTCCTGAAAACGCTTGGCGAGCATGTATTCCTGCTCAGCCGTAAGCACGGGGAACTTGCGGATTTCCGAGAGATAGCGGTTGAGGCTGGCTTCCCCGCCAAGGGCAGGTACTGACACAGCGTTTCTTTCCTCACTCACCTGAACACGTCCTTTCTTCGCGTCGGTTCCCAGTTGACGGCCCCCTGATGGGCGACCGGCGGCGGGACCACTCAAACGGAGCCTCCTCGCGGACGACTCCAAAGTCCTTCATTACAACATCGCCAGTACCTTTGCATCATGCCCTTCAGCGCAGAGTTCGACGATGAGTTCCCGCATATCGACGGGCGTCGGGCTGGCGAAATGATGGGTCGCACCGGTAACGGGGTGAATGAACCCCAGTTCCGCGGCATGCAGCGCCTGGCGATGAAACCCGAGCCGCTGGAGCAGCGGCCGAAGCTTTGAAGGTGTGCGTCCATAGACAGGATCACCCAATAGCGCATGGCCGATTGACGCAAGGTGAACGCGCACCTGGTGGGTTCTCCCGGTCTCGAGCCGACACTCCACCAGCGCCGCCCCTTCGAGCGCCGCCAGCGTCTTGTAATGCGTCACCGCATGCTTGCCCCTGCCATCCTCGACCAGCGCCATCTTCTTGCGATCGTGGCTCGACCGCGCAATCGCCCCGCGCACCGTGCCCGATGGCGGCACCGGCAGCCCTGCCGTCACGCATTTATAGGCGCGCACGATCGAATGGTCGGCAAACTGCTTGGCCAGTCCCTCGTGCGCCACGTCGGTCTTGGCGACGACCAGCAGCCCCGAGGTATCCTTGTCGATCCGATGCACGATCCCCGGTCGCGCCACCCCGCCGATGCCGGACAATTGCCCCGCGCAGTGGTGCAGCAGCGCATTGACCAGCGTCCCGTCGAGATTCCCGGCCGCGGGATGCACCACCAGGCCCGCCGGCTTGTCGACCACGATCAGCGCATCGTCCTCATAGACGACGCTGAGAGGAATATCCTGCGCAATGGCCTCGGCAGGCGCCGCCTCAGGCACGCGGATCTCGAAGGCAGTGCCCTCGGCCACCTTCACCGAAGCCTGCGAAGCGACCTTCCCGGAAAGAGTCACTCGCCCTTCGGCCAACAAAGCCTTCACCCGCTCCCGCGACAAGCCCGAGGCATCGGCCAAAGCCTTGTCCAGCCGCTGCCCGCCAGCCGCGACAGTCCCGGAAATGATCGTATCTGCGGCCCCCATCTGCCGGGATATGGGGTGGGTGAAGGTGGGGTGCAAGGCGGTGTAATGGACTGTGCAGTGGGCTTCTCGCATTTGCGCATTCATTTTAGAGTTTCGCAAAGACCCTGCAATGCCCAAAGATCAGACTAATTGTAACGTGCCGATGACAAGATAAACTACACAAAACTTGCGCTCACCCAAGACGCCTCTCAGCCAAAATTTTTGACAAAGACCCTGTCCTTGAAGCAAGAGATCCAATAAGATTGATCTTGTACGTTTCATGTTTCAGAGGTAACCAACTTGCTGACCCGCATCATACGCATTGTGCCCGATTCTACCCAGAAATCATGGTCTGATCACGCAGTGAAAAGCTTGTCTCAACTTCCTGTGGTTGAGACTGCAAAACGCTTTGGTTTTTCACCAAAGGCACCTGCGTGGATGAAATCCGCCGGAATGGCGATATCAACAGCCGCAGATACTATTTCGAAGAATATTTCTGCGAAATCGGGTTCAGTTGAAGTCGAAGATTTAAAGTCAAAGTTCGTTAGAGATTTTGTCGATATCGATGGAGACATTCTACAAACCGGCGTTGTATATGCGCAACACCCACGCTTGCCCGAGGTATATATTCGATCAGATCAAATGCATGCATACATATTAAATGAACAGAGATCCCATATTATTAGATACTTCCGATCTGCAGTAGCTCTGAGAGAAATAAGCATAGAAATTATTTCGCAAAAATCAGGAAATTATTATGCTGCCGGGGGCTGGGAAATCGGAGGTTCAGGTGAGAAAAAATTGTCGGAAGAGCAGCGGCGGTGGTTTTCTGCGAGCTATAAAAATCCAAAGAAAGAGAGTTTTGATGAGGATAAAACTCTCCATTGGATGCCATATTTTGATGAGATAGTCGCTGCGACAAAAGGTGTGGATGGGGGGCGTATAGAAACCATCACGACCTTAGACATGTCATTCGGCGTTACTGCTGAGGCAGCTAAAGTTGCCAATATAAATGCAAACTGGCTTTCACACCAAAGCTTTGTCATCCGTGCTGAGTACGAGTAAGTCAGATGCGGTGACCCTTGACAAAACGAACCATATAGGTTATACGCCCCGCCCACAGGTCAGGAGAGGGCACAAGGCCAACTCGCTCCTCTCCCTTCGGAAGCCCATGCTGTGTGCGGAAAGCTTCCGGCGCGATCGGTGCGGCAGGTGCGCAGCGGGTTCAATGCGGGGCGTAAAGCCCAGACCCACCGGGCAAGACTTGCCGTTACCCAAGGACAGACAGGACAACCCAGGGCTGATAGCACGGCGCCGAACCCTGAGCGACGCTGCGGATGCGGAACCCGCCATGATTGCGTGACAATGTCGGCGCAAACGACAGGTTCTTTTCACGCAGCCGCTTGCCAGAAGCCAAGGCAGTACGCGAGCCGCTGCCAAAGCTTCGTCCTTTCGCATGTGTCCGCCCTCAGGCTGAGCCGACAAGGGGCCCGGAACCGCCCCCCGGCCACTCGCAACCGGTCCCGCGCCCCATCCTTTGCGTGCCACAACGGCACCGCACCGGTCGCGCGATCTGCAAGCTTCCCACCGGCGTTACGGTCCGCATTCGCCAGCGGATGATCTGCCCTGTCGCGCGTCACCCCTCATCCTGAGCTTGTCGAAGGATGCCCACCCCGATCCCCTCCAGTTTACGGGAGGGGGGATGAAAGGGCAGCGCCTGACTCCTGCCCTCCCGCAGGCGGGAGGGCCGCGAGACTTCCTGAACGCAGTGAAGCTAGTCGCAGCGGGGTGGGCAAATCAGTGCCGCGCCAACGAAAAAGGGGCCACCGCAGCAGCCCCTTCCCCGATCACTCCACGATGAACGTCAGCGCCCCGTCGCCCTCGTCGATCCGCACGGTCGAGCCGTCCGGCACCTCGCCGCCCAAGAGCTTCTCGGCCAGCGGGTCCTGCAGATAGCGCTGCACCGCCCGCTTCAGCGGACGCGCGCCATAGACCGGATCGTAGCCGACGCGGCCCAACCAGCGCTTGGCCGCATCGGTCAGGTCGAGCACGATCTTGCGGTCCTTGAGCAGGCTCGCCACCCGGCCGACCTGGATGTCGACGATCGGCGCCATGTGTTCCTGGCCCAGCCGGTGGAACAGGATGATCTCGTCCAGCCGGTTGAGGAACTCGGGCCGGAAGTGCCCGCGCACGATATCCATGACCTGCGGTTCGACCGAGGCGACGTCCTGCCCCTCTTCCAGATTGGCGAGGTACTGGCTGCCGAGGTTGCTGGTCAGGATGATCAGCGTGTTGGTGAAATCCACCACGCGGCCCTGCCCGTCGGTCAGGCGGCCATCATCAAGCACCTGCAGGAGCACGTTGAACACGTCGCCGTGCGCCTTCTCGACCTCGTCGAACAGCACGACCTGATAGGGCCGCCTGCGCACAGCTTCGGTCAGAACGCCGCCCTCGTCATAGCCGACATAGCCCGGAGGCGCGCCGATCAGGCGGCTGACGGAGTGCTTCTCCATGAACTCGCTCATGTCGATGCGCACCATCGCGCTGTCGTCGTCGAACAGGAAGCCGGCCAGCGCCTTGGTCAGCTCGGTCTTGCCCACGCCCGTGGGGCCGAGGAACAGGAAGCTGCCCAGCGGACGGTTCGGGTCCTGCAATCCGGCCCGCGCGCGGCGCACGGCCTTGGACACGGCCAGCACCGCGTCCTTCTGCCCGATCACGCGCTTGCCCAGCACCTCTTCCATCTTGAGCAGCTTCTCGCGCTCGCCTTCCATCATGCGGTCGACGGGCACGCCGGTCCACTTGCTGACGACGGCGGCGATGTCCTCGGCGGTCACCTCCTCGCGCAGCATGGCATTGGCGCTCACGCCCTGTGCTTCGGCCAGCTGCCGCTCAAGCTCGGGAATGCGGCCATAGGCAAGCTCCCCGGCCTTCGCCAGGTCGCCATTGCGCTGCGCCACTTCCAGCTCGCTGCGCGCGGCATCGAGCGCTTCCTTGACCTTGCCCTCGGCGGCGATCTTGTCGCGCTCGTTCTGCCAGCGCGTGGTCAGCTCGGCCGATTGCTGCTCAAGGTTCGCCAGTTCCTCGCGCAAGGTCGCCAGCCGGTCCTTCGACGCGGCGTCGGTTTCCTTGGCCAGCGCCATCTCCTCGATCTTCATCTGGATGATGCGGCGGTCGAGCTTCTCGATCTCCTCGGGCTTGCTTTCCACTTCCATGCGGATGCGGCTCGCCGCCTCGTCCATCAGGTCGATGGCCTTGTCGGGCAGGAAGCGGTCCGAGATGTAGCGGTTGGACAGCGTCGCCGCCGCCACGATCGCATTGTCGGCAATGCGCACGCCGTGGTGCAGCTCGTACTTGTCCTTGATGCCGCGCAGGATCGAGATCGTGTCCTCCACGGTCGGCTCGCCCACGAAGACCGGCTGGAACCGCCGCTGCAACGCGGGGTCCTTCTCGACGTACTTCTGGTACTCGTCGAGCGTCGTCGCGCCGATGCAGTGCAGTTCGCCGCGGGCGAGCGCAGGCTTGAGCAGGTTGCCAGCGTCCATCGCGCCTTCCGATTTGCCCGCCCCGATCAGGGTGTGCATCTCGTCGATGAACAGGATGATCTGCCCTTCGGCGCCCTTGACCTCGTCCAGCACGGCCTTCAAGCGCTCCTCGAACTCGCCGCGATACTTCGCCCCCGCAATCAGGCTGCCCATGTCGAGCGCCATCAGCGTGCGGTCACGCAGCGAATCCGGCACGTCGCCATTGGCGATGCGCAGCGCGAGGCCTTCGGCAATCGCGGTCTTGCCCACGCCCGGTTCGCCGATCAGCGCCGGGTTGTTCTTGGTGCGGCGGGCGAGGATCTGCACGGTGCGGCGAATCTCCTCGTCGCGGCCGATCACCGGGTCGAGCTTGCCCTCGCGCGCGGCCTCGGTCAGGTCGCGGGCATACTTCTTCATCGCGTCATAGGCGTTTTCGGCGCTGGCGCTGTCCGCCGTGCGCCCGCCACGAAGCTGCGTGATCGCCGCTTCGAGCGCCTGCGGCGTGACATTGGCAGCCTTGAGCGCCTGCCCCGCCGAGGTCGTGGTGGCGAGCGTCAGCGCGACGAGCATGCGCTCGACGGTGACGAAGCTGTCGTTGGATTTCGCGGCAATCTGCTCGGCGGCATCGAGCACGCGCACGGCATCGTTGTCGAGCCCCGGCGTCTGCTGCGCACCGGAACCCGACACCGCCGGAATCTTCGCCAGCGCCTTGTCGACTTCGGTCTGCGCCAATGCGGCATTGCCGCCCGCGCGCTGGATCAGCCCGCTGGCCATGCCCTCGCTGTCTTCCAGCAGGGCCTTGAGGATATGGTCCGGCGTGATCCGCTGATGGTTCATGCGGATCGCAACGGTCTGCGCGGCTTGCAGGAAGCCCTTGGCGCGGTCGGTGAATTTCTCGAGGTTCATGGTGTTGAACATCCTCCTGTTGCGCAGAACATGGTGTGGCTTTTACGCAACACAAGGGTCGCGCCGACGAAAAAGCTACACCGTTCGACAGGGGTAGTTCCTTGATCGGGAGCAAGGACAGGAACCTGCTCCCCCACGCAGGCCGGGGCCTCGGTCGGTTTACGCGAACCTTCGTTAACACCGCCGAGGTTCCCGCCTGCGCGGGGACGCCAAAGGTTCCGGCCTACTTCACCGGATCGGCCGCCTTCGCAGCCCTGGGCGCGAATTCCTTGCCGAAGAAGCTGCCTGCGTACCACTTCGGCCGCTCGGCCCCGTTGGCGAGCCCCATCACGGTGTAGTAGTTGACCTTGGCAAACAGCGCACCGGCATCCCAATTGAACGGCAGCTTCAGATCGTCGCTGGGTTGATGGTAGTGATCCTTCAGGAAGCTGCGGAAGGCCTTTTCGCCCGGCCCTTCGAAGCCGGTCATCATGAACACCGCGGGCACGCCCTGCTGCACGAAGCGGTAATGGTCCGAGCGGGTGAACAGCCCCTCCTCGGGCATCGGATCGGGCGAGAGCTTGATCCCCGCCTTTGTCGCCGCTTCGGCCACGACCTTGCCCATCGTCGAATTTTCGGCACCGAAGGCCACGACATCACTGAACATGTAGGTCAGCACCGGCATGTCGAAGTTGACGAGGCCTGTAACCTCACCCTTCACGACCGGGTTGCGCGCCAGATAGTCCGAGCCGATCAGACCGCCTTCCTCCCCGGTCAGCGCCGCGAACATCACCGAACGGCGGGGCTTCTCCTTCGCCACGGCACGCGCCACCTCGATCATCGTCGCCACGCCCGAGGCATTGTCCATGGCGCCGTTGTGCAGCGTGTCCTCGCCTTTCCCATGCACGCCGATGTGATCGAGATGCGCGGTCATGGCGATGAACTCGTCCGCAACCCGCGGGTCGCTTCCCGGCAACATGGCAACCACGTTCTCGCTGACCACGTCCTTCCACGTCTGCGCATAGGACAGGCTGGCGCGAGCTTTCATGGCAAAGCCCTTGGGCTTGCCGCCGGTCCTGTTGGCCTCTGCAAGAATCTTCGCCAGCGGCTTGCCCGATGCGGCGAACAACGGCGCGGCAGCATCGGGGTTGAGCGTCGCCCCGCCCTTGATACCCGGCGTGCGGCTGAAGGCCCTGCCATCAGCGCCGACCCAGCCCTTGGCCGGACCATCAGAGATCGCCACGCGCTTGTCCCACGGGCGGCGGGCGGTATCCTCGATCGTCGGCACGCTGATCACGCCGATCGCGCCGCGCTTCATCGCCATCATCGCCTTGTCGGAATTGAGGTGCGCGCCAAGCTCGCTCGGCGTGCCCTTGGGAAAGCCGGTGAGCACGACGACGATCTTGCCCTTTACGTCGAGGCCCTTGTAGTCGTTGAATCCAAGGTCCGGGCGGTCGAAACCGAAGCCTGCAAACACAAGCGGCGCTTCGAATGACACCTTGGCGTCGGTCAGGCTGGGCCGCACCAGCAGTTGCGCCGTATCGGACAGCACAGTCTCCTTGCCGCCATAAGTCAGCGCGAGCTTCGGCGCGCCATCCAGCCGCGCCTCGCGCACCGTCAGCTTCTGGAAGAACGAGCCATCGGCGGCGGCAGGCTTGAGCCCCAGCGCAATGAACTGCGAGGCAACGTAACTGGCGGCGATGTCGTAACCGCGGCTGCCGGTATCGCGCCCTTCCAGCAGATCGTCGGCCAGGAAGGTCACGTGCGCACGCACGGCCTGCGCATCGAACACCGGCTCCTCGGCCAAGGCAGGAACTGCTGCGCCAGACAGCAACAGCGCAGAAACAAGCAGCTTGACGTTCATCGGTCTCTCTTTGTCGTTTGTCGAAACGGATCGCGTGGCACCTGTCCATTGGGCACGCGCCACTTGCGCGCGCGAGCATGGGCACTAGAAAGTTTCCAATCAAACCAAATCTGGGAGCTGTGGCTAAGCCGACATTCAGGCTGGACCTGCTCTTCGACCTCGCACAACCCCCGCAGCGCGCCTGTCCGCTGCCACTTCACGGGACACTCATGCAGCACAAACTTTCCGCCAGCCTGCTTGCCCTTGCCGCATCGACCGCGCTTGCATCACCTGCCCTTGCGCAGGAAGCAAAGCCTGCCCCGCTCTCCGACCTCGTTGCCAAGGTCCAGATTCCGTACGAAAGCTTCAAGCTCGACAACGGCCTGACCGTGCTGGTCAACACCGACCGCAAGGCTCCCGTGGTCGCGGTCTCGGTGTGGTACGGCGTTGGCTCGAAGAACGAGCCCAAGGGCAAGACCGGCTTTGCCCACCTGTTCGAACACCTGATGTTCAATGGCACCGAGAACGTGCCGGGTGATTTCTTCACGCCGCTGCAGCAGGTCGGCGCCACCGACGTCAATGGAACCACCTGGTTCGATCGCACCAACTACTTCGAGACCGTGCCCACCGCCGCGCTCGACATGGTGCTGATGATGGAATCGGACCGCATGGGCCACCTGCTCGGCGCGGTGACGCAGAAGGTGCTCGATAACCAGCGCGCCGTCGTCCAGAACGAAAAGCGTCAGGGTGACAACAATCCCTACGGCATCGTCGAGTACGAACAGCTCGAAAATCTCTACCCCTCGGGCCACCCCTACCATCACTCGACGATCGGCTCGATGGCCGACCTCGATTCAGCCAGCCTCGAGGACGTGAAGGGCTGGTTCACCGACCATTACGGGCCCAACAACGCGATCCTCGTCCTTTCGGGCGACATCGACGCGGCTACCGCAAAGGCCAAGGTCACCAAGTGGTTCGGGAACATCAAGCCGGGCCCGCAGGTCAAGCCGGTCAGCGCCCCGGTGCCGACGCTTCCCGCCACCGTCGCCAAGACGATCAAGGATCAGGTTGCCACCACGCGCATCTACCGCATGTGGGCCGTGCCCGGTCTCGACAACCCCGACTATCTGCCGCTCGATCTTGCCGCCTCGGTGCTGGGCGGCCTCGCCTCTTCGCGCCTCGACGACGCGCTGGTGCGTGAACAGAAGGTCGCCGTTGCGGTTTCGGCCGATGCCGAAGTGTTCGCGCAGGCCGCGCAGTTCGTGATCAAGGCCGATGTCACGCCGGGGCAGGACCCGGCCAAGGTCGCCGCCGCGCTCGATGCCGAAATCGCGAAGTTCATCAAGGATGGCCCGACGCAGGACGAACTGCTGCGCGCCGCAACCTCTGCCACCGCCAACGAGATCCGCGGGCTGGAGCGCACCGGCGGCTTCAACGGCAAGGCGCCGACACTGGCCGAGGGCCTGCTCTACAACGGCACCCCCGAGCATTACCGGCAGGAGCTTGATCGCACCGCCAAGATGACGCCCGCCGAGGTCAAGGCCGCGCTGGGCAAGTGGCTGACCCGCCCCGCCTTCGCGCTGACGGTGGAGCCGGGCGAGCGCACCGAAGGCGGCGAAGCGCGTGGCGGCTTTTACACCAACGGCGCAACCGGCATGCGCCCCGCCTACTTCCGCGATCCGGACATGCCGGCCAAGGGCGTGCCTGCCCCGGCAGTCGCGGGCGCGGACCGTTCGAAGCTGCCCGCCGTCGGCCAGCTTGCGCCGCTCGACTTCCCGGCGATCCAGCGCGCGACGCTCAAGAACGGCATTCCGGTCTATTTCGCCAAGCGTTCCGAAGTGCCGACCGTCTCGGTCCGCGTCAGCTTCGATGCCGGCTATGCCGCCGATCCGAAGTCGGCGCTCGGCACCGAATCGCTTCTGCTCAGCCTGATGGATGAAGGCACGCAGAAGCTCTCGGGCTCGGAATTCGCGCGTGAGCGTGAACGCCTCGGCGCCAACATCTCGCTCTCGGCAACCAGCGACCTGACCTCGTTCCAGGTCGATGCGCTCTCGCCCAACCTCGGTGCATCGCTCGGCCTGCTTGCCGACGTGGTACGCCGTCCGGCGCTGGCTCCGGCGGACCTCGAGCGCGTGCGCACCCAGCAGCTCACGGCCATCTCGGCCGAGATGAAGAGCCCGCAGGCGCTCGCCGCCCGAGTGCTCGTGCCAACGCTCTACGGCAGCCACCCCTATGCCTTCCCGTCGAGCGGCCTGGGCGATGCCGAAGTGGTCAAGAAGCTGACGCGCGAAGACCTGCTGGCCTTCCACGCCCGCTGGTTCCGCCCGGATACCGCGCGCATCTTCGTGGTGGGAGACACCACGCTCGATGCGGTGGTCAAGATGCTGGATGACAGCTTCGGCAACTGGCCTTCGAACCGCATGGCCCGCCCGGTGAAGGACTTCTCCGCCGCGGTCCCGGCCCAGAAGTCGCGCGTGATCCTCGTCGACCGCCCCGGCTCGCCGCAGTCGTTCATCATGGCCGGCAAGGTGATCGACGCCAAGGGCACCGATGACACCGTCGCGCTGAACACCGCCAACGACATCCTGGGCGGCAACTTCCTCGGCCGCATCAACATGAACCTGCGCGAAGCCAAGGGCTGGACCTATGGCGCCTACAACGGCGTCAGCGAACCGCTCGACAAGGTCCGTTTCCAGGTCATCGCCCCGGTCCAGACTGACCGCACCGGCGATTCCCTGGTCGAGATCAAGCGCGAGATCGACGAGTACGGCAGCACCAAGGGCGTGACCGCAGAGGAGCTGGACTGGTCGACCAAGGGCAGCGCCCGCGAACTGCCCGGCATGTTCGAGACCAGCGCCGCAGTGCTTGATGGCCTTGCCAAGATCGTCAACTACCAGCGCCCGGATGACTTCTACGAGACGCTTTCCGCGCGCTACGGCAAGATGACCGCCGCCGAGGTGGACAAGGCCTTCCGCTCGAAGATCAACTCGGACGGCATGGTCTGGGTCGTGGTCGGCGACGCCGCCAAGGTGAAGCCGCAGCTCGACAAGTTCGGCCTGCCGGTGGAGGAAATGGCCGCGCCGAAGTAAGCTTTCGCATCTCGAATCGGATTGGGGGGCGTGCGGCCAGCGCGCCCCTTTTTTCGTGCCGCCAACTGGGGCAACGCTTCGTCACGAGGCTGCCTTGCTATTGACACGTTTGTAGATAGACTTCGCTCAGCACACCATAATGGGAGAGCATCAATGTCCGTTGCCGGCACCTACAATTGCGTGACCCACACCCCGATGGGCGACCAGACCAGCACCTTCACCGTCAACGTCGATGGCGACAGCTTCACCGGCACCAACGCCGGCCAGATGGGCTCGATGGAAGTCGAGAACGGCAAGGTCGATGGCAACACGCTGACCTGGCAAATGAAGATGACCGTGCCGATGCCGATGACGCTGGATTGCACCGCAACGATCGAGGGCGACACCCTGACCGGCAAGGTCACGGCAGGCATGTTCGGGACATTCCCGATGGAGGGGACGCGGGGGTGAATCCCAGTAGTTCAGCAAGTCCGAGCCTGTAACGCGTTCGATTTATCCTTTCAGACGGATTCGTAATTGTGGAACCGCCCGCCCTGTGCAAGTAAGCGCGCAGGGTGGGGGTGTTCAGGTACTATGCATCTGTTTGCAAGCTTCGTGACAGGCGTTGCCGCGCTGGCCGCGCAAGGATTGGATGGCCAATCTGCATCGGCAACCAGCTCAGCACGAATGTCGACAGAGGCGCAATCGGGTCAATCTGCCCAACAGCCAGCCGCCACAACGCTCGAGTTGCCAGTCGGCACGGCTGTTTCCGTCGCGATTGCCAGCGAACTATCGTCCAAGACCAGCAAGACCGGTGACCGCTTCGATGTGATCGTGGTCGAAGATGTCTCCATGGCTGGAACGGTCGTGATCCCGAAGGGAACTGTGGGTCACGGCGAGATACTCTATACGGGTGACAAAGGCAGCTTTGGCAAGGCGGGCTTCATCTACATCACCCTGCGCGATCTCGTCGTCGGCAGTCGCACGATCATGCTTGACGGACGCTTCCGCCAGGAAGGCAAGAATCGCAACGGATCGACCGCAGCAACCTATTTCACGGTCGGCATCCTCGCGGGTCTCATCAAGGGCGACTCCGGCACCATCCCGAAGGATCTTGTCCTCAAGGGCAAGACCGGCGAGGCGATAAGCTTCATTCCAGCACCCGCAGTATCAGCGCCGCCGCGCGAGCCGAACAAGCCAGAGTCGCCTCTGCCTGCCAGCAGCATGCCTGCCGCGTCCGCCACCCCTATGTCCTGAAATCCTGAAATCCTTGCAAGACGAGAGGAAGAAACTTCATGCCCAAGATGAAATCCAGTTTCGCTGCTGCGGTGGCAGCAATTTCGTGCGCATTGTCCGGCACCGCCCTGGCACAGGAAGCCAGCACGTCGGCAGCGCCGGCGACGACGGAGGCTGCAGCGCCTGCCGCTCCCGCTTGTGAACTCCACGTCTTCCCGACCATCGAAGGTCAGGCGCAGACGACCGGCTGGCTCTCCGGCTTTGGCATCATTGGCGCGGTGGCCGATGCATCCGCGAACAAGAACCGCAACGTCGGCGATGCCGCGTATCTCAAGGAAGCGCTGGGGCCAGCGATGCAGGTCGATGCGCTCAAGGCGCTCGACCTTGCCGCCGCACTGAAGTTGCCGGCGTCGCAGGTGATCTTCGAAACGCCGATCGCCGATCGCAACGTGACAACCAAGGCGGGCAACCGGCTCTCGGCCTCCACCGCGCCGTGTTACGCCGAGCTGATCGTCACGCAGAACCTATACACCAAGCGCGCAATCTACGGACGTGCGCTCAACAACCGGTTCATCGTCAAGGACTTCCGGACCGGAAAGACCAAGACCGACCTGCAAAAGGGACGCGGCGGCAATGGCCTGAGCCTGTTCCCGCCGAAGACCACCGAAGAGGCAGAAGGCGCAGAGAAGGAACTGCGTGACGTGTTCACCAAGAACTTCCTCGAGTTTGCTGGCACCCTGAAGGCGACCAAGTAAGGAAACTGCGGGAGGGAGAGCTCGCGCTTCGCCCTCCCGCACTGGCTAGCGACACACAGACAATCGATCCATAGGAGCACTGCCCTTGAGGCTATTTGCCAAGGCGGGCTTGGCCGCCGTTATTGCCTTGCTGGCAGCAGATCCGGCATTCGCCGGCTCCCCCAACCTGGCCAAGGGACCACTGACGCTCGCCCAAAAGGATCGTGCAGCGCCCGAAGGTCGCGCCGTCCAGATCGTGGTGGACACGCCGCAGATTGGCGCAACGGTCGAGATCGGACGTGTCATCCCGGATCTTTCAGCAGGTTCGAAGATCACGGCTCTAACCAGCATAGCCCAGCGCGAGGCGGACTTCGCCATCACTCCGCTGCGCGCAGCACTCAAGGACTACGACGCAAACGCCAAGGCGCTGGACGCAGCCAAGGCTGGCCTTGCCGTCGTGCCGTGGGTCAATCCGGCACCATTGGAAACTGCCGTCGAGCCCGGCGCCACGCGCCCACTGGATTTCATCGCCGTCGCCAAGACGCCAACCGTCGGGCTCGTGCGGATCGGATATTACCTCTCGCCCGATGCCACGCGCATCGAAGCCCGCGCGGATCTCGAGATCGTGCGCAAGGCGGGCAAGGGCGGTGCCACGGTGACTGTGCTGGTCTTGCAGCATGTTACCAGCGCCGTCGTGCTGAACAAGCCGTCGTTCGTCGTACGCGAGAACGTTGCGCGCTGGTCAGCCAACAATGGAGAGCTTGCCCGCAGCGCCATTGATCGTGCACTCGGACAGTTGCGCGATCTTATTCCGGAGTCGCTGGCGCTGGACACCGGAAGAGTGGCTTCCTTTGCCACCATGACTGACATGGCGCAGGCTGCAGGGCGCTTCGGCCCTGCGGTCGATCGTGGAACAGCTGGCCCCGGCAGCATGGTGATCTGGTCGAAGGGTCTGGTCGGGGTAATGCCCGCTTCGAACTGATTTGACCGGTACGGCATAGACACCAGCACTTCGGGCGGAGCGCACTGCGCACCGCCCACCGCGCCAGCAAGATCACCCCAGCTTCTTCTTCAGCAGTTCGTTGACGACGCCGGGGTTGGCCTTGCCCTGCATGGCCTTCATCGTCTGGCCGACGAAGAAGCCGAACAGGGCTTCCTTGCCCGCCTTGTACTGTTCGACCTTGTCGGCGTTGGCTGCAAGGATGCCGTCGATCGCGGCTTCGATGGCGCCGGTGTCCGAGGTCTGCTTGAGGCCTTCGCGCTCGACGATGGCGGCAGCGCCGTCGCCGCTTTCCAGCATCTTTTCCAGCACCTGCTTGGCGATGGAGCCCGAAATCGTGCCGTCGGCGATCAGTGCGAGCAGTTCGGCCCCTGCTGCCGGGCTGACTGGCGAATTGTCGAGGCCCTTGCCGAGCTTGTTCAATGCGCCGAACAGTTCGGAGATCAGCCAGTTGGCCGCCTGCTTGGCGACATCGGCTTCGCTCTTCTTCGCCTTTGCCGCGGTTTCGGACAGCAGCACTTCGAACCAGCGCGCGGTCTCGACATCGGCCGTCAGGACACCGGCATTGTAGGCCGAGAGGCCCAGCGCGGTCTCGTAGCGGTGGCGCTTGGCGTCGGGCAGTTCCGGCAGGCTCGCGCGGCAATCCTCGAGGAAGGCATCATCGAGTTCGAGCGGCAGCAAATCGGGATCGGGGAAGTAGCGATAGTCGTGCGCGTCTTCCTTGGAGCGCATCGAGCGGGTCTCGTTGCGGTCAGGATCGTAGAGGCGCGTTTCCTGCACCACCGTGCCGCCATCCTCGATCAGGGCAACCTGGCGCTTGGCCTCCTGTTCGACCACGGCCATGACGAAGCGGACCGAGTTGACGTTCTTGGTTTCGGTGCGGGTGCCGAAGGGTTCTCCGGGGCGGCGGACCGAGACGTTGACGTCGGCGCGCATCGAACCCTGGTCCATGTTGCCATCGCACGAGCCGACATAGCGCAGGATCGTGCGCAGCTTCGAAAGATACGCTCCGGCCTCGGCCGGGGAGCGCATGTCGGGGCGGCTGACGATCTCCATCAGCGCGACGCCGGAGCGGTTGAGATCGACATAGGACATCGTCGGGTGCTGATCGTGCATCAGCTTGCCCGCGTCCTGCTCCACGTGAATCCGCTCGATCCCGATCGTCTTGGTCGATTCCGGGTTCTTGTCGTCAAGCTGGATCTCGATCGAACCCTCACCCACGATCGGATGGTAGAGCTGGCTGATCTGGTAGCCCTGCGGAAGATCGGCGTAGAAGTAGTTCTTGCGATCGAACCGCGACCACTTGTTGATCTGCGCGTTGATGGCCATGCCGGTGCGCACCGCCTGGCGGATGCACTCCATGTTCGGCACGGGAAGCATGCCTGGCATTGCCGCATCGACGAGGCTGACCTGCGTGTTCGGCTCGGCCCCGAAAGCGGTGGCCGCGCCCGAGAACAGCTTGGCATTCGAAGTGACCTGCGCGTGGACTTCGAGGCCGATCACGACCTCCCATTCGCCGGTTGCGCCCTGGATACGATATTCGCTCATGATCCGCCCGATAAGGTGTGAGGGATGGGTTGGAAAGGGGTCAAATCGCCGGCCTGGGCACCGGTCGCCCGGCCACGCGGCGCGACCAGCTGCGCGCCGGTTGCTCGATTAGCCTGGCAAAAGGCACGGCGACGATCAGGCACAGTGCCATGATGAGAAGTTTCATGCTGTCAGCTTGCCAAGCCGGGCCGGTCAGGGCGTCTGCCCCGCCAATGGTGGAATCGGCAATCATCAGCCCCAGGCGCGGCTGGAACACGGCCAGCAGATCGAACACGCGGCCGATCACGAAGACGTGGACCATGTAGAGCGCATAGGACATCGTTCCGAGCCACTGGAATGGCGCTGCGCACAGCAGGCGCGAAATGAGCCCGCGCTGGAGTGCGGCCAAGGCCACCAGCGCAGTGGCGGCAAGATCGAAGGCGATGAGACTGCCGCTGCCCCAAAGCACCGCGCCAAGAGCGAGGAGCGCAGCCCCTTCCAGCGCGGTCGCCAGGGAGACCGGCAGGGTCGGCGGCGTCGAGCGTTGGTAAGCGCGATGGAGAGCGAGGCCCAGGCCGAACCCGGCAATGCCGCGCCCGATGTTGGACGCCAGGCCGTAGAACGGTCCGCCAAGCGCAACGTATGTCAGCACGGCCACGGCCAGCGCCAACCACGCCATCCAGCTGCGCTGTCCGCCCGCGCGCCAGCCTGCGGCCGCAAGCAGGTAAAGCAACATCTCCACCGATACCGACCAGCTTGGGTGGTTCCAGATGACACCCAGCGAAGGCACCACGCCCTGCAGCAGCAGGTAGGCAATCGGCAGGTCGGCCGGATCGGCCGCCCCCGCCATCAGGCCATGGGTGCGCAACTCCGGCCGCATCAGCCCCAGCGCCAGCATCGACAGCGCGAAAACGGTGAGCATCGCCGCATGCAGCGGCCACACGCGGCCCCAGCGCAGCCAGATGAAACGGGAGAACGAAAAGCCTGCCGAGAGCTTCGCGCCATAGGACGCGGCGATGACGAAGCCCGACAGCACGAAGAACAGGTCGACCATGCGGCCGAAGTTCGCATCGAACCCCGCAGCGGAAATGCCGGCCATGGCAGGGATATGATGAAACACCACCCCCAGCGCCGCAAGACCGCGCAAGGCATCGAGGACGGGATAGCGCAAGGGCTTGCCGGCGCTGCTCCCGTCGGTCGGCTGGCTTACCACCACTTCTCCGGTCGTGCGGTGAACTGCGCGCGCTGTTCGATGGCAAGGCTGGCGTTGAGCACGCCCTGCTCGTCGAACGCCTTGCCGATGACCTGAAGACCGAGCGGCAAGCCGTTGCGGTCAAGCCCGGCGGGCACCGACATCGCCGGAAGGCCGGCAAGGCTGGCGGGCACCGAGAACACGTCGTTCAGGTACATCTCCAGCGGATCGGCGCTCTTTTCTCCCAGCGCAAAGGCCGAGGACGGCGCGGTCGGGACGAGGATCACGTCGACGTCCATGAACGCGTTGGTGAAGTCCCGCGAGATCAGGGTGCGGACCTTCTGCGCCTGCGTGTAGTAGGCGTCGTAGAAGCCGGCCGAAAGCACATAGGTGCCGATCATGATGCGGCGCTTCACTTCCGGGCCGAAGCCGGCAGCGCGGGTGGCAGCGTACATGTCCTGCAGGCCGGCACCGTCGGGCAGATCGCGCAGGCCGTAGCGCACGCCATCATAGCGGGCGAGGTTCGACGAAGCTTCGGCAGGAGCGATGATGTAATAGGTCGGCAGCGCGTACTTCGTGTGCGGCAGCGAGATTTCGACGATCTCGGCGCCCGCGTCCTTCAGCCAGGCGATGCCGTCGTCCCACGACCTGGCCACGTCCGGGTCCATGCCATCAAGGCGGTATTCGCGCGGGATACCGACCCTCTTGCCCCGCATGTCGGCGTTGAGGCCTTCGGTCCATTCGGGCACCGGCAGGTTGAGACTGGTCGAATCCTTGGGATCGAATCCGGCCATGGCTTCGAGCATGATCGCGCAGTCGGTCACGTCGTGGGCCATCGCGCCTGCCTGATCGAGCGAGGAGGCGAAGGCGACGACGCCCCAGCGCGAGCAGCGGCCATAGGTCGGCTTGATGCCGGAAATGCCGGTAAAGGCGGCAGGCTGGCGGATCGAGCCGCCGGTGTCGGTGCCGGTGGCGGCAGGGGCGATGCGCGCGGCGACGGCAGATGACGAACCACCCGACGAGCCGCCGGGGGCCAGCGGCGCCGTGTCACCCGGACGGCGCCAGGGCGAGATCACGTTGCCGAAAGCGCTGGTCTCGTTCGAGGAGCCCATCGCAAACTGATCGAGGTTGAGCTTGCCGAGCATGCCCGCGCCCGCGTCCCACAGCTTCTGCGAAACGGTCGACTCATACTCGGGCTTGAAGCCTTCGAGGATCTTCGAGGCGGCGGTGGTCTGCGTGCCCTTGGTGGCAAACAGGTCCTTCATGCCGATCGGCACGCCAGCCATCTTGCCCAGTACCTTGCCCGCCGAACGGTCTGCATCGACCTTTGCAGCGGCTTCCAGCGCCTTTTCGGGCGTGGTGACGATGAAGGCGTTCAGGGCAGGCTGTGCTGCCTCTACCGCCGCGTTGAACGCGGTGGCGACTTCGGTGGCGGTAAACTCGCCCTTGGCCACGCCATCGCGGATGGCGGCAATGCCGAGGTTGGTCAGGTCAGTCATTATTCGATCACCTTGGGCACGCCGAAGAAGCCATGTTCGGGCGCGGGCGCATTGGCCAGCACCGCATCGCGGATATCGCCGCCGGTCAGCGGATCGGCGTTGACCACGTCATCGCGCAGGCGCTGGTGGTTGGGGATGACGGCGGTCATCGGCTCGATCCCGGTCACGTCGACTTCGCCGAGCTGTTCGACCCAGGCGAGGATGCCGTTGAGTTCGGGGACCATCGCGTCAAGCTCGGCCTCGGTGACCTTGATGCGGGCCAGCGAGGCGATCTTCGCCACCGTGGCGGTATCTACGGACATGGCGGATACTCTTATCGGAAAGAAAAAAGGAACGCCGCGCGCTACCAGAGCGCACGGCGTGCTTCAAGCCGAGGCCGCCCCATAAGGGCGCCCGGCCAGGATCAGGGTTGCGGAGCGCCTTCGGGCATCGGCACGCCACCGGGAGCGCCGCCTTCTGCACCACCGGCCCCGCCCTGCATGCGCTGCATCTGTTCGAGCATCATGCGCTGCTGCTGGATTTCGGCAGCGCTGCGGAAATCGAGCAGTTCGATCTCGAAGACGAGGTCGGAATTGGCGGGGATCACCACTTCGCCGGTCTGCGGATTGCGCTTTTCCTCGGCGCCATAGGCCTTCTCGGACGGGATCTCGAGGACGTACTTGCCGCCCTTCTGCATCTTCGAAAGGCCCTCGGAGAAGCCAGGGATCACGGTCTCGAGCGGGAGGACCGCGTTCTGGCCCCGGTCGAATTCCTTGCCGCTGGCGAGACGCCCGACATAGTTGATCAGCGCGACATCAGCCTTAGTCGGCGAAGCGCCGGTGCCGGCCTTGACCGTCTCGATCTCGATGCCCTGATAGCGGGTGGCATAGGCCACGCCCGAACCGAGCAGGACTGCGGCAATGACGCCGAGCCAGATCTTGCCGACGGAGCCCTTGGCAACGGGCTGGAGCGGAACGCGGGTGATTTCCGACATGCTTTCCCCCTGGAGCGCGATTCGCCCGAATCGCGCCGGATGATTCGAATGACCTGACCGAGGCCCACGAAAAAGGGCGCCGGAGTGCGGCGCCCTCTTGGCCCATCAGGGCGCTTACGGCAAGTAGCCAGATGGAGCGTTTCCGCCCCGATCCGTCTTACTTGACGCCGTCACGCTCCTGGCGCTTGCGCTCGAGCTTGCGGGCGCGGCGAACCGCGGCAGCCTTCTCGCGAGCGCGCTTTTCCGAGGGCTTCTCGAAGTGACGACGCAGCTTCATTTCGCGATACACGCCTTCACGCTGCAGCTTCTTCTTGAGTGCACGAAGAGCCTGGTCGACGTTGTTATCGCGAACGAGAATCTGCATAAACCGCTACACCTCAATCTGACGGCGAGAGCCCGCGAAACCGGCGGGAGTCACCTTGAATCTGGAAACACAAAGCAAGCCGAATCCGTACAGGACCGGCCCGAACGGGAGCGCCATTAGTCAAAACGCCCCACAAAGGCAAGCAAAGTCGTGCGTTTTGTGGCTGAGCCGTAACTCGCGTTCCGGCAGCGGCACCGGCCCGCTCCCCCGCCCGGCCACCCACGAGAGTATCCTGAATGGGTGGCCGGGCGGGGGAGCGGGCCGGTGCCG